>NZ_DALZUO010000001.1:0-406006 GCF_032013335.1 Anaerospora sp. | reverse complement strand
ACTGTTTTCCCCGGATTTTTGGTGAAATCCTCCATAACGAGGCTAATTTTCGTAACTTTTCAGATATTTCATCAGGAAACTGACTCTCGTATCCTGAGATAAATAAAACCCTGCCAAATGCCGGCAGGGTTTTATTTATCTCAGCAAGCTTAAGCTGCCAGTCAATTTACTCACTTTTTTAGCCGGACCGTAGAGACAGATTCCCAAATAGTAAAGCTGTGAAGTCCTACAGCTTGAAAGTATATCTACATAGCTTTCATAGTCCCGGCATTTTTGGGCAATTTCACTAAAATCAATGACTGTTACATCCGAATAATTGTCGGCAGCCATTATATCGCGCAGCCCTTTTATCTGCTCCTTCGTACCTGTAAGCAGCGGAATCGTTTTAGTTGTAATCCCTGCATGAACATTGCCATCGGCATCCTGAATATCGCAGCCGACAATATTGCCCTGAAACATTTTCCCCAGACTGATTCCTAAAACCGCAGCAGTATTAGCGATTAACCCTAACGGCAATTCTCTGTTTATGACCATAACAATTTTCATTTTGAAACTTACCACCTTTTTTGACCTAGCATAACAAATGCCGTTCTCACTGTATTGTAAAAAATTGCTGACACTTTTGAGATGTCAGCAACTAATTTATATATTCTTTTGATAACTATCAGGCGTTACTCCCGTATGAGCCTTGAAGACTTTTGTAAAATGACTTTGATCATAAAACCCGGCTGCAAGAGCAACTTCAATCAGCGGCCTATGTTTGCACAGTTCTTTTTTTGCATAATTTACCCGCAGCAAGGTCTGATACGTGTGGGGAGGAATCTTAAAGAAACCCTTAAACAGCCTGATAATGTGAAACTTATTCAAGCCCGAAGCTTCCTCCAATTGGTCAAGCGTAATCTTCTCTAAAAAGCAACTCTGCAAATACTCTCTTATCAGCTTAAGCTTAGGCTGCTCAAGACTGGCACCAGAATTGTGACTTGCCCGCCAACCTGTTAAATGCCGCTCAAAAAAGGCTGCTATTCTTGCTTCTTTCTCCAGGGGAATTGCATGTGTGCTCAGCACTTCTACCAGCTCGTTTGTTTCCGTAAAAGTCCCGTTTTCTGGAGCTTCTTTAACGATAGGCTCATCAAACAGATAGCTGCCATGACTATCCATGAATCCCTGAACCCATGCGGCATTAACGAAAAGCATCGAATAAGCCCACTGTCCGGGATCAAAAGGATTACAGGAATGAATGAAATCGGGAGGCAAAAAAACGACGGTCTTAGGAGAGAGTATTGCAGTCCTGCCACCATACCAAAAGAAGCTTTTTCCTTGTTCAACGATTCCAACGGAATATTCTTCATGGGTATGTTTGCGATAAGAAAGCTCGCCTGTATTGCATTGTTTTAACTCAAAAAACGGTAAATGCTTATCGCGATAAAACCGCACGTCTTCACTAGTTCCCTTACCCGTCATACTACCACCTCCCTGCTATTGTATCATATTGGCTATTTACCGGCACGATGCAAAAAGAGTGGAGGCATTCTCTAAACTAAATTTGTTAATACTAAGTACTATTACTGCTCTTTAGGGGAGGTCGAACGAATATTTATGGAATTATTTCTCATTGTATTAGTTCTCCTGGGATTGATCGGCCTGTCCATGATCTTAAACCGCTTTATTCCCTTTGTCCCTGTACCGTTGATTCAAATTGTATTAGGCGTTGGCATTGCCTATCTGCCTTCCGGTATACACTTGCCGTTAAATCCCGAACTATTTTTTGTATTATTTATTGCTCCCCTCTTATTCAATGACGGAAAGAGGATGCCAAGAGAACAACTATGGAATTTGCGGCTGCCAATTATTTTGCTGGCCTTAGGTCTGGTATTTGTTACGGTATTTATTATGGGCTATGTCATACATTGGATGATTCCTTCTATTCCACTTGCGGCAGCTTTTGCCTTAGCTGCTATTTTATCACCTACTGACGCCGTTGCTGTAGGCGCCTTGGCGGGACGAAGCGCCCTGCCGAAAAGCCTCATGCATCTTCTTGAGGGAGAAGCCTTGATGAATGATGCTTCCGGTCTGGTTGCTTTTAAATTTGCCGTTGCAGCAACTGTAACCGGCTTTTTTTCCTTGTTTCAGGCTGCAAGCAGTTTCACCGTAATCGCGCTGGGCGGGCTGGCATGCGGAGTAATACTTTCCTACCTTTTAATACGGCTGCGCATGTTTATTCGCCGGTCAGGTATGGAAGATGTAACCATGCATATGCTCATCTTGCTGCTAACCCCCTTTATCCTGTATATGGCTGCAGAAGAAATTGGCGTATCAGGAATTTTAGCTGTAGTTGCCGGCGGCATTACCCATGCCGTTGAGCGGGATCACTCTGAATCTGTAATGGCCAAATTGCAGGTAGTATCAACAAGCACCTGGTCGGTGGTTTTGTTCATTCTTAACGGTACTGTTTTTTTAATCCTAGGCTTGCAAATCCCCGCTGTTACTACCGTCATATTCCGTGATGCTACCATAAGCAATACGGATGTTATTGCTTATATTGTCGTCATTTCACTGTGTTTGCTTACACTGCGCTTTATCTGGAATTATGTATTCCTCAAAGAACGGTGGATATCTGAAGAGAAGGATGAACCACTGCCTCACATGCATTCAGTCATCTTAATCACCATATCCGGCGTGCGAGGCACACTGACACTTGCAGGTGCATTTTCTATTCCGTTTGTTTTGCAGGACGGCAGTGCCTTTCCAGAACGCTCTTTGATTATCTTTCTCGCAGCAGGCGTCATTCTGTTCACACTGATTGCTGCAAGCATTCTCCTGCCGCTTCTCGCAGCCAAGCACACAAAGCTGGATTCTCCCGATCATGCTTCAATCGAATACCTTGCCCACAAAAAGGTGATCGGATCAGTAATGAATGTATTAAAAGAAGAAATGAACTACGAAAACAAAACTGCTACGCTGTCAGTCATTTCCCGCTATGAAAAACTCTACCACATGCCGCTCCAAAAAGAGAACTCGTCTGCACTAAAGGCACGGGCAACGGAAGCAAACTTGCGTATGATCTGCCTCAGGGCAGAGCAAGCCGAAACGGAACACCTGCTGGAAACAGGACAAATTTCTGAGGATACGGCGTATCATCTGCAAAAGCATATTAAAGAAATAGAAGCTGCATTATCAAATCAGATGAAACTAAATCTTTTTCTAATCACTTCCTTACTAAAACGGCTTATGGCACAATTAACATCACACAAAAAGAAAAACCTTAAAACAAAAATCCAGGAGATGCGCTTTGCCAGAATTCGCATGTCCAAGGCTGCAATTGCAGCCATCCGCGAGCATATCAGCGAAGATACAAAGCAGGCTTCTACTGAGCTGATCAACAATTACTATAAGTCTATTGAGCGGTTAAGTATGCAAGCCCAGTATCCCCAAGGGAAAGAGCTGCTGGAAAAACAAAAAAAAGAACTGCAGCTAAAAGCCATTCAAATTGAACGGAATGAAGTGCAGGCTCTTTTTGAAAGCGGTGAAATCAACCGCGATATTGCCAATAACTTGCGCAGATCAATTAATTACTTCGAAGCAACCATTCTGGAAGAAGAAATCAGCAGTTAAAGAGACTCCACAAACCAAACCCGGCTATGCAAGCTCCGGACAACCGGTTAATCCAACCCATGCTTCTCTGGTCAAGCGACGTGCGAAGCATATTTACCATTCCACTCAGAAAAAGCCACCAAAGCAACGAGCCCACAAATACGCCGAACACTAACATGCCTGCCAATACATAGTTACCACCGGTTGTTCCGATTCCTAAGCCAGCAAAAATGGCCGCAAAAGAAAGAATGGTCATTGGATTGGTCACCGTTAAACAAAAAGCGGAAACATAAGCACCCGCAAGCCCCTTATTTCCGGTTGTCCCAGTTGTTTCAGCCGGAACTGAAAAAAATGTGCTGCAGCCTAAATACAGCAAGAATGCGCCGCCAAGCAACCGCAGATAAAATTGCTGTTCCAGGAGAAAGGCGGACACTGCCGTCACGCCAAAAGCGGCAATGCAGCCATATAAGGCATCGGCTGTTGCGGTTCCCAGACCGGACACAAAACCGTTAAGCATCCCCTTCGACAACGTGCGGCGAATGCAAAGTACCCCTATCGACCCTACGGGAGCCGCTATGGAAAGTCCCAGTACGATACCCTTGGCAAACATAGAAAGTTCCATAACGACTACCTTCCTTCAGTCTTGATTGGCAATATGGGAGTTTCCTTTACCGTAGATAAAATTACGGTTGTTCTTGTTTTTACTCCAGGCAGGGATTTTATTTCCTCACTGATTAAGCGCTCCAAATCGCGGGTACCGGAGCAGCGGACCTTGATTATATAGTCTTCTGCTCCCGCAATGTGATGGCACTCCAGTACCTCTGCCAAATTCATCATTAAGTGGATAAAATCAGGTTTCACTTCTGCCTGCTCTAAGGTTATCGCGATTATGGCAGCCAGGCCGCAGCCAATCTCTTCCGGATTGATCAATGCCGAATACCCTTTTATTACCCCGTTTTCTTCCAGCCTGTGCACGCGATCGGCTGCAGCAGGAGCTGACAAGCCTAGCAAAGCCCCTAATTCGGCCCAGGTGGTTCGCCCATGTGTCATCAAACGTTCAATTATTTTGATATCATTATTATTCATAGCAATTTTCCTTCATTTCCAATTTTTTAATATTATAATACACAACAATCGAAACAAGGTAAAGCTTTTTCTCTAGAACTGCATATACTCCGATCCACTGAAGCAGCGCCCGCATATGATATAAGAGACTAGATAGATGAACAGGCGGTGATTCAATGGCTGGGAGCAAATTGCTGACTGGTCAAGAGCTTTGTGAAATGACGGCGATTCCCGGTCAATTACTGGACTGTACCCAGATTCAAGCCATCTCCTCCTTCAGAACGAATAACGGCAGTACTAGTTTTCAAATACCGGACAATCCCGATTTTCTTTCTTATCCCATCCGCATAGACGCACTAAACCGGTCTATTGTGTTAACCTCTAAACCCTTATCCCGAAAATATGAAAAACAAATTGCTACGTTTCAATCGACCAATGCACAGCTATTACAATTTTTAAAATCAGATGCATTTACCTATGAAGAGACAGGCAATACTGCGACAACCATGTTTTTTGATAAACAAGACAATAACCTAGTCGCATATTGTTCAACTAAGTGCTCTGCCCTAAAAATGAAAGGCGAAAAAATATTCAGCCTTTGTCCGTGTGTCGAAATAGCTGTTTTATGCGTTGATGACCGCTATCGGTTTAAAGGCATCGGTCAGGCAATCATCAAACATACTCTTCAAGACATTATTAAAATAAGAAAAATAGCCGGTGTACAACTTGTTACGCTTTTCTCCCTGCCTGATGCCGTTGAGTTCTATGAAGCGCTTGATTTTCACAAACTGGAAAAAGACATGAAGATGTTGTCTGCTCCGGTTCACAAGATTTGTGTTCCCATGTATTTGATTCTGCCAGGCAGCGAGCTTATTTTGAAATAACATGCGGCAGGCGAAACAAAATTAAAGGCTGCAGAGCCATAAACTCTGCAGCCTTTAGTTTGCTTCACTATTGATTTGTTGTTACTTTACCATGTCCATGCCTAACTGCAGAGCTTTTTCATTAATCGCTTCTGTTCCCTTCGGCACTTTGGATAATACGGCCTTTGTCAGTGACTCAACAGTGACAACCCCCGTAATTTTAGCAATGGCGCCAAGCGCAATAATATTGGCAAACAAGGCTTTCCCCAGTTCCTCTTGGGCCGTATGGGTAATAGGCAGTTCATAGACTTTACTGTATTTCTTTTCAGGCAGCTTTTCTACGAACAAGCTGTCTGTAATCAGAATACCTTCTTCCGGCAAATCAACGGTGTATTTCTTACAGGCTTCCTGACTCATCGCCAATACAACGTTCGGTACAGTAATCTTAGGGTAACGAATCACCTTATCCGAAATCAACACTTCTGATTTACTTGATCCACCCCGGGCTTCAGGACCATACGATTGGGACTGGATCGCATTCTTACCGTCCATAAGCGCTGCTTCCGCAAGAATAATACCGCCGAGAATAAGACCCTGTCCGCCTGTTCCTGATAATCTTAGCTGTTGCATGCTATTTCGCTCCTTTCTGGGCACGGGCAATGACTTTTTCATATTCTGCCGTGTATTCAGGAGCAGTTTTCTTATAGAGAACGCCAATCGGGAATTTTCCCTCTTTTTGTTCGTCGCTCATTTTTTCATAGGCTGCCAGCATTACGCCGTTATCCTTTTGCCATTTCATCATATTCGGCGCAGCGCCCATTTTGTTCTGGCGCCCGTAAGAAATCGGACAAGCGGTGATTGCTTCAATAATGCTGAAGCCTTCATGCTGAATACCCTGGGTAATGACATCAACCAGCGTTGGCGTATGATAGGTGGTTGCTCGGGCAACAAATGTAGCTCCGGCTCCTTTCGCCAGTTCCGTTACATCAAAAGCGCGGTCAACTGTCCCAAAGGGAGCTGTCGTTGCTTTTGAGTTGGTAGGAGTAAGCGGCGAATATTGACCCCCGGTCATTCCGTAAATGTTATTGTTGTAGAGCACTACAGTTAGATCAATGTTGCGGCGGGCAGCATGGATAAAATGATTACCGCCGATAGCCGTAGCATCACCATCACCTGTTACTACGATAACTTTAAGCCGTGGTTCGGCCAGTTTTATGCCGGTTGCAACCGGCAGCGCACGGCCATGGGCCGAATGGACTGTATTAAAATCAAGGTAACCCGATGCACGGCTGGAGCACCCAATCCCCGATACAACGGCTATGCCGTCTTTATCCAGGGCAAGCTTATCGATTGCTTTGACGATGGCACCGGTTACAATTCCATTGCCACAGCCGGGACACCAGATATGAGGCAGCCGGCCCGCGCGAAAATATTTATCAATTATTTGTTCCATTTCCATATACTAAGCTTCCTCCTTACCGTTATTTATCTGCATTTTTCAATAGCAGCCAGCAGTTCGTTCGGTGTAATGGCCTCACTATTGTACTTTGCATGAAGTGTTACTGGAATTTTACCAGCTACAGCCCGTTCAACTTCAATCACATACTGACCGAAGTTCATTTCTGCAACAATAAGGTGCTTTACTTTCTCGGCAAGCGCCTTGACCTGTTTTTCAGGGAAAGGCCACATCGTAATAGGACGGAACAAGCCAACTTTTATCCCTTTCTCACGTGCAGCATCAACTGCGGCATAAGCCGTCCGGGCTGTTCCACCGTAAGCAAGAACAGCAACCTCAGCATCCTCCATCAGGTATTCCTCATAGAGAACGATGTCTTCCAGATTGTTATTGATTTTTGCATGGAGCCGATCCAGGCAGGCCTGCGTAGCAGCCGGTGAACCATCAGGGAAGCCGAATTCATCATGCACCAGTCCGGTTACATGCCAACGATAGCCTGTTCCGAATGGAGCCATTGGTGGAATAAGATCCGCATCAGGTTTGTATGCGCGGAACTCTTCAGGCGATACGGAAGGAAGCTTACGCTGGGGTTTTGCAATTTTATCATAAGACGTAGGAAGATCAATGCGTTCGCGCATGTGTCCAATAATCTCATCAAGTAATAAGATTACCGGAATGCGATATTTTTCAGAGAACTCATAAGCCTTGATAGTAAGATCAAAACATTCAGGAACACTGCCGGGAGTAAGGGCAATGATCGGATGATCACCATGTGTTCCCCAGCGGGCTTGCATCACATCACCCTGAGCAGGTGCAGTTGGTTGTCCGGTCGAAGGACCCACGCGCTGTACATTAACGATTACCATAGGAATTTCGGCAATACAGGCATACCCTAGCAGCTCTTGCTTTAAAGAAAAACCAGGACCGCTGGTTGCTGTCATAACCTTTTTCCCCGTAAGGGCAGCACCGATAATTACGCCGATACCGGCGATTTCGTCTTCCATCTGAATAAATTTACCACCAATAGCTGGTAATGCCTTGGCAAGAGATTCAGCCACTTCAGTAGAAGGAGTTATGGGATAGCCGCCAAAAAAAGTAACACCGGCAGCAATGGCACCTTCGGCTACCGCTTGGTTACCTTGCATAAGTTTTGTTTCGTAAGACATCGAATTCACTCCTTTGCTATTTTTGTACGAAGATGGCAAAATCAGGACAGCGCATCTCACACTGGCGGCATTTGATGCAGTCTTTTTCATTCACAATTTCTACTTTTTCCAGTTGATTTACGGTTAGAACCTTTTTAGGGCAGAACTCCACACAGATGCCACACCCTTTACAGCGATTCATGTGAATTTTTAAGCTCATTGAAATCACCTCTCTTTTTCTATAATAAAACCGAGGGCTAAATCGCCACCAGCCACCTAACAAGCTAGTCTTTTTTGTACGGCACAGCAACAAGTCGGAATATTTCAAAATAACTGAAATTTAAAACCCTTTTCAGACAATCTCTCTGTACCGCAGACGTTATGCACTTGTTTTTTCTTCCGTTACGATTATACCAAAAAATCCAACATATTAAAAATATCTATTTCGATTGCTATATATATTTTTTTCGACTAAATAAGAATAGTTAAAAGCAGCTCATCCTTCGATCGTTATTTATTGAAAATTATAAAATAACTGACAATTCATCTTCTAAACGGCTCCGTAATGATTGACACCTGCACTAGCTTTCATTAGAATTATATCAAGATCTTAATTATAATAAAAATATCATTTTTGTTTGTTATCTATATCTTTTTCGAATGATAGAAAGAAGGACTACTATGGATTTCCGTCAATTGAAGTATTTTCTGGCGGTTGCGGAAGAAGGCCAAATAACCAAAGCGGCGCAACGGCTGCATGTGACGCAGCCTCCGCTCAGCCAGCAGCTAATTCTACTCGAAAAAGAGCTAGGCGTTCAGCTCTTTGAACGCGGCAAAAAACATATCCGCTTAACAGAAGCTGGCAACATACTGCGTAACAGGGCCGAGCAAATGATGGAATTAAAAAAAGTAACTCTCAATGATTTGCAGGAATCAACAGCCGGAATCAGCGGCCGGTTAATGATTGGAACCATCCCGTCTTCGGCCGGATCGCTGCTGCCTGGACTCATTCAAAAATTTCATCAGCAATATCCTAAAGTTACTTTTCATGTTCGCCAGGGAGAAACGTTAAAAATCCTTGAACTGCTCAACGTGGGAATTATTGAAATTGGTATTGTTCGCACGCCCGTTGACTACGAGCAGTATGATTATATTTTATTGCCGGAAGAAGATATGGTAGCAGCAGCACTCCCGGCTATGCTGCCCGCCTGTACAGAGCCCCTGGAAATCAGCCAACTGGCCGACAAACCCCTGCTGGCTCACCACCGCCATGCCGCACCAACAATTGTCGAGCACTGCCGTCAGCAAGGCCTTGAGCCCTCCTTGCTCTGCACCAGCGATGATATTACCCTATTATTGCTATGGGCCAATCTGGGCTTAGGCGTTGCCATTGTTCCCGAATCAGCTGTGGATATTCTGCCGGGATCATCCTTAACTTTTCATAAATTACGAGGGCCTTACCTTAAAACAACAACTGCTGTTCTCTGGTCAAAAAAGCACCCCCTCTCTGCAGCAGGATCGCATTTTATTGAGTTCTTTAAATAGCTTTAGCTGATAGAAAAGAAAAACGCAGACTAAAAGTCTACGTTTTTTCATCTATTATTTTTCATTTGTCTTTGCCAAGAAAATTGCAACGATAAAAAAGAAAAGCATCTCCATTTCCAATCCTCCCTTCTCCAATTAGCTGAGAATCGAGAGAAAACAAGAAGCTATTTATTTTAAAATCATTAGCCAATAGCCAAGGCAACTAATCCAATCATCATGGTTCCTGCACCGGCCAGTCTGAGTTTAGCATCACTTTCTGACAACAGCTTGGCACCAAGAATAGCCCCGATCAATATGCTGACCTCCCGGGCAGGAGCAATATAACTCACAGGGCTGAAGACCATTGCTGTTAAGACAAGAATATAGGCTAATGGCGACAATATTGCCACTCCCAGCGCTTCTTTTTTATGAGCAGCCCACTGTTCTTTGACTTTCGCCCAGTTCTTTATAGAATACGGCGTGAGCAGCAGCACCCGGCCTAAATTTGTAGACCAATCCATCAATAACGGTGGCAGCAAATAGGTACTAACAGCAACTTTATCTACAACTGTATATCCGGCAATGGCAGCACCACAAAACAAGGCATAAATAATCGATTTTTGTGCACCTGAGGCTTTTTGACTGAAAGGATTACCTGTAATGACAAGTATGCCGATCCCGATAAAAGCAGCTCCTGCCAAAGCAAGCGGGGTCGGATGTTCTTCCAAAAAGAAAATCGCCGTCAAGATAGATAGGAGCGGACCGGTCCCTCTGGCCAGAGGATAGATGACCGAAAGATCCCCAAAGCGGTACCCTTTATCAAGTAAAATGAAATACACCGAATGGAGTGCAGCACTGCCTGCTATCAATGCAAGATGCATTGGGCTGATAGACGGTTTTTCCACCAGTACAATCCACAAAGCCAAAGGAAAATAGATGACTGCCGATAAACTGGCAAAAATCCAGATAAATGCCGTACCTCCGCAAACTTTTTTAGCTAACAGATTCCACGCTGCATGGCAAAATGCAGCTACCACTACAAGCAGAAGTGCAAAACCAGTCATCTTTTGTCC
The DNA here is from genome assembly GCF_032013335.1 of Anaerospora sp. Taxonomy (NCBI): domain Bacteria; kingdom Bacillati; phylum Bacillota; class Negativicutes; order Selenomonadales; family Sporomusaceae; genus Anaerospora; species Anaerospora sp. The sequence goes on along the minus strand of NZ_DALZUO010000001.1, from coordinate 395,289 downwards.
CCTCTCAAGAAAAGCGCTTCCTTCAAGCTAATTTTAATATACGAACGCCAGGTTAGTAAAACGCAAAGATTTGCAATAAAATAGCTAATAATTCGATATTTCAGGAGGTGATGACAAGTGGATGTATTGGGTATGGAAGCATTTCTCGCGATTGTACAAACCCGCAGCTTAACAAACGCAGCCGAACTACTGCATCTTTCTCAGTCAACGGTGAGTTATCGCTTACAGGTACTTGAACGTGAAATGGGCGCGACGCTCATTGAGCGCCGGAAGGGGATTCAAACCATTCACTTGACTCCGTTTGGCGAAAGCTTTGCTGTCTTAGCAGAACGCTGGAGCTTGCTAAAACAAGAAGTTGAGGTTTTACAGAGCCGTGGCCCCCAAACCAGTTTAGCAATAGGCGCTGCCGACAGCCTGAGTGTATATGTACTGCCACCATTGTATCGGATGATAAGCCAGCAGTGCCCTTCTATTCGCTTGAAGATTCGAACGCAGCATACGATGGAGTCTTATGAAAGCGTAGAGAAAAGGGAAGTCGATGTTGCCTTCGTAAAAGCAGAAAGAGTGGCTCCAGGCATGATAGTTGAGCCTTTCTATGTGGATGAAATGGTATTAGTCCGGCTTAATACCGCAGAACGCTCTCCCTCTGCGGTCATCTCGCCCTTGGAATTAGACTGCAGGAACCAGCTGTTTTTCAGTTGGGGGCCAGCGTATCAGCTATGGCATGACCGCTGGTGGAATGCTTTCACGCCAGCCAACTTGCAGATTGATTCGGCGGCACTGATCTTTTCTCTTATGTGGAATGCCCAGCAGTGGTCGATCGTTCCAAGATCAATCGCCAATTCCCTAGCCCAAACAGATAAATTTGTTATCCAGAGTTTAACTGATCCACCGCCCCCCAGAGTTTGCTACCAAGTAACTCACAAGCACCTTGATTCGGCAAAAAAGTCCGCTCTTGCCCTATTAAACCAATTCGTTACCTTAATCTACCGCAATAATTCAAATTAAGAAAACATACTCTTTCCACAAATTACCGGAGCAAAACAGCCTTGTTTTGCTCCGGTTTTATTTAATTTGACCGGCAGATCCTGCGATAACATAAATGTAGCCCGAGTTGTGGCTTACCAATCTGCTTCCAGCTTCTGCACTCAACTAAGCAACTTTATCAGTAAAGGAAGTAAGCCAGATGCTAAAAAAGACAGTTATTCTGATGCTCCTTATCTCCTATGTTTCCATTTCCCAGCCAACTCCCGCTCATGCCGGTTTTTTCTTAGTCAACATAATTAATGGTATTTTTAAGGGAAGCCCGAAGAATACTCCCGCACAGCCTAAACCGCCAAACAATCAAACGGTTACCTTAGTAAAGTTAGGAATGCAAAACAGCCAGGTCACTACAGTACAGCGATACCTGATTAAAGCCGAATACCTGACAGGAAAAGCGGATGGCATATTCGGCTACCAAACACTGCAGGCAGTCAAGCTGTTTCAGCAAGAAGCGGGGTTACTCGCCGACGGTATTGTCGGTGTAAAAACCTTGAGCGCACTAAAAAACTTCAAAGGAACCCGGCAGCAAAACAACCCCGTTCCCCGTAAGCCTGCTTACACTCCGCCAAAATCCAGCAATGACATTCCGGCTCATCTCTATGCTATCCCAATGATGGTCACCGGTTATACCCGTTATGACCCGGATTGTACCGATTATACATATCGCGGCACCTATCTGCGCAGAGGTTTGTGTGCTGTTGATCCAGATGTAATTCCGCTGGGTACCAGACTTTACGTCCCTGGCTATGGCGAAGCGTTAGCTGATGATATTGGTGGTGCAATCAATGGCAATCACATCGATCTTGCCATGGACACGCGCGCTGAAGCTTTTGATTGGGGAAGACGCCATGTGACCGTCTACATATTGCCCGAAAAATAAAACTGCTGCTTAGCACAATCAGCAAACACACCTCATATTATGTTATATACATTATAAACGAGGTGACTACATGATGAATGAAAATGATGAGTTCATAAACTTTAGTTTCTCTGTATTGCCAAGCAACACTTCCGGAAGTGTTGCAATCCCCTTGACACTCTCACCTACTCCTACAACATTAGCTACGCTTACTATGAGATCCGGCTGCGATTGTAATTGCGCTGTAGCGTTAAATGCAACGGTTGGCTGGCTGGCAGTAGCCAACGGCACCGGTCTGGAAAGAGTAGATGTCTTATTTAAAATCTGGCGGGGAGTACCATTAACTAATTTGGTCTTTAGTGCTCTTGACAGCGCAGAAAGCGGCTTTGACAGCAGAAAGCTTACCAGCTTTAATCATGTTGATACCCGTTTCGGTTCCTCCAGATTCTACACTTACTATCTCACCGCAGAGCTTCCTAATATCGGCAGCGCAGCTACCGTTATCGGACCAATCACCTTCACTGCAACCGAAATCGAAGGAGGTTAAAAACCTGCAACAAAAAGCCGTAAGCACCCTGCTTACGGCCTTTTCATACTTAACTGAATAACATCTTCCGCTCCAACGGGCTTGCTAATGTAATATCCCTGCGCATAGTCGCAGCCTAGCCCCTGGATTAGTTCCATTTGTTGTTGGGTCTCTACACCTTCGGCAACTACTTTGATACCGATGCCATGTGCCATTTGAATTAAGTTCCTGAATACTACCTGTGAACGTTCATTGCGATTCAGATCACGAACCAACGACTTATCCAGTTTTAAAATATCCAGCGGCAGACGTGTCAAATAATTAATAGAGCTATAGCCTGTACCAAAGTCATCGAGACAAATTTTAATTCCCATATCACGTAACAGCTTAATTTTTGTTTTGATCAAGGGGAACGATTCAACTAACACAGTTTCGGTTATCTCTATTTTGAGGCTGTTCAGGGCAATACCTTGTGTTGTTACGACTTTTTCAACAATATCAATGAAATCCTCCTGCATGAGTTGAATAACCGAAACGTTCACCGAGATAAAAATATCACGGGCACCGAGCTGCTCAAGCGTTTTAATCATAGCCGCAGCATGATTGAGTACCCAGCAGCCGATCGGGATAATGGTCCCTGTCGCTTCTGCCAAGGGGATAAACTCTACCGGTGAAACGTCACCCAGCTGCCCTGACTTCCAGCGCAGCAATGCTTCAAGTCCAATGATTTGATGAGTCTTCACGCAAATCAGCGGCTGATACACTAAAGAAAACTCATTCCTGTCCACTGCTTGTTTGAGACTTTGTTCCATCAGCTGGCGGGCCGTAATATCACTCAACAACTTGGCTTCATAAATAACATAGGCATTTTTTTTACTTTTAGCCTGATACATGGCGATATCTGCGTTTTTCAACAGCTCCACTACAGTATCTCCATGGTGCGGATAAAAAGCCACTCCAATACTGGGAGTTGGCGAAATCAACACTCCTTGCACCTGCACAGGCTCGGCAATGATCCCCCGCAACTCGCTAAGCAGCTTTTCAACCTGCTTTTCATCTGCCTTACGCAGAAAAAGGGCAAACTCATCACCACCAAAACGGGCTCCAAAAACATCCTCCCCAAATAAGGATCTGATTCTGTTAGCAATAATCACCAAAAACTGATCACCGGCATCATGTCCATAGTGATCGTTTATGATTTTAAAATTATCCATATCCAAGAATAATACGGCTCCATTGTCCGGCCGATCCGCTTTCTGCAATTCTTCTCTCATGGTCTGCTGAAAAGAAAACCGGTTGGGCAAGCCGGTAAGATCATCATGGTACGCTTGCTTTCTCAACTGTTTTTCCGTAGAAGTGATCTTACGAAAAGCAATGACCCCAATAAAAATAAATGTCAACAATGCCACCATAACAAGAATCATCATATTCTGCTTTGCCAGCACAATTATACGGACAATGCCGCCGGTCTTGTCTGCCACATCCCGCTCATGCAGGGCTACAAACATTTTCAGGCCGTCATTTACGCGTTCCAAGTAGAGAAGACTGTCTTCCATCCGGTCCCGCGCCTCAAAGATTTTATCACGCTGAAAGGCACTCATTACTTGTAAAACCGACGTCCTATAACCCTGCCAGTTCTTCCCTACATACGTATGCAGTGCCTCCTCATCCTCCCGATGATTGCGGTCATTCATATACTTTTTCTCAATTTCATCTATTTGAACAATAATTTGCTTTTCAATATATTGGCGTTTATCTTCGCCCTCAGAGATGATCAGCCGTGAAACCAGCCAGGGAACTTTATTGACCTCTCCCTGTACTTCCACGACTTTACTTAACTGTTTAACATTTTCGTCTTGAACCGTTTTTACGCTATATTCAATATTAGACAGCTCATCCGCAACAAAACTCCGAATATAAAATGTGAGCGCAAACATGGCAGTGAATAGTAGAGTAAGAGCAAGTTTGCTTGAATTCATAAAGCTTCTCCCCCAAGAATGGTGTTGCAGTATGCCGCCTTATTAAGGCTGCTGAGGTTTACATTGTTCTGCAACATTTTGCATTATCCTGCCTATTTTCCACAGTACTGACTTGACTTCTCCTAATGGCTGAAACTGCTTTGACAGCTAAATAGGGGTACTACTTCATTTCCTCAAGTTTTACAAGTAAATTCCATCACGAATAATATAAACTAGGCAAATATGGTCTATAAGTTAAGAAAGCGGCTTCACAAAAAATTAAAATGAAAAGATATCATAGCCAAAGCTATTTAATAATACTTGGCGATTTATCTTATCAACCATCATTCTTTGCAGGATAGCGCATAGTAAATTCCGAATATAACTAAAATTCAAGTTGAGAAGGTGGTGAAGTTTTGTTTCAAAACAATCATTGCAACTTAATTGAAAATGGAAACTTATTGCTTACTCTAAACTGTGTGCTTTTTCACCACCGTCCTGAAGCGCTCTTGATGTGTACAGGGCACGGTATCATACTTACAGCCAACCCTGCTGCTTGTACCATGTTCGGTCTTACAAAACAGGAACTTATCAAAGCCGGCCGGCAAGGCTTGATAGATCCTGCCGATCCCCGCTTAGGACGATCTTTACAGCAGTTAGAAAAAAACAACTGCACTACCATCGAACTTACGCTCGTGCGCAGTGACGGTTCAAAATTCCCTGCCATCCTTTCGTCTGCAAGATTTGAAGATAGAACAGGGCGCATAATAACGATTTTGTCAATCCTTGATATGACCAATCACTATAAGGTACAGGAAAACTATGGACTTGCTATTGAACAGTTGAGAGCAATCTTTGAAAACGCAACAGATGCAATTGCGATTTTTGATTTAGACGGAATCTTAGTACAAGCAAACAAAGGCTTCGAAGAGATTTTTGGCTGGCCGCTTGCCGAGGTTCTTGACCGGAGGCTGCCGGTCACGCCGCCAGATACAATGAACCATGCAGAATATATGGTCAAAATGGTCTCTGCCGGCGAAAGCATAAAGGACTTTGAGACAACGAAAATTCGCAAAGATGGAACGCGTGTCGATGTCAGCATTTCGATGTCGCCATTGAGAAACTCTTATGGAAAGATTCATGCATTAGTGTCTATCGTCCGTGATATTACCGACAGGAAAAAAATGCAGGCAATAGCTGAGCGAGCGGAAAAGCTGCACCTGGTTGGACAAATGGCGGCTGGCATTGCCCACGAAGTACGCAATCCAATGACAACTGTCCGGGGATATTTGCAGATGCTGCAACGCCGCCCCGAAAACGAATATATCGCAAGTCAATTGCATTTGATGATTGAAGAAATTGACCGCGCTAACTCCATTATTACTGAGTTCTTAAGCTTAGCGAAAGATAAACGCGTTCATCTTGAAACAAAAAATATTAATCAGCTAATAGAAACCATCTATCCCCTAATCGAGGCAAACGCATTAGAAAAAGACAGGGTCATTAAAATTGAGTTAGGCCATACTTCCTCTTTGCTGATTGATCAGCACGAAATTACCCAGCTCTTGCTGAACCTTTTACAAAACGCAATCGAGGCGACGGATAAAGGCGATACGATTAAAATCCTAACCTGGGAAGAACAGGATCAAGTATACCTGGCGATTGAAAATACCGGCCCCATCATACCGCCGGAAATTATTAATTCACTTGGCACACCGTTTTTCACTACCAAAGATTCCGGTACCGGTTTAGGCCTGGCAGTGTGCTACAGTATTGCCGAAAGGCATCACGCTAACTTAAGCGTCGAGTCACAAGAGAATCGCACGCGTTTCACCGTTAAATTTACGGTTCCAATGAACAACGGCAAGGCTCAGAAATCCTGAACCTTGCCGTTAACTTTACTCTCCGCTGCCAAAGCCAAACTGAACTACCTTGTTGCGCCCTGAGCGCTTAGCCTCATAAAGGGCTTTATCCGCTTGGGCTAACAACTCTTGAGGCATACCATGCTGAACAAAACAAGCTAAGCCGAAGCTGCAAGTTACCCGCCCAAAAGCAGAACGCAGATGAGGCAGGTTTAATTCTTCAATATAGAGCCTGGCCTTTTCGGCATATTGAAACGCCTGACTACAGTCGCCCCTAATCAATACAACAAACTCTTCTCCACCGTACCGGGCTAACAGACATTCCTCATTCAGAAATGTATCCTGTAAAACGGCCGCTACCTGCACCAGGCATTCGTCACCCTGCAGATGACCGTAGTGGTCGTTGTACTCTTTAAAAAAATCAATATCCATGATAATAACTGCCAGTGCATTTTTCTCTTTTGCCACCTGCCGGCATGCAGCTACAAACTCTTTATTAAAGCGCCGCCTGTTTGCCACCCGGGTCAAAAAGTCTGTATCGGCCAATTGGCTGAGACGTTGGTTAGCTGTTTCCAGACTAGCGGTGGCAGAGAGCAATTCTTTTTCTTTGTTTTTTCGCCATTTGTTCTGCCGATACATAAACAAGGCAAACACAATACTAGCAGCCAAAAAAGTAGCCACTACAGCCAATAACAGCCATTGAATGTTCAACTGCGCATTTTTGAGCGTAACATCTTTATGCAGTAATTCTATTTCTTTTGCTTTTCCTTCCAGCTCATGCTGATTTTGTAAAATCAGTATTTTTTGGTGCAAATCAGAATTGAGAATCGATTCTTGCAGGGATATATATTTATGCAGATATGACAGTGCCTGCGGTAAATCCAGAGAGGCTTCAAAAATTTTTGCTTTTTCCCAGGCTATGTCCCGTCGTAACCCTTTTTGCTTAATCTGCTCTGCCGTAAGCTCTGACCGGTCGTAATAATCAAGTGCTTTTGCACTCTCTCCTTGCTCGGCATAGATGACCCCGGCACGAAATAGCGTATAGGCAACACCATGGGTATATTGGATGGACTCGTAATGAGCCAACGCATTCAGCGTATAGCTTTCCGCAAGCGTGAGCTGCCCGGTCAGCTTGTACGTCTCGCCAAGGGACAGCATGGAATAAGCAATTCCCTGTACTGACTGAATGCTTTCAGCCAGCTGCAAGGCTTCTTGAAAAACAGCCATTGCCGACGGAATATCCCCTTTTGCCCTGTAAACAAGACCAAGATTATTTAAGGTATTTACCCGCCCACTTTGGTCGTTTTCGGGTTTTAGCAGCAATGCCTCGCGAAACAATTCTATTGCTTTATCGTAATTGCCCAGCTTGTGATGTACCCTGCCCATATTATTAATGGATTTGGACATTCCTACTTTATCTTCAATTGCTTTGCGAATCTCCAGGGCTTTCACATAATGCTGCAGCGCCCTGTCAAACTGACTTTGTTCAAAATAGACAGTGCCCAGATGATTTTCCGCATCGCCTTCTCCTTTAAGGCTGCCAATGTGCCGGGCAAGCTCCCGGCTTTGCTCCAGATAATCGCGAGCTTCAAGCGCATTACCAAGCCGCATATGTGCCAGACCGGCAGTAAGCAGAGCTGACGTTAAAACCTCTTGATTGTCCAGCTCTTTTGCCAGGAGCTGCGCCTCATTGCTAAGTTCAATTGCCTTTTCGGGCCGGGTATAAACACTTTCGGCAGCTTCCCGCTCGATCTCGGCTAACCGATTTTGAGCCTCATGCCCAATAGAAGCTGCTGCAACCTGAAGAGACACTCCTGCCAGTAATAGCAGAACAAAAAGCAGTACTTGTCTTGCTGCCGCCTTGTATAATACTTTCATAACAACTATCTTTTTGCCTCTCTTTTTAAGCTGCCTTCAAAAAACTAGTAGATACATTCGACAGCAATAGACCTACTCCTCTCGGCCAGGGTTGTATCACCATGCGGAATTTTAAGCGCACAGGGGCGACATCCGGCAGCAGGGGTACCTACAAAGCGCTATTGTGCATCCATCTGTCTTTATCGGCGTACGCGTTGATTTTTATACAAATAATCCATTTGTCTGATCTGGCATTTTATACTAACATAAAACCAGATCCGTATTTACTATTATTAACTTCCACTGTGGTTTTTCTTAAGTAAAGTGCTAGAGGCAACTGGGGGATAACATGGATATTATTATCGGCATGTTTGTTACATTCAGTATATTGCTTTTTTCTATTTATAAGGGGATTTTTGTGGGTATTCCTTTATTAATTGGTTTATGCATTTTTGCTCTTCTTTCTTGGAGAAGAGGATTCTCGTTAAAAGATATTTGTAGGATGTCTTTTAACGGAGGGAAAAAAGCATTTGTAGTTTTAAAGATATTTATATTAATAGGGGCTATAACTGCTATCTGGATGGCAGCAGGAACGGTCCCTGCAATTGTCTATTACGGAATCAAACTTATGAATCCTAACTACTTTATCCTATATGCGTTCCTAATAAGCTCATTAGTATCTGTTCTACTTGGCACATCATTAGGAACAGTCAGCACAGTAGGCATAGCTTTAATTGTCATGGCAAAAAGCGGTAATGTTGATCCAAATTTAGCAGCGGGAGCAATTATTGCCGGAGCCTACTTTGGAGATAGATGTTCTCCCATGTCTTCCAGCGCCAATTTAGTTGCAAATTTAACGGAAACAAATATTTTTACCAATATACGAAATATGGTTTCATCATCCGTCATCCCGTTTATTATCTCTATCATTCTATATACTTTTTTCTCCTTCACCCAGCCATTAAGCATTGTGGAAAGCAGCATTGATAGGGAAATCTTAAACAGCTTTCTTATCGATTGGTTAGCTTTATTACCAGCAATTCTTATCGTAGCTTTTTCAGTATTTAAAGTGAATGTCAAAAGCTCCATGCTCTGCAGCATTTTCATAGCAGTACTGCTTAGTATTTTTATTCAACATGATAGCATGAACGATATTATCCACTATTTGTTCTTTGGTTTTTATTTGCATCCCGACAATCCACTCTATTCCATAATTAAAGGCGGCGGCATTATTTCTATGTGGAAGGCTTCACTGGTTGTATATGTTTCTTGCGCTTTAGCCGGAATATTCGACGGGACAAATATGCTGAACAGCGTAGAAAAAGTCCTTGCCAGGGCAAGAACACGGGCTGAGCTTTTTGCTTATACCATTATCGTCAGTATTTTAACCGCTGCTTTTGGCTGCAATCAGTCGATGGCAATTGTTTTAACCAATCAGCTTGTGACTAGCACTTACCAAGAGAAAAACATCGATAAGTATACATTAGCGCTTGATTTAGAAAACACCGGAATTGTACTAGCGGCCCTTATCCCCTGGAATATTGCAGCTTTTGTCCCTACTACTACCATGGATGTGAGTCCCGTCGAATTCATTCCTTATGCTTTTTATTTATATCTGCTTCCGCTGGTATGTCTTATACGATTGAAACTCGCAGGAAATGAAAAGGAGAAAGCCTCAGCCTGAATGACAGGTTGAGGCTTTCTCCACTCTATCGGTTATTAAGATAATGCAGCTTTTAGAGCACCTAAGGATATGACTTCGTTTATGTTTTCCACAAAACGAATATGCTCCATATTGCCACTGGCAATTGCATTGCGCACGATAATAGGCGTTAAATCCATATCCTCTGCTCCTCGATATGTAGAGAGAACACAATACTCGGCACAATAACCGGTTAGGATGACCGTGTCAACAGCGAGCTCTTGTAGCTTCTCTGCAAGATTGGTTTTATTAAATGCATTGCCATAAGTCTTGATAATGTGAATATCATTGGCAGCAATTCCCAATTGTTCTATGTTTTGAAATTTGTCTGTCCCCGGAACAACGCCTTCTTCGCTATCCATATGCTGAATGCAGATAATGGGTAGTTTTTTGCTGCGAAATAGCGCAATAACGGAATTAATACAGGGGACCACTTTTAGGGCTATTTTCGTCTTTTCCTCACTGGCAAAAACATAATGTTTTTGCATATCGATCACTAATAAAGCAGCTCTCATTTCTTTCCCCCCTATAAAGAATTGCTGGACAAATACTGAACGGGAACCGTATTAAAAATGAAATAAAACAATGTTCCTTCCGGACCCGTCTCAATTTTAATCGACGCTTTATGACGCTGTGCAATCCGGTAGCAAACAGATAATCCAAGCCCGGTACCGTGCTCCTTAGTTGTAAAAAATGGTGTTCCTAACTTTTCTTTTATGTGGCTTGGTATACCCAAGCCCCTATCCCGGACGGTCAGTACCACGTGATTGCCTAATTGTGCTGTTCCAATGGTTACCTTACCACCTTTAGGCATAGCATCGAGGCCATTTCCAACCAGATTAAGAATGCATTGGCGAATTTCTTTATCATCCATTACTACTTCAGGAATCTCTTCAAGTTGCAGTTCAATAGTATTGCCTCTCCGAAAAGCATCGGCCTGAACTAATGGAAAAAGATTTCTAATTACCATATTAAGATCACATAGCTTCATTTGATTTGTCTTAGTTTTTGTCAACGACAAAAACTCTGTAATAATATTGTTTGCCCGGTCCAGCTCTTCAATCATCAACATTAATTGGGCTTGATATTCTTTAAATGCGGCTTTTTGAGTAAACCTCTGCAAATATCCCCTCACAGTAGTCATGGGGTTTCGAACCTCATGGCCGATGCTGGCTGCAATCTCTCCAACGGCATTCAGCCGTTCCAGCCTCGATAACTCTGTCTCATATTTCTTTTGTTCTGTAGCATCACGGAAGTATGCAAAAAGACCATTTTCATATGGATATAAATGGGCATCAAACAATTTTTGCCCATCTATACTTTGAAATACCAAATGCTTGGGTATTTCATTCGTACATGCCTCATAATAGCTTTCATATAATTCACTTCCAATTAATTCAGGGAATAATTCCCATATCTTCTGCCCGATATGCGCTTCGTTTAGTTTCAAATTAACTTGAGCAGCTTCTTTATTTATATAGGTTAATCGTCCATCCTTATCCAGGACATAGAAGGGGTCACTAATACTCTCAAATATTGCGGTCATTTCGGTATTTATTTCTCTTAACTTCTGCAATTGTTCCTCAACAAGCAGTTGAAGGTCATCGCGATGCTTTTTTAGTTCGTCTTCCATCGCTTTGCGATCAGTTATATCGCGGACGATGGATACCGCCCCTATAATATTGCCACTAATATCCCTTACGGGATTAGATCTGACCTCACGATAGCGTAGTTCACCAGTTGCAGGTGTCCGGACTATTTCCTGATAGTTACCACTTCTGCCTTGAAGCGCATACAAAGGAGGTGCTTCATCAAGAGGCCGTCGACTCCCATCCGCACGCATTATCTCCAGACTTAAAGCTAGTTCCATTAAATCCATTTCACCATCTTTAAGGCTAAACTCCTTAAGTGCAGTGGGATTTACCAATGTAACTCTTTTCTCCATATCAACAAACCATACCTCATCACTAATACTGCACACCAGCGATGATAGCCGCTCTTTTTCCGCCTGAACAGCTGCGCTTGTTTCAATTAATTCGCAATTGAGCTGGTAAAGTTCCTTATCTCTCTCTTGCAGCATTGCATACTGTTTTTGCAGCTCTTTTGTTCTTTCCTCGACAAGTATCTCCAATTCTCTGGTGAGTGCATTCTGCCTCGCAGCACAATTAATCAGCAAGCCCAAAAAAGCTACTATGAAAATACTGGCTAGCGAAGCTCCCAGTATATAATCCCATTTGCGCTTCTCATGATCAGCCAACGCTAGTTGAGTAGAAACTGCAATAGAAACGATTAGAGGATAATCCGGCATGACACGATAACTGGCTAATCGAGCATTCCCATCCACATAATTTTTTCCTATTATTGTTCCATAAGGACTGTTCTGTGCACTCTTCCAGAGATTGCTTTCACGGATATCCTGACCACTTCCTAATTTACCGTTGCTTCGCCTGGCCCGGATAACACCATCTTTACCAATAACCGACAATGAGTTGTTCTGTCTAATGTCTATCTTTTGATAGCACTCCAGAAAATAAGCTACTCTGAGGTTAATAACGGCAATTCCACCGAACGATCCATCCGGCTTATTAATACGGCGGGCTAAAGGGATCAGGGCCTCACCGCCATTTCCGTCTATTGGTTTTCCAATATACAGCTTATTAGGATCGCCAGTGAGGTGAACTTGGAAGTACTCCTGATCTGAAACATTTGAGATCAATCCATATTCGGAATAGGCAGCTACCACGTTTCCCCTCTCATTCATTACGATAGCTTTTTGTCCATCAGATCTGCTCACCGCTTCGCGAATATAAGCACTAAGTGCTGAATCGGAGAAATTACTACGTTCATAAACCTGTTTAATGCTAATAAGTTCTTTATCTATATCGGAAATAATTCTTCGGACATGTTCTTCAAAAGCTATACTTAAGTTCATCGTTTCCCGTGAGGCTTCTTTAATCGTCCTGTCATAGTCGTAATTGATTTGTCGATAAGCAAAAGACCATATCCCGCTTATTATAAGAGTTCCTAGGAAAATAATCAGCCACGAATACCGGGATAACCCCCTAAAATCTACTTTCAAGAATGGTCGTGCTATCACTTCTGTTCGCATACCATTACAACACTTGTGTAAGAATCCCATATATATCCTCCGAATATCTCCATTAAACTACTATATTTACCAGAATTTTCAATATTCCTCCCATATCGCTCGTGTATTTTATACGCTCATTCATCAATGGATCACATAACCCCTAAAATTGCCCAAAGAAATAAAAACGGCAAGGCTCCGAACTCTGAAGCCTTGCCGTTTGCCATATGAAACTACTCAAACGTTTACTTTATCTTCCCGTATCGGAAGATTAACCAGTGCAGCTAACGCTGCCAATCCAATGTCAGCATACCACATCCACAGGTAATTGCCATCATGGGCCATCGAAAGTCCGCCGAGCCAGGCACCTAAAAATCCGCCAATCTGATGGGAAAGCAGCGTCAAGCCGAATAGAGTCGCTAAATATCTGGTTCCGAATAGTTTTCCTACCAGACCGGCTGTTGGCGGTACTGTTGCCAGCCAGGTAAACCCAAGTGCCATGGCAAAAATATAAAAGGTCAGTTCCGTTTTAGGAGCCAGTAGATAGAGTCCAATCATTACCGCCCGGCTGCCGTACATGACTGCAAGGATATACTTCATGCGGAAGTGAGAGCCAAGCTTACCGGCAAACAAACTGCCCGCAATATTAAATAAACCAATGATTGCTAAGGCTGCAGCCGAGACATGTGCCGAATGCCCGCATAACGCAACTTCACCAGGTAAATGGGTCACCAAAAATGCAATATGAAAGCCGCAGGTAAAAAAACCGGCATGCAGGCAGAGGTAACTCTTGTCCTGCATCGCAATCCGGATTTGCTCCATCAGTCCTATTGAAGTCTTCGCTGTAGCAGCTACTGCTTCCTGAGATTGTTTACCGCTGAGCAATGAGGCAAGCGGAATAGTGAGGAGAGTGGTTGCCGCCATAGTGAACATGGCAGTAATCCAGCCAAAGCCACTAATGATTGCTTGTAACAGCGGTGCAAAAATGAATTGCCCTAACGAGCCTCCCGCATTAATAAAACCGCCGGCAAAAGACCGGTGTTCAGGCGGCAGTTGCTGAGACGTGGCACCAATTAAGATGGAGAAGCTTCCGGCACCTGCTCCGGCTGCACTTAGAATCCCCATCGTCAGCACAAGTGACCACTCCGAGTTGACGAAGGGAGTTAACGCTAATCCTCCGGCAAGCATAAAAGCTCCCACTACAAGTACACCGTAAGAGCCTTTTTTATCGGCAATTGCGCCAAAAATAGGCTGGGCTAACCCCCACATAAACTGCCCTACTGCGAGGGCAAAGCTGATAGAAATGATCCCTAAGCCTGTCGTCCTATCGATGGGTGAAACAAAAATTCCAACAGATTGTCTTGCCCCCATCGTTATTGCTAGTATTGCGGCTGAGCTTAGCATCATTAGCCATGCTGCCCTGGATAATTTAGTTGCCATACATATCTCCTTTATTAAGCGCCTCTAGCTTCGCAAGCAATTGCTTAAGTTTGGCCAAATCCTCTTCACCCAAATATTCCTTGATTGATTGCTGCGCCTCTCCCCACAGCCTCCATCCCAAGCCTACGGCAGCTTTTCCTTCTTCTGTAAGTATGATTACTTTGGTGCGGGTATCTTGGCCTGGATGACTTTCTATTAGTCCGGCATCGGCCAGCGGCTTCATATTGCGATTCAGCGTAGTTCTGTCGATTCGCATTGTTTTCGCTAACTGTCCAATAGTGGCCTGCTCTAACACTTCAAGATTTCTGAGTAACGCCAGCTGATTTACGGTGAGCCTGCTCGGTTCTAAAACTTCATCATAAAAATGAGTAAGCGCTCGCGAAGCGCGTCGCATGTTCATGCAAGTGCACGGACTAGAGCGTTTTGGGTAAACTTCATGAATGTGCTGCATACTACCACCTCTCTATCCTGGAAAACCCATTACGTGTATATACACATTTTATAATGAGTATACTGATTCTCTTACACTACGTCAATATTTATTAAGGTTATGTGGGACAAGGGGACAGGTCCCTTGTCCCATATTCTATTTCACCGAAACAGCAAACAATGCGCAATATTCCTCAATGAGCATTGCTGCCCGGGCCGGGTTGAAAATACCGCAGCGGCAGGGCTTTGCCAATTCAATACCGGCCTCTTCCGGTGTCATTTCCCTTTTCTTCACTTTGCGGATGAGGCGGCGCACCAGCCCCTGTGCCACCATGCCATGACCACACATCGTAGTTACCTGTGATATCTCTTCTTCAGGCATTTTTTCCGTTTTCCCCAATATTCCTAAAGAGTGCTCCACGGCATGGGGTTGAATCCCGGCCTGTGCGCAGCACTCAAAGAGTTTTTCAAATAAGCCCGATACCGTAAGGGACATGCCCAGATCGGCCTTTTTAACTTCCGCCAGCAACGCCGTCAAGTCCTCTTGATTTGCCAAAACAGCATGCGTGCTGCTTGTCGTCAATTTCTCATAAAGTTCCTCGTAATCCGTGACATACTGGTTGCCAAGCTTGACATCACCTAAGTTAACGGGGTTGTGTGCATGCGCAATTTTTAAGAACTGTTGTAATTTAGGTCCGGCCCCTTCATGATTAAAGCCCCTGGCCGGCATAGCATGCATAGGAAAGTCATTCTCCAGATTTTCCGGCGTACCTCGCCGGTGTAATGTATGCGACACGCTTTACTCCCCCTTTGCCAGCGGTCTGCCAAGACCTGTGTTCATTTTCCCGTTTGGCCGGTATGCCCACTGCAACTCATGTAGTACAGGCAGCGTTGGCACCAAATTATCCTCTTCCAGTATGGTAATCAGATCGACACAAAATACACAGTCCACTTCAGCGGCAACCTGGCGGATGGCCGTCAAAATAGCAGCCATTTTTTCGATAGGTACGATCATTTCAATAATCGCAGAAAGGACTTTTTCATCCCGGACCTCATCCTTATATATGCCGGTATGTGGATCAGCCATCAACCGGGTGCAGGGGTTATTCGGCTCAAACTCCGCCCCAAGTTTGGCGAGAGCAACAGCTACTTTCTCAATATCACGAAAGCGGGCCCCTACATTTGGGCGTCCCATTTCACAGGAGATGCCTACAAAGCCGCGCTTGATTCGTCCTGTAACCTCATTGGTTTTGATCTCTTCAGTCCCCCGCCCCGGTACCTTGGTCTCACGGTGCTCGACAGTCGGATCGCTAAAAGCTGAGCGCACTGTGCGGGGCCATTCATACTGCGGCATAAATAAAGCTCCAGTACAACAAACCGCCGCCCGCAGGCAAACCCCACAGTCCACACATTCATCCTCATCGATCTCATAATACAGCTTTCCCGTTCGGGAATCACGCCGCCGCGCCGCTATCTTGCCGAGGGTGCAAAACTCCGTGCATTGGCCGCATCCGGCACATTTATTTTTATCAATTCGCATAACAGCCCACCTCACAATTCCAGCAATTTAGCATAATGAAAAGAATTTCCCGGCACAATAGGCTGCTGCCTGGTAAGAACTCCAGCCAGTACTCCTGCCTGCCGGATGTCGCCCATCAGCAGAAAGCCTTTCAGCCGGTTATTGGTAAGCACGAGTTTTCTATAGGTATTTCCGTCCTGACGGGACAAAATCTCCTCCCCGTCACGAGCATAAATAGTACCGGCAGACACGAGCGGTATTCCGGCGATTTCAACGCTGTTTTGGGTAAGATAGCCGGGATATCGCATCTGCACACCTGCCATATTTCTGGCTGCGATGATCCCCTGTTCAACCGCAGCGGGCCAACCAGCCGACATCGTCTGCTGCCCAAATACATCAATCACTTCCGCTGCATCACCTGCGGCATAAATATCCGCCTGCGACGTCTGCAGAAATTGATCTGTAACAATGCCCGCTCCCAGCGACAAACCGGCTGTACGGGCAAGCTCCATGTCAGGCCTCACCCCAATAGCGCAAACAACTATATCACAGGCTATCAGCCGCGTACCAGCACGAACGCCAGTCACTCTACCGCCGCTTGTTTCCACTGCCTCCATGCGTGTACTTGTAAGCAGTTCCACGCCTCCCGCTCTGATGGCAGTCGCCAGAATTTCTGCTCCAGCCTCATCCAGCTGCTGCGGCAGCACCCGGTCCAGTTGTTCAAGGATGGTCACGCGCAAACCACGCTGATGAAGAGCCAGTGCAGTTTTTATCCCGATCAAGCCTGCCCCGATTACCACCGCTGCTTTGGCCCCGGCAGCCGCCAGCAAAATATCTTTTGCCTGTTCGATTGTCCACAATGAGAATACTCCCGTTGCTTCCATCCCTGGCAATCGCGGCAGCATCGGACGGGCGCCGGTGGCCAATAACAACTTGTCATAATACAACCGCCGGCCTGCTGTCAATTCGACGCTATGATCGTCCGGGCTGATCCAGATAACCTGCTCGCCAGTCAGGCAATGAATTCCTTTGTCCTGAAACTGGGCCGGTGTTTGGAGCAGCGCGTCCCGGGTTTCCCGTTTGCCGCTGATAATATCGGGTAGATCAATCCGGCTGTAGAAGCCTTCATGTTCATTGCTGATAATGGTAACTACCGCTTCATTTTCCAATTGTTTAATTTCGTTTGCCGCTGCTGCACCAGCGGCGCCCTGTCCGATGATAACATATTTAGGACTTGCAGTCGTTTTTTTCATTTTGTAGCGCCTTTGCTCAAAGTTTGCAGAAGCTCCGCGACCTCCGGTAACGGCAGAAGCTCCCCACCCCTGGAAACTTGATCAGGGATGGCGTCAAAACCCAGCCGGGAAGGGATTCCGGCTGCAGCGAAGCCAATCGCTGTTGCCAGCACTTTGTTATGATTGATTTCCGGGAAGAGAGCACTTACCGGAACATTGTTTTGTTGCAAAAAGGCAGCAATCCGGAGAAACTCGCCTGCATCATGGCAGGAACCGATATGAAGCACCGGCGGCACTTCGTTTTTCCAGTCAGCCCGGCACATGCCTGCTTTGGCTAGAGCCGTTCCAGCACAGCCGCCTGTTATCACCAAGTACCCCGCCTCAATAAGTGCAGCAGCGATTTGAACCGGCTGGGCATCCTGCGTATTGGCCACGCTCCCGCAGCCTCCCAAGTACACGACGCCCTGCAGGCTGCCCTGTCTAAATTGTTCTGCCACGCGCTGAAACAGCTCAACACTGTTATCGATCGTAAAGCCGATATAAGCTTCATTGCTGACCGCGGAAACAGCAGCCGCTTTGCTGCTCCTGTTCTTATAGGCCTGCCAGGCTGATTGAATAACTGCCGGATAGTCTACTGTCTTTGATGCCGTTTTCACTACCGGGATGTTCCGGATGTCAGCCAATTTGACCAGCGACGGCATGACACACTGATCACCAATGACGATTAGGTCGACCAGACCGGTCAACAGTGGCACTTCCTGCGAATCATAGTTCGTCAATAGTGGCAATGGCAAACTGCCATTGAGTTCATTACCACATAAGCCGCTAAGCTGAATAGGAATATCCGCGTCCTGTGCGGCAGCCTGAATTCCTAAGACGCACTGCCAGTCCACATGCCCATGAAACACAATGTTGACAACGTCAGAGCGCAGACTCTCCAAATTCACACCGACAACAGCAGGCACTCCGCTGCCGCCAACAGCACTCCGGCTCTGGCTAATCTGCTCCAACACGGAGTTGGTACAGCGCCCAATCATCGCCAGCCGTTCTGGGACATCCTCAAAAGCCAGCATTTCATCATCAGACATGACCACTTGTCTGATGACCTCATCATAAAAGTTGCATCCCGGTTCATACTGTACCGCCAGCTTAGTCAGTGCCAGAGTGCCGTCGCTTGCTTTACGCAAAAAGCTCCTGGCTGCCAGCTCCTGTTTATCCCGGCCACAGATGGTTTGCTGCTGTTCTGCCGAGAAAGGGTTTGTCCGGCAAGACCCTTCCTGGCAGTCGGTACAGCAGATCGCCAGCCGGCCAAAGCCGCATTGCGGCTGCATTGCCTCTGCCCGGTCCCAGATCAGCGCTATCCTGCTGCGATACGCGGCTGTCAGTACTTGATTGACTGCCAGATCCAGAGATTTCTTATGTACGTTTTTCATCGTTTGTCATCCTCTCCTGCGAACGCAAGACCGATTTTATTAGTCGTAGTATTTTCCAGCGCAAATAACGCAATATTGCCCCGTTTTTTCAGCAGTACTTTTTGAAATTCATCCGTGTCACCCTGGCTGAGCGCACCGGTGGGGCAGGCATTAACACAGGCTGGCTCTTCCATGTGAATACAGGCATCGCACTTAACGGCTACCTTATAGGCGCTGTTTGGCGTAATCACGCCAAACGGGCAAGCCATGACACACATCCAGCACCCCCGGCATTTTTCCTGCTCAACGAATACCGCCTCTGTTGCTTCATCCCGGCACATGGCACCCGAAGGACAAGCCCTGAGACAAGCGGCATCCTGGCAATGGCGGCACTGCAGGGGAAAGCTCCGGCCTGTAACGCCAAACACTCCCACCCGGGCAATTGGCAGCGGTGTTTCCTGCACAGCACCGAGCAGCGTTTTACTGACTGAATCACGTTCTATCGCACACTGCAGTTCACAGGATTTGCAGCCCAGGCACTTTTCCCGGTCAACCCAAATTTGTTTCATATTCTACTCCTCCCAGTCGTACTAATATTCTTAAGCTAATAATAGAAAAGTCCTTGATTGAGGAAACCAGATCCAGCGCTCAACCAAGGCTCTTTTTATTTATATTGCCGGTAACTTACCAGGCTGGCAAAATCGATCCGTTAAAATGTTCGATCAAATATTTTTTAATGTCTTCAGAATGATACGCTTTTATCAATTTTTGGAAGACAGGCTTCTCTTTGTCTTTTTCCCGGACCACCAACACGTTGGCATAAGGTGAGCTTGCGTTTTCCAGCGCCAGGCCGTCACGGGCTGGTACCAGCCCTGCCTTAATCGCATAACTGGTGTTGATTGCAGCAATATCCATGTCCGCAATCGCTCTCGGAATAAGCGCAGCCTCTAGTTCTTTAATTTTTAGTTTTTTGGGATTATCCACAATATCTAAAACGGTTGCGTCTGCACCTGCTCCCGGTTTCAACTTGATTAATCCAGCCTGATGTAAAAGCAGCAGCGCTCTCCCGGCATTGGATGGATCGTTGGGAATAGCGACAGAAGAGCCTTCTTTCAGCTCGTCCAGCTTTTTCACCTTGTCAGAATAAATTCCCATTGGCAATATAACTGTTTTCGCAATTGATGCTAGCTTGTAGCCTCGGTCCTTTACATGATTATCTAAAAACGGCTGGTGTTGGAAAGCATTAGCATCAATTTCACCCTGATCGAGAGCCGCATTAGGCTGCACATAGTCATTGAATTCAACAATCTCAATTTTTAGTCCATCACGTTCTGCCACTTTTTTAACTTGATCGAGAATTTCCGCATGAGGGCCGGAAGTAACCCCAACCTTAAGGACTTTCTCCTCTTGTTTAGGACTGCCGCCGGAACCACAACCAGCGGCGAACACTACAGCAATAATGGCTAGCGATAAGGCAAGTACCTTTTTCAATGAAATCCGCTCCCCCGTATATTAATAATAGTTGGAAAACCAGAGGTGAACAGCACGAATAGAGCTGTTCACCTCTGGTTTTCCAGTCAGTTAACTAGTTTACATTTTATAAGCTATATCCCAGTTTGTCAATCGCTTTACTCTCGGACATTTGTCCTTCCAATGCAACCATTTAAGGTATTCTCGTTCTCTCTCTGCAACGGTAAGGCTCACCTTGTGGTTAGTTATGCCGATATTTTCATAGTCCTCATTTATGACGTGTAAAGTTGACATTATAAAAAACTAAGGGCACAATAACTCTATAACAAGCAATAGACTTTATTGGTAAAAGGGGATCGCGATGAATATTCAAGAAGGTATCAAAAGCAGAAGAAGTGTCCGTAATTATGATGAAAGAGTCATTCCCGAAAGTACATTGACTGAGCTTATTACGCTGGGTACAAAAGCTCCCAACGGCTCAGCTAAGGAACCATGGGGCTTCGTAATGATTCAGGATAAAGCCGAAATTGACAGTTGGTCAGAAAAGATCAAAGCCTATCTGCTTGAAAATTTTGATCAGTATCCATACCTTCATCAATATGAAGGCTGGCTGAAAAACCCCAAATTCAGTGTGTTTAATCATGCCAATACTGTGCTGATTATCTATGGAAATACAGATTCTCATTGGTATCGTTACGACTGCTCGCTTGCTGCGGGAAACATCATGTTAGCAGCGCATGAAATGGGGATCGGCACTTGTTGGATCGGCTTTGCAGAATATATGTTAAATACAAAAGAGTTCAAAGAGCAATATGGCGTACCTCTCAACTATGAACTTGTATGCCCTATGTCCATGGGATATCCTAAAACAAGGCTAGCGTCCTCCAAGCGAAAAGCGCCTCTTATTTTTACCAAAGCCTAAATTGCAACTAGTAAACTGACTAACGGCACAAAAATGGCAAGACTCAGTAATCCTGAAGCCTTGCCGTTACTCATCTCCAGCAGAAGAAAACTGGACAATTTGATTGCGGCCATTTCGTTTCGCGCTCAGCAGAGCCTGGTCAGCCTGCACTATTAAGGTATCCATATCTGCCAAGTTCTCCGGAATCATCGTGGCAGTCCCGATACTCACCGTATACCAGGGAATAGACGTATCCTTATCCAGGCTCACCTCTAGCGCAGCTTTCATCTTGCACCCCATGGCATGTGCATCTTCAGCCGTAGTATTCGGTGCGAAAATGATAAACTCTTCACCGCCATATCTGCCAAATAAATCTTCCTTGCGGATAATGGACTGGACCTCCTGACTAAAATGAATCAATACGCGGTCTCCGGCATCATGACCATACGTATCATTGATAACCTTGAAAAAGTCAAAATCAATCATAAAAATCGTCGTCGACTTCTTTTGACGGATCATCAGAGAAAGCAGCTTTTCAGATAACTGGATAAATTGCATACGGTTATAAATGCCTGTCAAATAATCACGGGTAGCCGCCTTTTTCAGTTTGATATCCGTCACTTCACGACTGATAAGCAGATAGGCCATCGTGCTGATTAACGTGTGCATATAGATACTGATAAAGGATAGCATTTGTAAGGACGAAGCAGCGAACAAGGGATAATTCGCCCCCCGGGGCAAGGCATCCAGCGCCCGGACGATCTGACTAACGGCTAACACCACGAAAAAAACAGCCAGTGTTTTCCGTAAGTTCGTGGTATTCTTACACGCATACAGTCCTGCAGCAGCAGCCAGCGAATACACTGCTAAAATCATGGCACTGGCAAAAACCCGGGTACCCGTATCGGCACCAGCCAGATAAAGCAGCGTGAACCCTGCGGTAATCCCTGCTGCTGCTTGTATCCAGCGTTTCGTCACGCTCGCAATCGGCATTTTATCTACATAAACGATACAATAGACTTCCAATGCACCACCTAAATAAACAAGACTATTGCCGAGGATAATCGACAGATCAACCGGAATCAGCCACCGGAATAATCCCAGCGCGGCGCCTATAGTTTGCAGCAGTTTTCCATATATATAATATCGCATCAGGCCTTCAAAACCGGTAGTCTTTGCAAAGATCACCAGCATCAACAGCATAATTACATTGCCTAACAGCGTGAGAAAATAAATCGTAAAGGTATCCAGAAAGGTCAACCAGGATCACCTGCCTTCTCTTCGCATAATCGCTTGTGAGATGTTCTTTGTCTAAATAAGTCGTATAATGGCGAAGTTAGCAATTGTCTCATTATTCATTATATAGATATATAAACACAATTGCATTCCTTTTATTCAAATAAGCAAAAAAACCGGTAAAAAACAAAGGCTTCAGTGATGGTAAATACATCACTGAAGCCTTAACTATTCATAGATTGTGTCTGTGAGAAACATTTCATACATCACCAGATTGTGCCTGCAACAGCAAAAATCCGGCATATTTGCTTACTTTTTGCGGCGGGCAAGCTGTTCCGGCGTACCATAGGCACCGGTGAAATAGTTATGGCTAAAGACGATTTCCAGGGCATCGCTTTGACCTGCAGCCGCTAAGCGCTGGGCAATCCGCTGTTTATCTTCATTCGCCTCCATTGGATTGACGGTCTTCTTCAAACCGCTAATCACCTGTCCAAGCTGATGGTAAGGGATGCCTACCCCCAATTCATCCTTGGCCCACTGGGCAACACAGCGGGTACCCGAACAAAGCATTGAGATATTAGGCATATTCTTTTCAAAGGGATACGAAGTGCATTCCTGACAAACGGCACACATTCCAGCCATTTTAATTTCTTTGAGCTGGCCTCGATGGTAGGCATAGCCTTGGATGAGCCGCATAGCATTATGCGGCGTGGTAACAATTACAACAACATCCGGGTTATTAGCTTCATCATAAGCTTCCAGCGGCATGATTTCCACTCCATAACACTTATGAGCACAATACACCATGTCTTTGGCAATAGAGCGGCTGACACCCAGATTTTCATAAACCCCCAGCTTCGCATGCCTGCTGCCGGAATGAACCTCTTCACCGATCTCAGCCATGCCGAGCGCTCTGGACGCTGCAGAACAGGCACCATGCGCCGCATCCATCTTGCAGGAACGGCCTTCACCGGCCCATTTCACAGCCGTGCAGTAAGGCATGCCGCCTGTAAGCCCGGGTGCCTTACTTGACGCATAATCAGCCTCGGTCAGCAAAAAATGGATACCAACTGGCTTGCGCCCAAGATCCAATAAAATATCCAGCCACATGGCATCATGCTTGGACATTTCTATCACCTGCCGTTTCTATTACTGCTTGAAATATTCGTATAGGCCGCCGTAATGCTCTTGTGCGAATTTCCGAACTTTCTCATCGCGGAAGGCACTGACCAGATCATTTGCCCATTTCGCTTCGGCATTACCGGCTTTGACCACCACACCCTGCGGGTAGTTTTCCGGGTGTTGATCCCGGAGCAGGTATCCCTTGAAATCCTTATTGGCATTCTTCATATGGCTGAAGAACGAAATAGAAGCATCAACGTCAGGCAAGGCGCGGACAGTCTGTGTTTGGTCCATATCCTTGAACTTAAAGTTGTGCGGATTTTGAGCGATATCAAGCACCGAAGCCTTGGAAGTATTGTCTTTCAGGGTAATAAGGCCGCCATCACTAAGAATGCGCAGCGCCCGGTCCATGTTCATGGCATCATTCATGATGGCGATTGTCGCGCCGTTCGGAAGCTCACGAACGTTCTTATATTTTTCCGAATACAGTCCCATGCCTACTGCATAGAGATAAGGCTTTACCATTACCAAGTCGCCTTTGTTGGCTTCATTGAAGCTCTCCATGAAGGGTTTGTGAACAACCATAACGGCATCCACACTGCCATCATTGGCAGCAACCAGCGTATTTTTATTATTGTCAAACGTCTTATACGTAACCTTATAGCCTTTTTCGGCCATAACGGGAACAATAGCCGCCACCAAGTCCTGTGTCGTCTCCGCACAGGCAATTGTAATCTCCTTCTTATCCGCTGTTTTGGGAGCTTCGGCTTTTTTGCCGCCACAGCCTGCCGCAGCGAATACAGCTATGCTTAAGCATACTGCTAATCCAAGCTTTTTGTAGTTCATTTTCTTACTACCCCTTTTCCTGTTTTTACTCTTCTATATATCAGTTCTCCAAAACCTTGGATTGCTAATACCATAATAAATAGGATGACGACGATCGCATACATCATTACGTCATCAAAGCGCTGATAACCAAAGGTCAGCGCCACCGCCCCCAGTCCTCCGGCGCCTACCGCACCAGCTAACGTTGTACTGGCCAGAAACAAAATAGCCGTTGTGGTCAGTCCTGCCACAATTGATGGCAGCGCTTCTGAAAACAGGACCTTGAATAAAATCTGGCTGTTGCTTGCCCCAAAGGAGCGTGCCGCCAGGATAACATTGGTATCCACTTCCAACAAACTGGCTTCCATGTAACGGGCAATAACGGGAAAGGCCGCCAGTGTCAGCGGTACAATTGCCGCCTCTTCCCCAATGGAAGTACCGACGATCACCCTTGTCACCGGCGATATAGCAACAATAAGAATAATCACCGGAAAAGACCGGATCATATTCACCATAAAGCTAACGGTATTATAGACCTTCCGGTTCGGCTTTAGCCCGTACGGTGAAGTCATGACAAGTAAAATCGCAACACCGGTGCCGATAAGAAAACCAAGCACCATTGAACAAGCAAGCATGTATAAGGTAGAACCGATCGCCGGGATAATGATCCTGGGAAGGTATTCAAACAGTCTCGTGGTCGTTAAATCAAAGAACATCGTCATTCCCTCCCGGGCGACCACCTGCTGCCACTGCGGTACACGCCATTCCCTTACTCAGACAATACACTCTGGCCTGCTCAAGATTGGCAGCGTCAAGGCGCAAATACAAATGACCGGCGCTTGTGCCATAAAATTGCTCAACATCGGCTGCGATAATCGTAAAATCCAGCTTAAGCTCAGAAACAAAACCATGCAAAAAGGCTTGATCAATGCCCCCATCCCGCAAGGATAGCTTAAGGATTGCCTGGCCGGGCGGAACAACAAGCTCCTTTTTCCCGAGTAATGCAAGCAAACTAGGCGGCTCGTCCAAAAACGTATCCGCCACATCCCCCATAGCGGCAATCCGCTTATCACTGACAATGGCCATCCGGTTGCAGACCGCTTTAATAACCGCCATGTCGTGAGTCACGATAACAACGGTAATCCCCAGCTGACGGTTCACATCGGCGAGCAGCTCTAAAATTGACTTGGTAATCGCCGGGTCCAGCGCCGAAGTCGCCTCATCACACAGCAGAATATCCGGTTCCAGCGTCAGTGCTCTGGCAATCGCCACACGCTGCTTCTGTCCCCCTGACAGTTCATGAGGCATCGCCATGGTCTTATCTGCAAGCCCCACCAGTTCCAGCAATTCCTGCGCCTTTTTGCGCCTTGCCTCTTTCGGATAGTGCCAGCACTCCATTGGCAGCATGACATTATCGATCACCGTTCTCCTGTTGAGCAGCGCAAAATTTTGAAAGATCATGCCGATTTTCCGGCGAAAAGAACTCAGTTCCTTTTCCGACAATAACGAGATATTCGTACCGTTCACGACAATTTGGCCGTTGTCAAAGCTCTCCAAACCGTTGATACAGCGCAGCAAGGTCGACTTTCCTGCGCCGCTTTGTCCGACGATCCCAAATATCTCACTGCGGCGAATATTCAGATTGATGGTATCCAGTACAGGAACCCCATTGTAGGCTTTATATAAATTTTGAATTTGTATCATCGTAGTATCGCCTCATCATCAATTCTGCGTCATCTTGTTTATGTAGACATCGATACAATATATCCATTTAACTTGTTTATAATAGCTTTCACTGTTTTCGATAACAGTTCTCAGATTCCTCCCCACCCCGGCACAGGAAGCAACACTTAATGCCAGGAAATTGCTGGATTTCACCAAAATCATTATAAGAAGGACAGCCAGCCTGATCCACCTGCTTTGCGGTTTTTTCAAAGAAAAGGACTTATTCACTGTCAGCAGAACTATATAATCATTCATTATGATTTATCCTTCATTCGACTTTTAGGAGGGACAACTGTTGAATACTCTCTCTAATACGTCACTTACCATTCAAACCATGCAAACCGATCTTTATGACGAGAATGGAATCTTGCTGATTGCCAAGGGCATGCCGGTCACAAAGGATCTCTATGAGAAATTGCTGACGAGAAAAATTACCCGGCCCCCAAAACCGCCGGCTATGGACAAGCCGGCAGTCCCCGTGGAAACTGAAGCAGCACCTTCGGACCATCAAATTCACCACTATCTGATAAGTACCGATCTATTCGCAGCAGCCGCCCACATCACCCAGCAGGCGATCGACACCATAAAAACTAACTTTTATTTACAGACTCATATGGAAGACGTTTTCCTGAATCAACCCTGGGTATATGATCATTCGGTAAATGTCGCCCAGCTTGCCACACAAATTGCTTTAACACTTACTATGCCCGAAGACGAGGTTCTTCTGGTATCACAGGGAGCATTATTGCACGATATTGGCCGAAGCGTAACCGAAAATGCTACCACCTCCTTTGTTCTGACCAATGATGATCTCATTGGCTCTTCCGTTAAACATCATCCGACTATCGGAAGCAGCTTGCTAAAAAAGGCCGGTCTCCCGGAATCAGTATCCCTGGTCGCCCTGCAGCATCATGAACGTTATTCCGGCCGAGGATATCCCCGGGGCCTGACTCATGATGCAACCCATCTGCATGCACAAATCGTCATGCTGTCAGACGTATTTGAAGCGCTCACCACCAGAAGATTAAAGAACAAAACGTTTGAAATAGCCGAAGGGCTTGTTGTGATGAAGCGGGGACGCGGCACTGATTATAACCCGGTTATTTTCGATGCACTGCTGAAAATGCTGCAAGGTCACTAACAAAGTTAAAAAGCTCACCAATGCAAGAATTTCATTGCATTGGTGAGCTTATTTTGTAAATAAGACGATACTTTGTCTTTTTTCGAATACTGATCAGTTGGAGCATGCCCGCTCAGAAAAGCTGGAAATGAAACACCCGGCTTTCTGTAGACCTAAACAAATATTCCATTTTGGCCGACAGGGAAAACTCCAGTATGATTCCCTTTCAAATCAGCACTTGGGAAGTCGCCTTTTTGGAAAAGCGGAAGCCTTGGATAGCACTTGCTTTGCCCCTTTTGGGTCCCGGCCTGGGTCATCTGTGTATACTCGTAGAATCCTTACCATCTTCTATACACTGGCATGGTGGACGTTTATTGGTTACAAGGACCTGCTGCTACACCTCACTGCAGTTTACTAAGACCATAATTTTAGAGGCAATTAATCGTGTAGAACGCTTGGCTCACGATTTTCAAAAGTAACTCCAGATACAAAAACGGCAAGGCTTTCAAGCCTTGCCGTTACTATTTTTTATTGCTTTCCAATAACTTTTCCTTTAACAAAATAGATTTCTTCGTTATCAAAGGCCTCTTCGATAGCAAAACCAGATTGCTGCAGCATTTCAGCCACTATAAAGCTAGGCGGCAGGCGATCCTCTTTTACTGCCTCACTTGCTTTATGAATAGAATTGACAGCCTGGCGGGAAATATCATGCATGATGACCAGACTACCATTGGGAACAAGCAATCTCCGAACCTGCGACAGGAAGGCGGGCTTGTCTTTGACATGGGGAAAGAAATTCAGGCAAATCACTTTGCTGTAGCAATGCTTCGGCTGGTACTTCATAATATCAGCTGCTATGTAGCCTACTCCAGACAAATGGGCATTTTTTTGCGCAGCTTTGGCAACCATAGCTTCTGCAAAATCTAAAGCTGTAACACTACCACTTTCCCCAACGGCCTTTGCCAGGAACGGGATTAGTACTCCCGTTCCTGTTCCTGCATCCAATACGTTGTCACCTTCGCTAACTCCGGCAAGCTGAATAAGATAAGTTATTTTAACATGGTTGAGTGCCCGTAGTTCGTCCCACCGCTCGGCTAACTCATTAAAAAACTGCTGTTCATGACTATGCATGGTTTCACCCTTTCTAGAATTTTTGGGTTATAGACATGCCAAATGCCCGCCCCTGCATCGGATAATTGTACTGCTCTTGATAGTCCTTATCAAGGAGATTATCAATTGCAAGATGTAAGGTAGTCTCCTTGCCGATTTCCCGGCTGAAAGCAATATTGTGAACAGTGTAGCCGCCAAGGGTAATCGTACTGCTTGAGCCGTACGGATAATTCGCTGACTGCCGTCCGGTGTAATTAATCGTATAGCGGGCTTGCCAAGGCTTGGCGTCCAATTGATAGCCCAGCGCCACCTTATGAGCCGGACGATAATCGAGTTCTCCTGCTAAGCCAAGCTTATCTAAAGAGGTCACCCCAGCTTTCTTTGTATGCTGATTGGTATAGTTTAGCTGAAGCTTTGATTTGTCGCTAAGTTTATAGATGTTTTCCCATTCAAAACCCCATACTTTTGCATGTTCAATATTATAACAGGAGAAAGGGTACATATGAGTAAAATTGATATAGTCCTCAATATCCTGGTAAAACGCGGTTATTTTGGTTGTCCACTTGTTGGAGACCTTGTTATGCACACCAAGTTCATAACCCCAGCCTTTTTCCGGTTTCAATAATGTATTTGTGCCTAATTTCTCAGGAGGGGACGGCTGAGACCACCAATACAATTCCGCCATAGAAGGAGCCCTCCATATGCGATTCACAGAAATGAAAGTCGTTGTCTGATCGTTGTTTTGAAATGACAAATTAAGTTTAGGAGATAACGAGCTATAGTCCACATCTTTCATTGTTGCGGCATTTGCGTCATCCTTGCCACCAGTCATCTGGTCCCACCGCAGCCCCATATTGGCTGTCCACCGATCATCAAGCGACCACGTATCATCCAGGTATAGCCCCGCAAGATCAACTTTTTGCGACGGATATAGTTCTGTGGCACCTGCTGGCTTTACCGTATACCAGCCATAACCATAACGAAGCCGCTTATAATCGCCGCCAAAGCTGTAGGTGTGCTTGCCTACCTGTTTATCTCTGCTTAACGTCCATCCATCCGATTTGTCCGATATCACTGTTCGGTCCAATAACAATCCCCCGGCTGAATCGTAGTTGACCTCCTGCCGTTTTTCATCGTTATTCCAATAAATCATTTTAAGAAAACCGTCTTTTATCTTATGCGTCCATGCTACGTCATACGTATTGAGTTTTTTCTTCCAGTATGCTCCGGGATTGGGTGTTGTGCCTGCTCCCGCAGAGGGAGAAAGCGTCTCCCCATCAGCAATTGGGTAGTGCGGATCATAGTTCGCATTTCCGGGTTTATTTGCCATGATATAGCCGCGTTTTGATTCGACTTTCGCTACAGTTAAAGCAAGCTTGTCACTCTCGGTAAGAGCATAGCCCAGTTTTACCCCATATTGTTCACTGTCAAAATCGTTATTTCTTAGGAAGGCATCCTCGCTCAGCTTATTATAGTTGACGAACCAAGATAGCTTATCCTCGCCGGCACCATAATTGAACAAATACTCATGATGTCCGTTTTCGCCAAACCCAACACGAGCCGAACCTGTGGGCGTGCTAGGAGCTTTCGTAATAATATTGATAACGCCGCCCAGAGTGTTACCAAAGGCAGCCGCCTTTGCCCCTTTGATGATTTGACCACTGTATCTAACGGGATTGTTGTCCAGTCTACATAGCTGCCGCCCATTACTCCCGACATATTTACCGGACGTCCGTCGACCAATACCGTAAACCGGCGTGCATCAAAGCCTCTCAGCTTTACGGTACCATCCTGGCTATCGCCAGCTTTGGTTCGCATTTGGATATCCAAGCCGCTGGACTGACGTAAAAGCTCGGGAATACTGGCAGCCTTCCCCGGACTCGCAACCTTTACATTAATCGTATCTGCTGTAATAGGTGCCCGTTCGGCATTTGCAGTAACAATAATTTCTTCCAGGTCATAGCTTGGAGCTCCCGAGGCCGAAACATTCCCTGCAGATACTGCTAACGCAAGTAAAATACTAGCAAGTAATTGTTTTTTCTTCATACATTAACTCCTGCTTTCCTGTATTAGATTGTTTTTGCTAAAACTGCTCTCTAGTCTTTTCACTAAAAAGGGGATCACTATCAATTGAACAACAATCCCTGGGAGCCCCTTCGCAAAACCTGCAGCGTATACCAGCAAAGTTAGTTTTAATTGCAGCAAATTCGCCAGTCCCCAAACCCCTGCTAACGCAGCCACTCTTCCCGCAATCAATGCAGTAATAAGAGCCACGATCAACGGCAGACGATGCCCCCGGTAAAGATATCCACTCAACGCACCATAAACCGCGAGCTCCAGCGTCATTACTGCCAATACAGGCATAAGCGGCGGCATTCCGGTCAACATACTGCTTAGCATCGGAGTCATAACTCCCACCGTCAAACCGGATACAGGGCCCAGGAATAGGCCAGCCATTAAAACTGGAATATGCATCGGTAAAAATATGGACCCGATAGCTCCGACAAAATGAAACATAACGGGTAAGATAATGCCAAAAGCCACAAAGACTGCACTTGCTCCCATTTTGCCAACGCGTGTCATTGTTCTCACCCCCTCCACTAAAATGCAAATACGCCAAAAAGAACTTATCCTTATTCATAAGGATAGCCTTCTTGGCGTATCATTGTTCACATTACTTTTTACTATATTGTGCTAGTACAGATAACCTTCAGATTATCGTTAGCCAAAACCGGTCCATATAGGAGTTATTACATATCCCTGGCCTGAATCCAAATCACGGCATCCTGTTCCAGCTCTTGGCCATTGAGTTTTTTGTCCGGGCCGGAGCTGATTGCAGCGAAGCCCCACCAGCCTGCTTTCGGTATGCCAAAGGTAAATTCGCCGTTCGAATTGGCCTTGATCACCATGGTGACAAACACATCATGGGACGCTTTCACCGCCGCTTTTTCCTCAAATTTATTCAGCTCCATATTCGGCACATGATTCAAATACTCAACTTCGATCTCGGCATCAGGCACCGGTTTCCCTTTGCTCAGAACCACGCCGCGAAATACATTGCCGGTCAACAGGGCGTAAGGTTTGTCCAAGGGGACAATTTCGGTTTTCTGGCCAAGCTTCGCATCCCAATCGGTAGGCAGACCGCCGTTATTGACAATAATTTTAGTGTATTGCTGGATATACTTATCTTCCTCTTTATCAAAATAGGGAACAGGTTCCAGGCAGAAGACGTAATCGCCCATGCCTTTTACCTGGTATTCCGTTTCCCACCCTTTTGCGCTATTCTCCAGGCTCTGCCAGGTAATTGGCTTCAACGTGTCGAGGAGATCTGTTTTTTTGCCTTTGTTAACAACAAAGAAAGCAGTGGGTTTCTCCATATCCATCGTCACGCTGGCCTCAAACGGATGAGTGAACACATTCTTGATGGTCACTTTGCCGCCATTATCCAGCAGGGTCTGGGGCGTATACATCATGACAAAATGAGCTGAGCACGTCACCGCTGTGGCAAAAACAAGTACCAGTGCTAACAAAATTGTTTTTTTCATGTTCTAATCTCTCCCCCTATTTAATATCTTTTGAGCTGATAATGACACTATGTCCGGCGCCACCGTCTAACGTAACTGTGAAATCTCCGGACGGTTTATTGAATCTCAATTCGCCGGACTTATCCAGCTTGCCGGAAAAGAGCAGCGTTCCACTGTCATCGGTCACATTAACAGTTGCCCCTACGGCAGAGGAACCGTCCGTATACCCTCCCTCGCAAGAAAGAGTCCCATCGCCGTTGTTCCAGCATTGAAAGAATACCGCATGGGCGAAAGCAGTTCCAGCGAGCAACAAAACAGTCATGATCGCAATCAGAGCTGTAAAAACGATTCTTTTGTTCACTTAAATCCCCCTCTCATTTGCTCATTGCTTATTATTTTTTCAAGCCTTTTTCGCTGTGAACGCTCATAAAACGCAAACCCAACAGCGGACAAGGTACAGGCAATCAAACCCATGCGAATCCATCGCTCATTTCCGGTAACGTTGTGAACCGGCTCGCCAACTTTCCACATGACTCTGTGTCCCATACCGTCATCTGCGATAAGAGAGTCCACTCTCGAATACCGGCTGTAGTCAAATTCCCCTTTGTCGTCTACCTTTTTCATAAAGACCACCTGTCCAGTGGCATCAAACAGTGTAATGTTGATATCCTTTGAAGACGTTCCGCCCTCATAATACACTTTGATACGCTGCTGAGGCAGCGGTTCTATGACCATCTGATGAGCTAATACGACAGTTTGCATCAGAAACACAAGGAATAGAGAAAGAATGATCCCTTTTTTCATTTGCCGTTCCCTCCGATTCTTTTTACGTATTCTGCCGCATCGGCTGCACATACAGGCCGGTAGGATGTCGAGCAAAATATATTGTACAAGTCTGGTGTTTTGAGTTTGGCCTTCTCCATCAACAGCTTATCCTCTAACAACTCTCTTCCCCCTTGCGCCAGCACACACCCTTCCTGCAAAACAACAAACTCATTGGCCCAGCCATAGGCAATATCTACATCATGAGTTGTCATAATGATCGTATGGCCGCGATCAAAAAGGTCATCCAGTATCTTCAGGAACTGCCGGAGTGTGCAGGGATCAAGTCCCGAAAAGGGCTCGTCAAATACCATGATGGAAGGCTCCATTGCCAGGACACCGGCGATGGCAACCCGTTTCTTTTGTCCCAGGCTTAGATTAAAGGGCGGGCGATTTCGAAGCTGAGTAATATCGAGAAGAGTCATCACCTCTTCTACCTTTTGGGCAACCGTTTTTTCGTCATACCCCAAATTTCGCGGCCCAAAAGCAATGTCATCATAGACAAGCGTGGAAAAGAGCTGTTCATCAGGACTGTCAAAGACGATGCCGACCATTTTCCGGATGTCCCGCAGGTTTTCTTTACTAATTCGCTGGCCGAGCACGGCTACAAACCCCGACTGGGCTAACGTTAAACCATTCAAATGCTGCAGCAAGGTGGATTTCCCACTGCCGTTTGCTCCTAAAATTGCTACCTTGCTTTTTGCAGGTATCTGAAAGGAGATATCCTGTAAGGCAGGGGTCCGATCCGGGTAAATAAAGTTTAAGTTTGCTATTTCCAAAACTGACACTGTGAACATATCCCCTTATCTATATAAAATATAATGCCGCTGCGCTTACCAGCATAGCCATTGATTTAAACACATCTACGGCTGTAATCTTCTGAGCCTCAGCAACAACGCTTTTTCCGGCATACCCTCTGGAGATCATAGCCTTATACACCCGATCCGAGCCGTCGATGGATTTTACAAACAGTCCGCCGATAATTTCTCCATAAATCTGATACGTCCGCAGCTTCATACCACCCTGAAAGAGACGTGAATGCAGCGCCTTATGAGTTTGCGAAAGTTTCTCCCAAATTAAAAATGCATACCGCCAGGAAAGAAACAGCACAGAAACCAGCTTGTCAGGGAGGTGCATGCTGCCGATCCCATTAAACAGCAATTGGACCGGTTGGCTGTAAATCATCATCATCATCAGAAATACCGTACAAGCGGCCTTCAGCATAAGCAGCAGCATCACTTCCACGAGCGCTGGTGACGGTGGGAAGCCCCCGCCTAAAAGCAAGGGAGCAGCGAGAAAGGCAAGAAAGGGAAGCAGCAGCAGCAGCCTCTGTACTACTCTGCGCAATGGCAGCCGTGCCGACAGAAGGAGAGCAAACAAAAAGACTGTATATCCTCCAAGAGTAATTGGATTTTTCACCGGCACAAGCAAAAATGCAATGGCGATACAGGTTACAAGCTTCATCCTGACTTCCCATGCTGAGACCCACGTATGCTTCACCTGCCGGTCTTCCTTATCCAGTTCCCTTATTTTCATAGTGTCTTTTGCTCCGTCCTGGCGGAAAGCGCCAAAAGGCCGGGCCTTGTTTTGTGGATAAAACTGATCACTGTCATTGTCAGTATGCTCTCTAAAATAACAATCGGAATATGCGCCAGCAGCAGTAAGTTAATAATGGATAACATGCCGTCACTATAAACACTATTGGAAACATACAGCACCAGGGCAAAGGTGGTTACCCCCTGTATAACGGAGAAGGCTCCCAGCAGCCCGCTTATCATCGCTAAATGTTTGCCGTCGCGGACGAGCTTGCGAAATAAAAAAGACGATACAAAAGCCGGCAAAGTCATGATTACCGTATTGATGGCCAGCGTTGTGAGGCCTCCGCTTTGGAAAAACAACGTTTGTAAAAGCAGCCCGACAAATATGGCAATGGTGCTTCTACGCCCTAAGAGAATACCGATCAGCCCTCCTAAAAATGCATGCACCGAGCTTGGGCCAATAGGGACAGTAATTAGCGAAGCAGTGAAAAAAGCCGCCGTTGCTAAACTGACTTTCGGGATTTCCTCCTCCTTCATGCCTTTTAGTGAATAAAGCAGCATGCCCCCCGCAGCAGCAGCGGTCACCGCGACTGTTTGCATGTTTAAAATTCCATCAGACAAATGCACGTTTTCTCACACCTTTCTCTATCTCACTGATCTCGCGGTTAAAAAAAAGGACTACGAAAACAGCCTCCCCCATTTCATTGAGGAATGACCTTCGTAGCCACTTTCATCCGTTTTATCTAAAGCTTATCATCGACTCTTCGTGAGTCGTTACATTAAAGAATCTTATTCGGCATCTGGATAAAAAACCCTTTTTTTACCAAAAAAAATTATTAGCACTATCTACCCTCTTATTATTCTGTTGTTCTTTTGAGTCTCGCTCAGCCTTATACCCTAAAGCAGCTTCTCTGGCCTCCAACGCAGCACCCCAAACAAAGATACGGCAAACTTCTTTATCGCCTTATTCTTAATCTCATACACCGATTTCCTTGATGTCTGGCTATGCCCTATGTCCTCCGCAATCGCTTCCTTGTCCATCTTATCGACGTACCACATCACCAGCACATCCCGGTACCGCTCGTACCGGGTCCGCGCAGATTACACTTAGCGATTCTTCCACCTTATCTATCTCAACCTGCGTCCTCTCTCGCATCTCCTGCCACTTCTGCAGCTGATATATCTGGTTAAGCGTATTCACCAGCTTTGACGCTCTAACGCCAGCCACCACCATATCCACAGCACCGGCATCTCTGGGTGCACCTTGCCAAGTCAGTTTGACAATCATTCGGTCAGCATGGCGAATGCTTTGCTGCAGTTCTCGGTAGTATCGTAAATAGTTTTCAGCTTCTCTGATATAGTTCATGCTATCCCTCCCGACACTGGGTTATAGGGCGGTCTATGCCGCCCTTTTTCTATTTTTCTCTATAAAGTTGATAAAAGAAGGCAACGAGATTACATTGCTCATTTGTATGCATATAGCAAATATTGGCTATACTATTACTGGAGTGCGCAACTCCCTAAGCCAGAGCGACTGCATGAGCAGAGTTCTGGCTTTTTATTGTTCCCACTCCCAAAGCTGCTGCCGGCCCTTTGCTGGTACCGGATCAATCCGCCGCACATTAGCGAGTATCCAGGCATAGCGCCGGGCTCAAAGTGGACAAACGCGATCTCATCGTCCCCGTACTTGTCTCTCTGGCTTTCATTAAATACCTCCGTATACATAATTCCCATCAACAACGAAATACTTATAGCAATATGAATTATCAGGAGTTGATATATTTTGAGCAATCAAACAATTTTATGGGCAAGCGTAGTATTCGCTTGGTTATCTACTCTGTTTCTTAAGAAAGAAGAAATAAGACGTTATATGCCCGTTGCATTGTTTTGTTCGCTTTCTTTTGCCTTTATTTTTGAGACGGGGATTTCTTTACAGTGGTGGGCAGTCAAAGAATCTTCATTTCCCCTTATCAATATTCCTATATTTATTTACGGTCCTTATCTAATCGCAACTATTTGGATTTTCAAGTACACGTATGAACGCTTTTGGCTGTATCTTGTCACAAATATCGTACTGGATTACATTTTAATTTTTTTCCTGATAGATTGGTTTATCCAGCGTGGTGTCTGGGATGCTTATATATCCTATTTTCAAGTACTACTTATAACTACTTTACTTGCTACCCTTATCTATGGGTACCAGATGTGGCAGGAAGGTAAAGTTATATTCGCAACTGCACCAAACTTACAATCTGCTGCAAGCAAGCCATTGGATGAAGATCAAAGAGACAAACAATAAGTTATAAAGACTAGCTACTTCTCAGTAGTTAGTTTTTTATTTCCTGCTCTGGTAATGCCGGTAATGGCATCCAATGGGTTATTTTTGCGCCTAAAGCCCAATCAGTGTCCTCCGCTTCACTAACGCATTCATACCAGCCTTCAGACCAATATTCTTTTCCTGTCTCTTCATCGCAATCCGCATCGCCTTCATACCCCATGTCTTCGCAGTCTATTTGTCGGGACTCGCGGGGACGGTTCTTTTGATTCATTACCAATTCTCAGGGATACGGGCGCAGGTAGTCCCTTGTCCTTATTTAGCTAAAAGTCTATAATAATACTTTCAACACTAATTAGTTGGATATACTATATCGAATGGAGCCAAGCCCTTTCTTATACCATATTGAACAGCGAGCCAACTAAATCTTATATAATAAGGTGAGAACATGAAAAAGGCAGAGAAGTAACCTCCTAAAGAATACTTCATCTATTTTTTAGGAGGTCAGAAAAAATGAATTTTAACAAGATTGATACCGAGAACTGGAACCGCAAGCAGCATTTTGAGCATTATTTAAAGAATGTAAAATGCGGCTTTAGCATCACTTCCAATATAGACAGTACGGCCTTGGTGCCAGCGGTAAAGGTAAAGTCATTAAGATTTTATCCTGTCTTGCTCTATATGGTTACCACTGTAGTGAACATGCAGCAGGAATTGCGGACATGCTTCAACGATGATAAGCAATTGGGCTATTGGGAAGCGATGAATCCGTCTTATACGGTATTTCATAAGGATACCCATACCTTTTCAAGTCTTTGGACAGAGTATACGGATGATTTTAATGAGTTTTATCAAAACATCCAGGGTGATATGGAGAAATACGCCAATAACAATGATCTTTTCCCCAAACCGGATTGCCCACCTAATTGCGTCCCGATCTCCTGCATTCCCTGGACGAGCTTTACTGGTTTTAACTTAAATCTATTTGACGACAACCAGTTTCTTCTGCCTATCGTGACCATCGGCAAGTACTTTGCACAGGGTAATACCTTACAATTGCCGGTATGTTTACAAATTCATCATGCTGTAGCAGATGGCTATCACGCAGCGCAATTTATGAATCATCTGCAGCAGCTTGCTTCCATGCCGGAGAAGTGGCTGAAGTAAACGAGTAATCCTTTCATCATCCTAATAAAAGCAGTCAGCAAACGTATTGAGTATGCTGACTGCTTTTTATATTTTGCTTTTTAGCATTTAGGTTATCTAAAGACATTTAGAAAATCTTCATTACCAACCAAAAAATTAACCCCAGCGTGACTATAATACTAAGTATTCCGCCCAATATTACCAGATAAGGAGACACCCATACGACCCCGGCTCTCCCGATAGAAAGATTAGTAACTTCTCTGATACCGGCTATTGCAATCACGATACCCCATATAGCTCCTACGTTACTAACGATCATTACTAACAAATTCTCATTTCCTAATAATAGCATAAGTATTGTATCTACTGAGCTAAAAACTAGAAAAGGAATAGTAATTGACCATGCCAAAACAATTTTCATTTCGTGTTTTTCGCAGCATCCTCCGAGCCATATACTAGTTTTCCAAAAAAGATAACTTTCGTAGTAAAACAAAAGTAAATTAGTAATTACAATAAACGGTATCGCGAACAGCCACTCTATGAATTTAAGGTTCGGCACTCCCCAAAAAGCATTCTGCAAGTATCCGATTATCGGAGTTACCACAACTAAAACGATCGTAAAAGTTATCCACAAATTCCAAGCACTTTGGGCCGTTTCTTTCTCGAGTAATTCCCTCATCGTTAAGCGTGGCCGAACCAATAAAGCTACCCAAAGAAGCATTTTATTAGGATTATCATTTAATGTTGGAACTTGATTATTGTTGTCTGACAAGCTTCCTCCCCCCTTCTATAATTATAGCTATTTGAAACTTATCAGCCCTGCAGCTTTCGATATGGTCAGCAAGGATTCCGTTTACTGCTTGTACCATTTGAGGTTCGAGATTAAGATAGACGGTCAAAGACTATAGGTAATTCAATATGTTGCGATACAGATGCTATCAATATCTCAATTAGTTCATCATCCATAAACTGAAAGTCATCTGGAATATTTAGGCATACGATTTTCTTTTGACTAAGAAGGTCTCCGAAACGCTCTTGCAATCTTCTTACATGCTTCTTTTCCATTACGAAAATCAGGTCAGCCCATCCGATATGTCCGCTTGTCACTTTCACGCGAGCGTTGTTCTCTGTCCCTGCTGACCGTACCTCATAGTCGTAAATTCCCTGGAACACTTTTTCTGCAGTCAAGCTTCGCCATCTGTTTCTACTGCATATAAATAATAATTTAATTGGCTTATCCTCCGTTTATGGTTATTCAGGGTCCATTAAGCATTCTTGATACATTCACCATAAAAACAGGCTATTTCCTGCAAATCATAGAAGTTCCGCAGAAAACAGCCTATTTTTCATATTCCCTTTGTTATACTGACTACAAGTTTGCAATGGGACAAGGGGACAGGTCCCTTGTCCCCTGTTTATCAGGCTTGACTTATATTAAAATTGACTATTTTAAAATTAATTGTTATAGTCCGTCCCATTTCGCAAGATCAGTAGTTCCGTAACGCTTGTCAGCACTTTCCTGCCGGGAAAACATATTCGTGAAATAGGCAATGTCATCCCTGTTATCATCACGCTGGGACCACCTGACGATAACCCATGATCCATTTTCCAAGGCCAAGTCGACATCTGCACTCGCCGTAGAAATATTCCTACCGATCGTATTTGGATCTATTACTTCGAAAGAATAAACAGCCACGGCTCGCAGCCTGCTTCCATCGTAGCTGACCTCTTCAAGCCCGTGAAGAGTGTAATTCTTTACTGGGAGTGCGCGAAGTTCATCGTCAGATCGGCTCCGTAGCCCGAGGAAGAGTTTCTTCATGGTAATGGTATCTTTCGTATTTATAGCGGTAAAGTAAGGCACAAGAACGCGAATCATCTCCCGCTCGGCGGCAGAAATCGACTGACCATCTTTGGCAGTATAAGAGGTAGATTTTATAGTTGAGTTGCTTTTACCGGCATCGTACTCGGACAAGAAGATGCGCCGTAAATGTCGATAAAAGGCAACTTCCCCCCCATCGTCCAACGACATAACTAAATCTCCTGGTAGATATTCTACCTTCCCAATCATTGCTTTCCTTATGATGGCATTTACTCCCCAGAGTTCTTTCGAAGTTGTTTCGCCTGACTCGGTTACCGTCAAGAATCCATTACTAAAGGTAAACGTTGCTGCC
The DNA here is from genome assembly GCF_032013335.1 of Anaerospora sp. Lineage (NCBI taxonomy): Bacteria > Bacillati > Bacillota > Negativicutes > Selenomonadales > Sporomusaceae > Anaerospora > Anaerospora sp. Next base: position 355,376 of record NZ_DALZUO010000001.1, on the reverse strand, counting down.
TGGTTCGACGAGTCCCTCAAGAGTATATCGAGATCCTTGGGGGTTACCTTGCGAAAGGGATCACTCGTTTTTATCGACACCATCTTGCCGCTTTCGTAGAAGGCGAACCATTGAAAGGGCAAGGACCCTGGGTCGAGCTTAGGGTTGCCAGCAAAATCCGGATGAGGAGGAACAAGCTTCCAATAACCAATTACTTGCGGTCTTGAAGCAAACTGGCCAACAGGGCTCTCTTTAGCCATGACAGGGACACCAGCTAGGCTCAAGAGCAGCACTAGCAGGACGAGTCTTTTCCAGTTGAACATACGCAGAATCTCTCCTTTAAAGAGCACTTTGCTCTGCATTTCGACTGCTCCATTCTTTAATCCTCCTAATTTTGGTAAAAGCTACGGGTTAAGCTTGAGTTATATTAAAATTGACTTTAATGATATTCTTAGTCCTGCTCTTCGGCAGCGTAAAATACTTTTTCAACTGCTAATCTCATTATTATAGGCATGAGAATATAAAAAGGTAAGCCATAATAGTGCTCCCATCGTATAGGAATATACAAACCTAGCACTATCATAATAGTCTCAAAGCAAAAAGAAAACACGAAACCAGTAATAATTGATATCATAATAAAATTTCTCCATCGCGGAAAGTACTGGTATTCTAGCATATAGATAACAGGCAACGGGCTAATATCAATATAGGCAGTCAACGGGCCTATCGGTAGTAATTTAATTGGGTAATACCATAGTCCAATTTCAAAGCCAGTTAGATCTAGCGTAATAATTAAAAGTATTAGGAAAGTGCCATATAATAATAATTTAGGTAAGAGTTTCTTATTTACTATACGGCTAAATATGATCCAAGGAATAAGTAATGTAGCAAGTATAAACCACCATTGCCAGGTAAATAAATCTGTCTCTGTCCAGTTAACAAAGCGTGCATAAGTCAGTTCTTTTGTCATTTGCGCTAGTTGTTCATCCGTTGGAAATCCGCTCATGATTCCCCCTCATATTAGGATATTTTATTTAAAATCAGTAATCCGAAAATCGAATACTATTAAGACGAGAATGGAAAACAGAGCTCCCATTATCCATGCTAATAAGGGATTAGAAAAATGAACCCGAAGTCCAATAAATAATACAATATTCACCAATATTGACCACCATAACGTCCAATCGTTATAGTAACTTCCGATACCGGCAATTAGACTTACCGCCTCCATTGCAGAGTATACTGTAACCCAAAAGGCAATATAAACAGCCTGTTTTATATAAGATTCAGTTGGGTAACGTGACAAAAATAAAAGAACGGTTGCCGGGTATATCGTGAATGCGTAAAACAAAGCAACAGCAGTATGGTTGGGAAAGTTAGGGCTTGGGCAATAAAACCACAAAGAATGGTTGTACATGATAAAATCAGAAATAAAGCTGAGAGCCATCAGAAATAGGTATGTCGGATAATAAACTTTCCAGTTTTTCCAATCGGCCCATTTCCACGCCGCAAGAAGAAATCAATTGCAAAAATAAATCGCACATTAATCACCCCATATAGTATTTACGTTTACAGTAAAGATAATTATGCTCAAAATAAAAAGCCCGGACCGAAGTCCAGGGCAATACATTACTTTGTGATTGGGCTACGGGGTGAGGCTTGAGTTATATTAAAAGCATTTATGTTTATTTCCCACGGCTATAAATTAAATGTAACATTTCCTTGCCTTTGTAATGCTTTATATATTCGCCTTCGATTTCCATGCCAAGCTTTTCAGCAACTTTTCTGGAAGGCAGGTTGTTAGGCCTGATGTGAGCAATTACCCTGTCTGCATTTAAATATTGAAAAGCATAATCTAGCGACGCCCTTGCTCCCTCTACAGCGTATCCTTTTCCCCAATACTGTTTATTTAAAATATAGCCAATTCCAATCTGTTCCCCAGCTTCCGTTTGTTCGATCAAAGGTCCCATAACGCCAATAAAGTAATCTGTATCTTTTTCTATGACAGCAAAATATGAATATCCTTCATTGCTGTACCGTTCTAAATTTTTATCAATCCAACTATTTACTTCTTCATCAGTAAATGCGTGCTCCCAGGCGTACATAACTTCCTTGTCCTGTAAAACAGGGCATAGATTCTGAAAGTCACTCTTAACCATTTTTCGGAATAGCAATCTTTTAGATTCAAAAACTACGTCCAAAATTACCCCTCCAAGTTAATTGCCTAAATTCTGTGTGCTTCTTCCAAAAAACTGGATTTAGCAGTTGAATTGCAGGGACGGTTCCTTCGATTATAAAAGTTTAATTAGACACATGTAATAAATAAAAATTACCATAAAAATAGGCTAGTTCCTGCAAACGATAGAACATTCTGCAGAGACTAGCCATTTTTCATAGTTGCTTTATATTACTAATTGTTTTCGCCATTACCAGTGTGCAGACAAGAGCAATGAGTGTGACCTTAAGGCCTCACTAGACCCTAAATTTCCTAACAGCACTTTGCAGGTCTTCTGCCATTTTTGCCAGCGCCTGGCTCGCTGCCGCTATTTCTTCCATGGAAGCTGACTGTTCCTCAGTAGCAGCCGAGACAGTCTGTGTCTGCCCCGCAGCGTCCTTGCTGATTCGGTCAATGTCCCGTACTGCTGCAACAATCTGCTGACTGCCAGACGCCATCTGCTGAATAGCCGCCGAGATCTCCCTAATTTGCGTTGAAACCTCACTTATCAGAGAAACGATCTCCTTAAATGCTTTTCCAGCATTGTTCACGACATCGGCCCCAACTTTGACTTCACGAGCGCCCTCGTTCATCGCAACGACAGCATTATCCGTCTCCGACTGAATCTCCGAAATCAGGTTGGCGATTTGTTTAGCAGCCTCTTGCGACTGCTCAGCAAGCTTGCGCACTTCTTCCGCTACTACGGCAAAGCCTCTACCCTGTTCGCCTGCACGGGCTGCCTCGATAGCTGCATTCAGTGCCAGCAGATTAGTCTGACCTGCAATGCCCGAAATCGTAACAACAATTTGCCCGATCTCCTTGGAACGTTCTCCAAGCTTTGTAACTACCTCCGCGGAGCTGGAAACAGATTGCTCAATACTTACCATCTGGCTTATGGCAGCATCTACCGCCTTACCACCCTGCTTGGCTGCGCTCGTCGTTTTATCCGTCACACTTGAGACTTCATTTGCATTTGCAGCAACTTGTTGAATCCCTGCAGACATCTGCTCAACAATAGCGGAAGTATCGTCAACCGCTTTTGCTTGTTTTTCTGTTCCTTCTGCGACTTCACTAATTGTGGCTGCGACTTGGGTGGTAGCTTGGGCGGACTGCTCCGCACTGGCAGTAAGTTCCTCGCTAGAAGCTGCAACCTGCTCTGCCGATTCAGTGATCTTCTTCAAAAGAATCTGCATACTGCTTCGCATTTTAGCTAGAGCATCCGCCAATTGGCCGATTTCATCAGTTCTGGACAGTTTTTGCTGCCCCTCTGTGAAATCGCCTGCCGCCAAGCTTTCACATGCTTGTACCATGAACTGTAAGGGTTTTGTTATGGATTTGGTAATTAGCCAGCCGCTCAACCCCAATACAAAAAATGCAACCAGGATACTTCCAATTGATATGTTCGTAGCACTCTCGAACATCCTATCATTGTCTGCATTTGCTTGTTCCGACAGCTGGGTAAAATAGTCGGCAAGATTGCGTAAGTTGTCCGTATATTCGATGGTTAGCGAACTTAACTTATTGGCATATAGCGCATAGGCTTCCATGTTTTTATTTTGATTTGCTAAGTCTAAAACTTGAATTCGGACTGCACGATTGTTTTGCTGCGCAGCTTTTACTTTTCCCAATAACTCTGTCGCTTTTGCATCTAACGGTAACTTTTCAATTATGGCTAGATTCTCATTGTTTTTTTTCGAAAGGGAAGCGATTTCGTTTGTTAATTCTTGGTTCTTCTTCGCATCGGTTGCGAGCATCAATTCCAATACAGCTCCGTCAGTTGCATTAGCATTCGCGCGGCTATCATTTAACAGTTTAACAGGTATCAGCCTGTTGTCATACAGGTTGTCCATCGATTTATTCGCTTGGTGCAAATAATAATACCCCGTATATCCTACCGCACCTAAAGCTACTAGCGCGATAAGAATCAGCACACCTAACTTATAGACCATCTTAGCATTCGAAAGCCAATTCATCGTAACTCTCCTCTCAATCTTTCCAAAGCATGCTGTTTATAACTACTGAACTTACGGCAAGGTTTACACACTCCTTTTGTATGTAGTTAAAAAAAATAAGGAAAGCCCTCAGAAGCAGGGGCCTTCCTTATGTCTTCCTATCGTTCTATCTGGATTTAATAATTCCTTCAACAAAATATCTAATTTTTCGACATTTTTTTCATTTCTACTATTTATCATCCTATAGCCTGTAGAACAATCGTCTTACCTGGCATATAGTTGTGGTATATAAGGCTTTCATACGATAAGTCTGCGAAGCACATGGTAAGCATTTGGACGGTCTATTCATGAAAACCCAAAAGAAGGATACGAACTACGCCATGTGTTCGTATCCTTCTTTTGGCGGTTGTAACTAATCATTACCTCATACGCAAATAAATAGTAATTAATAGTCAGTAAACATAAAAGGTTTTTTCCTTTTTTATACAGAATATGACATAGTTATTGTTATTTTTTGCTATTTCCTGTTGGAGGGGAGTTATCGTAGTGCAGTTTCCTTCATTTCTTTGTATTGAACGTAATGTTCGCCTGCCAGCAATCTTAGCGATCATTGCCATCTGCTTTTTCCTATTTTCCATCGATATCCCCTCTTGGGATCTGCAGGAAGAAACTTCCTCACTCCCTGCTATTGAGACGACACAAAGCGAATTAACGACAAACTGGTATTACCGGTGGGGTGATAGCCCCAGAAGTTCGGACGGCACACTGTCTTGGCTGGCGGAGCCACCGGGAGGAACATCCAGCTGGCTGCCACAGCTTAGTTTTCAACAACCTCTTTCAGTTAGTGACGATCATTTTGCTTGGCTTGCAATATCGTTACCCACTGTTACTTCGGTATCCGATTCCCTTTACCTGCCAGGTATTGACCAACTTTTTGAAGCCTATGTGCAGGGAGAAAAAATTTATACCTTTGGTGACTTAGATCAATTAGAAGAACGCCGGTTTTTAGGCTGGAGCTGGCACTTACTGCCCCTGCACCCTGAGTGGAGCGGTCAGACTTTATTTTTACGGATTTATTCTGAAGATGAAACGATTGGTCTTATCGGCAAACCCGTATTGATTAATGGGCAATCCCTTAAGTTACAGATATTACAAAATGACCTCTTTGCCGCCTTTTGTGCCTTCTTTTTCCTGCTTGCCGGCGCCTTATATCTCGCCACTTACTTCTGGGGGCGAAAGCTGGCAGAATACCTGTATTTTAGTCTCTTTGCCCTTGCGATGGGCCTCTACACACTAACGCAAACGAAGATTAAGCTGCTCATATTGCCGCAGCCATTGTTCTGGACCTACTTAGACTTACTGTCACTATACAGCTTACCGTTATGGATAGTAGCCTTTCTCGCTAGCTTACTCAATGCAGAGCGCGAATATCTACTCCGCATTCTTTGGCTGATCAATGTTGTTTTTTTAAGCGGGGCAATACTGGCTGACCAGCTTTCTCTCTATCCGCTCATTCGCACAGTCACTTATTTTAACTACTTAGAACTCATCACTCTTGCCGGTCTGTTCTGGGTAACCGCACAACAGCTTCGGCAAAAAAATCAAGATGCTCGTTTGTTTGCTTTAGGCTTTGTGCTATTTTTCATTGCCGCTTTACTTGACGTTGTTGGCAGCATTCACTTTCGGTTACTGCCCTTCAAAGTGGTCCATATCGGCATGTTACTGTTCATCCTAACGCTCATCTTCCTGTTAATGCAGCGTTTTGCCCGCACCCACAGCAAACTGCTTGTATACTCTCACGAATTAGAAATGAAAGAGAATGAATTAATTAAGCATCGTACCCAGCTGGAACAAATGGTCAATGAACAGACTCAGCAGCTGAGTGAAGCCAAGACCGCCGCCGAAGATGCCAATCGCGCGAAGAGTGAGTTTCTGGCTGTCATGACTCATGAATTACGCACGCCGATGAATGGTATTATTGGCATTTCCGAATACTTGCTTGATACAAAATTAGCAGCTGAAGTACGAGAAAAGCTGGAATTAATTCATTCATCAGCGCAAATGCTGCTGTCTCTCATTAATAATATTTTAGATTACTCCAAACTCGAGGCTGAAAAAACATATTTAGAAGCGCTCCCCCTGCAAATTGCGAGCGTCATTCGCGATGCCACTACGATTTTAATACCACAAAGCAAGAAGAAAGGTCTCCAGCTTACTTGGAACGTAACCAAGGATGCGAGTCAATGGCTCATTGGTGATCCCTATCGCTTACGGCAGATCCTCTTGAACTTGATTGGCAATGGCATTAAATTCACCCAGCGGGGTGCGGTATCCGTCGATGTAACCATCGACGCCCAAACCAGTACCACCCTAACGCTGCGCATTAGCGTGAACGATTCGGGGATTGGCATCAGCCCCGAACAACAACGTCAGTTGTTTTCTTCCTTTACACAAGGAGACTCCTCTATTTCACGCCATTATGGCGGAACTGGCCTGGGGCTGGCCATTTCACAAAAATTAGTCCACCTAATGGGCGGAGACATTGGTGTTGTCAGTTCGCTTGATAAAGGCTCTACTTTTTGGTTCACCGCCACCTTAACGAAACCTCACGATTCCGTGGTAACCGCCAATGTTCTGACGGACATTTCCTCCCCGCCAAGTGCTAAGCTGCCCACCAATAAGTTTCATATTTTGGTCGTAGATGATCATGAAATAAACCGGAAATTAACAGTTGCCGTACTGCACAAAGGCGGCTACCAGGCGACTACCGCGGCTAGCGGAGCAGAAGCGCTCACTGCCTTGGCTGCCGTCCACTATGATGCCGTATTAATGGATGTTCAAATGCCTGGTATCAGCGGTCTGGATGTAACCAGGGCTATCCGCAGCGGTCAATCGCAGGTTCTAACCCCCGCCATTCCCATCATTGCGATGACGGCGCATATCCTGCCTGCCGATCAAAACAAATGTTTACTGGCCGGAATGAATGACTATATTCCCAAACCCTTTCATAAAGCTCAGCTTTACAATGCGATTGAAGCACAATTAGGTGCTGACGCCCAAACAGCCAGCGCCGCTGCAGTTCCATCCTCGATACTGGAAAATCAGTATCTCTCTCTGGATTACCAACATCTGCTGCAGGCTGTAGACCAGCGTATGGACTTAGCAGAAGAACTCATCACTGACTTTTTGCAAGACATGGCTCGCAGTCTGCAGAACCTCAGGCAAGCATTGGAGCTGAAGGACAGCCTACGCTTTTTTGACGAAATTCACGGCATCAAAAGTATCGCGGCGACGATCGGAGCCAACCACACGTATGAGTTAGCCAAGTATGCAGAAAGTTTATCAGAGCCTCAGGATATCCACCTTCTATTACGGATATTGGGCGAATTAGAGCAAGAACTCACGGTATTACAAGAAATCGTAGCATGCACTACGCACATAACAAAGGAGTAACAGTGTGACCTATCTTCTACTCTTTATTTTCTTCTTCTCTATGCAAAATTTTGCCCAAGCGCAGCAACTCGTCATGGAAGGAGAAGCCACGGCAAAATACGAATCCCTTACCTATAAAACAGATGGCATTCCCGACCAGGAGTTTGTAGAGAGAACCATACGACTTACTGTAAGATCGCCATTATCTGAGCAAACCTCCCTGTTCTTACGGTTAGGTCATCAAGCCTATAGCGGGAACTCCATCGATCCTGAAAGAACAGCTATTGATCAATATGGCCTAACGTGGAAAAGCCCTACTCAAACGATTACTATCGGCAGCCAGGAAACGTATTTGGGTGCTTATGGCGCCATGTTTGATAACAGCTCGAATGTGGGAGCGGGTATGTTCCGCGGCATCGACATCCGCGGTACCAGCGGCCTTGATCGCTATCATCTTGTCAGCGGACGGCTTGATTCACGACTATTTGAAGATGCGCAAGCCCGCAGCGTTTACGGAGCAGAATGGGCCCATTACGCAGGCGATACTCGTCTTTTAGCGAGTTATCTCCACATGCCCGATTTGCCAAAAGAAGCGGAACATTTCGTAGGATTTAGTATTAATTCACCAGCCGGTAAAGGGGAATGGCTTGCTGAATTTGTTCGTTCCTCAGCACCGGCTGCCAATCACGCTCTGCTCGTCGGCGTTAATTATCAACCTACAAACTACCAGGCTCTCAAATTGGTTGCGGGGCGGATAGCTGACAATGCCATTCCCGAAGGAATAGCCAGTCTGGGTGGTTACGATAACGACATCCGTGGAGGCCAGTTCACTGCCATCCAAGCACTAAACCCTTCTAATCGAATTGCGATAAAATATACTCGTGCCGAAACCATTACAAGCCATATTCCAATCCGAAAAACCGAGCTTGAATATACTTACTTATTTTAAAAACTGCCTCAGTTCCTAGCACTGAAAGGAGTTTTATCGTGACACGTATTTTAATTGCTGATGATAAAGCCGTCAATCGCCGCATGCTAAAAAGCATGGTTGAGGAAATGGGCATGGAAAGTATCGAGGCTCATGATGGAGAAGAAGCCTGCAACATATTAAAGCGTGAAGATGCTCCGCAAATCGTTCTGCTCGACTGGATTATGCCAAAGCTCAACGGACTTGAGGTTTGCCGGCGTATTGCACTAGAACGCTCTCAATCACAAAAGTATCGTTATATTATTTTGGTTACCAGTAAGGACAAAGACGATGAAATCAGCGAAGGCTTTCTTGCCGGAGCTGACGACTATATTACCCGCCCTTTTAATCGCAATGAATTGCGTATGCGCCTGAGCGTTGGCGTACGTATTGTCCAAATGCAGCGTGATCTCTTAAAACTGCTGCACTGGGACCCCCTCACCAATGCGCTTAACCGCCGCGCTGCCTTAGAACGCCTAGATGAAGAAATTAAACGTTCCACACACAGTCACTCGCCACTGTCGATCGCCATGCTAGATATTGATCACTTTAAACAAATTAATGATACACACGGTCATCTTGTCGGTGATATGGTATTGAAGGAAGTCGTTACCCGAATTTTTCATTCCGTAGCTTCCTATGATTTGATAGGACGTTATGGCGGTGATGAATTTATTCTGCTTTTCCCTAATACGAAACTCACTGACGCCACTCTCACTTGCAACCAGATCAAAAATTCCTTTAGTCACAATCCAATTACCTCCGCTGAACTCACGCTTTTTGTCACTGTCAGTATCGGAGTAACTTCACATAATAACCAAGCTGCCCTAGCCGATACCTTAATCCACCATGCAGATGATGCACTCTATAAGGCTAAGCGCCAAGGCCGCAATCAGGTTTACAAATTCCCCCTGATGTAGCCAGATGAAGGAATAATAAAAGCAGCCAGCACTGGCTGCTTTTTTGTATGGGACAGGGGACATGTGGCCAAATGGCCATACACGTTCTAAAATTCTGTCTTATTTCATATAAAAGTAATATCTTTGCTTTTTTCAAAAGCTAATTCGCACAACCGAAAGAGGTATTACTGTGAAAGAGATCATTTCCTGTGCCATGTGCAAGCACCCGCAATGCGCCGATCTTTATGAAATCCATTTAACGCAAGCAAAAGAGGCTAACACCACTTTTGATAAGAGTCGAATCTACCTGACTGACTACATCTGCCACCGCTGCCTAAGAACAGCAGAGTACAAAAACAAGTATCTCTTATGCCAACAGGAGCATTGCCCATTACCCGAAAAAGCGGAAGTCAGATATAATTAAAAAGCTGAAACGCCCTAATTTATGGGCGTTTCAGCATATAGATAAACGTACCTGAAAAGAGATTGCCCCGTCGTTTTACTCCTCGCAATGGCAGTAAAGCCAGGTGTCATCGCGAGCGCAGCGTGGCGATCTCCTTTGCTGAATTACTTTTGTCGATAGTCTCCAACGCCCTAGTAGAAGGGCGTTTTTTCTTTTTATACTCGCTAGCAGGACCAGTTAATTGATATATGTAACATCCAGAGGCTGACGATCTACTAATCTCTTATAGCTATACTTAGGATATCCAACCATAACTGCGCCAGCTATTATTTTGTCTTCTGGGATATTGAATAAAGCAGGCAGCGGTGAATTCTCGACAGCTGCAACATACTCAAAGATTCCCGCCCAACAGGTTCCAAGTCCCAATGAAGGGGCAAATAGCTCCAGATAGGTTAAACAGGAAATAGCGTTATTCCTAGCATAAGGAGAATTCTTATCTGCTATAGCGATAATCAAATTAGGAGCGCCGCGGAAAACGGAATCAATTCCTTGTTCCCGATAACCTACAACTGCTGCTTCTAATATATGCCTTACAGGAGAGTTTTCAATCATCTCAATCGTGGTTTCTATAGCCTTTTCAATCAGTTGTTTGTTTTCTACGATAACATAGGATATGCCTTGGCTATTAGCCGCAGTAGGAGCTAGCCTGGCTATATTCGCTAATTTTGTTAGAAGCTCTCTTGGTACCGGCTTATCCTGATAGGTCCTTATGGAACGACGGGATCGTAAAAAGTGCTCTGCCTGCTGCGGGTTTAACTTAGGAAAATCATGAGCATCCACCTGTAGTGCTAGTGGTGATTTTGCGTTATCAATTGCAGATGTAGGACAGATTGCAACACAATGTCCACAGGCAACGCAATGGGCGTTCTCCACTTCTTCCGGCCCTTTTTCTCCCATCTTCAGAACATATACGGGACATTCGTTGATGCAAAGCCCACATTTGATACACTGTTCATTAACCGTTACTAAGCTCATTGTAATCACTCCTTAATAAAAAATAACCAACAACTGTTGAGTTTTGGACATTTGTTTACTACAATAGTAGCAGTGCTGTTTCCTGAAAGCAATGAGTAAAACAGCCTCAACTGTTGCTTAATAAACAAAACAAATAAAAATGTTCATTTATACAAAGGAGATTTTTTAATGGACAGGCGTATTGAAAAATCAAGACAAGCCATTATGGATGCATTTACGAAGCTGATGTTGGAAAAAGACTTTGAGAAAATTACAATTAACGAAATTGCCGAACTGGCAAACGTAAATCGGGGAACGGTATATTCCCATTATGTCGACATATTTGATTTATTAAATCAATGCATCGAGAATCACATAAATAAATTATTTGAAACCTGTCAGTCGAGAGGAAATACTACTGATATTTCATGCAAAGATTCGCTGGGTAGAACCTTTACCTATTTAGAGAAACATGCTTTTTTCTATTCAAAAATGCTAACAAGTAAAAGTGCCACTGCTTTTAGAAACCGCTTACATGCTTTGATGGTGAAAAGTGTTGAAGAACAGCTTGCTCTGAGCAGCCTCACTAAAGATGTAAATCAAGAAATTATGGTCCAATACTTTGCTTCCGCAACCATCGGTGTCGTCGAATGGTGGGTTACCCATTCCATGCCCTATCCAGCTGAATATATGGCAGAACAATTATCATCACTGATGGAGCGATATCAAAATATGCGTGCGTAGGACTTAAACACAGCAAAAAACCGCTCCCTGCCCGACACAAGGCCCGACAATTCGCGGTTCACAAGAAGGCACCGGCAGCCAGCTTATTTTTTGCCAAATACAGCTTGCAGATAGGTATCAAGAATACGCAGGGGTTCGTGCAAAGCCTGGTTGGGAAACTTGTGAGTTACTTTATAGCATATCCTTGGCGGCACCGGGGCCGGTAATTTCTGAAGTACAAAATCTCCCATCCGCATCATATGCGCGCCAATAGAGGCGGGAACGATCGTCCATTGTCTGGCGTCCTTTAGAAAAGTAGCGATGAGTCCCGCCGAGTCCAGATGAACACGGGAAGGGCAAAGCGGGTCCCACCACTGATCATGCCTGAATTGAAACTCTCTGTTCCAATTGATAAAGACTTCGTGCTGCGCCGTCAATTCTTCCATATCAACAGGTTCTCCGGCTTGCCGCCCCGGCACAGCCAGCCGCAGCAGCACCATTTCTTCAGCAAAAAACGGTTTAACCGTGACACTCGGCGACACGATCTCGCGCACTACAAAGGCCACATCCATCTCGCGCCGCTCAATACTATCAAAAGCTTCCTGCGTATGCTGCGTACGAATTTGCAGCCGCATCGGCGGGGTATGCTGATTTAGCAAGTCATAGATAGGAGGCAAAACAAAGTGACTGATACTCTCAGCAGCGCTAATTGCCAGACTTAACTGTGAACCGCTGGCCTGTAGAATTTGGGTTTCCCTCCAGAGAGCATCCCATCTTTCCGCAATGCTGAAAAAGTTCTCCCCTTTTGGTGTCAGACGGATTTTGGATGCCCCTTTTCTCCGCTCAACCAACAGGCCACCCATTTCCTGCTCCAAAGTCTTCAGCCGATAGCTTACTGTCGCTTGTGACAAGTGCAGCCATTCGGCTGCCTTACTTAAACTCTCGGTCCGTACGATAGCTAAGAACGCCTCAATCCCAGGAAAATACATCAGGCACCTCACGAAATATAGAAATATTTAATATAATTTGCAAAATATTTGAGTTTTACAACATTATTCTTTATGTTTAAAATTATCATTACTAGAGACAACGGTCAAATGTTTTTTCTGCGAAGCATGACATGAAAGGCGGTTTAGTAATGAAGATTCTCCTAGTAGGCTATTTTACCGAGACCTCAAAAGCGACTATTACAAGGCATTTCCCGGAAGGCTGGGACATTGTCATTGTCCCGCCCGGTGAAGAAATACTGCGTCATATTGAAGACTGCCAGGTACTCATCCCTGAACATGTGAAAGTAGACCACAGCCTGCTTTCCAGAGCAGCAAAGTTAAAGTTGGTACAAACGGGTGCAGGCTATGACAATGTAGATATCGCTGCCTGTTCCGAGCTCGGCATTTGGGCGGCCAATGCTGCCGGAGTCAATGCCCTGGCAGTGGCCGAGCATGTAATGGCACTGCTCTTGTCTTATTATAAAAACATACCGTTTCTTGATGCTTTCATGAAAAACAAAATGGATCAACATCAATTGGACTATACCGGGAGCGAATTAGCGGGCAAAACGATTGGGATTATCGGCTTTGGCGCTATCGGTAAAAAAGTAGCGGAGTTTTGCAGAGTCTTTGAAATGAATGTGCTGGCTTATGCAAGAAATGCTGCTGTACAATCTGACGATTTTGTGAAAATGACGGATTTCGATACTCTTATAAGTACTTCGGACATCGTAAGTGTACATACACCCCTGAATCAGCAAACCAAACAGTTGATCAACAAAGCGGTATTCCAAAAAATGAAGCACACCAGCCTGTTTATCAATACAGCCCGTGGTGGAATTGTCAACGAAAGAGACTTAATTGATGCATTAAAAAACAGGGATATTGCAGGGGCATGCCTGGATGTGTTTGAATGTGAACCTCTCCCAACGGACAGTGAGCTCCGGAATCTTAGTAATGTGATCCTTACTCCTCATACGGCCGGCATGCCTGATGGTCTCAAATTCCATAAAAAAAGATACGATTTCTTTGTGAATAATATCAGACGTGTAGAGAATGGCGAAGAGCCTGCAAGCAAGCTCAATCAGATAGTATAGTTTGGGAGGAGATCATATGATAGAAGGCATCAGTCACATTACTTTTATTGTTAAGGACCTCGAACTTGCTACTCAGTTTTTCAAACAAATATTTGAAGCAGAAGAAGTTTACTCTAGCGGCGATGACACCTTCTCCCTATCGAGAGAGAAATTCTTTCTGATTGGCGGGCAATGGATTGCTATTATGGAAGGAGAGTCACTTCCTACCCGTACCTACAACCACATTGCATTTAAAATACCTGAAGCAGATTTTGAGACCTATCAAGCACGTATTGAGCAGCTGGGGGTAGATGTTAAACCACCCCGGCCACGTGTAGAAGGTGAAAGCAGATCTTTGTATTTTTATGACTTCGACAATCATTTGTTTGAACTGCATACCGGGACACTCTCTGAGCGGTTAGCAAGATATAAACTAAAGTGAAAAGCAAAAACGGCAAGGCTCAGATTTCTGAAGCCTTGCCGTTCTTACTGCCTCGCAGTTGAGGTGTTTTTTTGAGGGGCGCTCTGTGGTTCATTAACATAATTGATCCGATTACCAGCAAGATACCGATACCATTCACTAACCCTACCGGCTCTCTAAACATTGCAATACCAATCATTGCCGCAACGATTACTTCAACTGATGCAATGACAGGAACCTTGCTGCTCTCTGTGATTTTTTGCAGGCCCTGATAGTAAAAGATGTAGGCAATTGCAGTTGGTATCAAAGCATAGAAGAATCCCAATAGAAGCACATTCTCGTTCAAAGAGGCCGCTTGTTCCCAGGGATTGATAAAAAAGCCGAGAAAGACTGCAGCAAACAGATAGCTATAGGTGCTGATAACAAAGGCATTGCTTTTTTCTCCAGCCATTTTCCCGATAATTGCCGTCATACCATAACAGAAGCCCGACGCTATTCCACACATTGCCCCGGTCAGCGAGAACACCATACCATCGAACTTTCCGCCAGTTGCAGCCAAAGCACAACCCATAATATTGACAAGCATTGCAGCAGTTTTGATCCAGGTAATTTTTTCGCGAAACCACAGGTAAGAAAAGACAGTAGTAAAAACCGGAGCCGTATTCATCAAAACGGCACTCACCGTTACCCCCGTCAAAGTGACGGCTATGCTATAAACGACATTATTGAGTCCATGGCAAATAAGACCTAACAGTACGCAGAAAACCAGAGTCTTCTTGCTTACACGAAGAGAAGTTACCCCAAACTTTGTGATGGTAACTGTCGCGAGAATAAGGAAAGAAAAGCCCATCCTTAGGAAGCTCGTTAATGCAAACGAGGAACCCTGCTGCTCCATCAACTGAATAAAAGGACCGATACATCCCCACAATATACCGGCAATACATACTTGTACATATCCTTTAAACTCTTCGTTTTGACATACTTTCATCAACAGCTAGTCCTCCAATTATACGTATCACAGCATTGTATTTTCCCTGACCCTATTGTAGAATAAACGTACTATAAAGTAAAACTACAATTCATATATCATATATTTAGTATTACTTAAAAGGAGAGGATTATGGAAAGCGCAAGATGCAAGGCGTTTTTAGCCGCTGTTGAGGCTGGGAGTTTTTCAAAAGCAGCAGAGGTTTTAAATTACACTCCCTCCGGTGTAAGCCAACTTGTCAGTGCTCTTGAAAATGAACTGGGTTTTTCCCTGCTGCGCAGGAATAAAAAAGGGGTAATCCCCACTGAGAATGGCGAAAAAATCTTGCCTGCTGTGCGGGAATTCCTCTTGCAGGAAAACCGCATTTACCAACTGGCTGCTGAAATGAATGGCCTGCTGATCGGCAGCATTACAATCGCAGCATATTCCAGTATTGCCACCCACTGGCTGCCGGGTGTCATTCGGGCATTTCAAGCGGATTATCCGCAAATTCAGATCAAGTTGATGGAAGGGATTCGGCAGGAAGTAACGAAATGGCTGGATGAAAAAATTGCCGACGTGGCCTTTTTGAGCTTCAAAGATCCGATGCCCTATGAATGGATACCGCTTGCTAATGATCCAATGCTGGCCGTATTGCCGAAAACACACCCGCTTGCCGCAGCAGCATCGTATCCGCTGCAAAATTGTGAAGCTGAACGTTTTATCATGCCTGCCCTTGGACGCGATGTTGATGTAGTTGCACTGTTTCAAAACAACAATTTAAATCCGGACATCCAGTTTTCCACATTAGAAAACTTCGCTGCTATGGCTATGATTGAACAAGGCTTAGGCATGAGCATTATGAATGAGTTGATTACTCGCAAGTGGCAAGGTGATGTTGTAAAACTTCCCCTTGATCCGCCACAGCAAATCACCCTGGGTATCGCACTTCCCTCCTTGCAAAATTCATCTCCCTCTGTTAAGCGCTTTGTCAAATACGCTGTAGATCGTTTGACTTGTTAAAACAAGCGGCCTTAAATCTCTCAAAAACACAAAAACGGCAAGGCTTCAACTTTCTGAAGCCTTGCCGTTTCTATCTTTTATTTAGGAAACCCGTTCTACTGCCAGCTGCAGTTTTTCGCCGTTAATATTTACCTCAGTATAGTCACATTCAGCCTGAAAAACAATGTCCACAGCTAGTGTTTCGCTCATAATATACTCTTTATATTGCTGAACAATTGTTTCAAGTAGATCGTTGCCAGCCATATAAATTTTAATCTTATCTACCACTTCAAAGGAACTGTCTTTTCTCATGTTTTGCAGCTTGCTAATCATTTCTCTGGCGTAGCCTTCCCTTTTTAGCTCTTCCGAAATGTGGGTGTCCAATACTACGCCTACTTCGCCTTCGCTGGCAACCGCAAACCCTTCCAGGCCGTTCATCGTGACCAGGAGGTTATCACTGTTGAGTTCAATTGATGTTCCCTCAACCTGAATGGTCATGCTTTGTCCGGCAGATACCTGAAGCGCCAGTTCCATCTGGTTGGCTTCGGCAATTGCTTTTTTGATACCTGTCAGCAGTTTGCCATACGTCTTGCCCAGCACCGGCAGATTAGGTTTGACCGTGTAGCTTACATAATCGGACATATTGGCATTGACCACTACTTCCTTGATATTGAGTTCGTCTTTAATAATGTCGATATAGTAGTCTGCCAGTTCCTTGGTGCTGACAAGCATCTTGGGAAGCGGCTGTCTGTTCTTGATATTGGCGAGGTTTCTCGCGCTGCGGCCCAGTCCGCAAATCCGGTATGCCAGCTCCATTTCTTTTTCCAGCTTGGTATCAACCTGCGATTCATCATATTCCGGCCACAGGCATAAATGCACGCTTTCCGGCGCCTTGGCGTTGATTCCGACTACGAGATTGCGATAGATTTCCTCGGTGATGAACGGCACAAACGGAGCAGCTACAACCACTAGCTTTTTCAGTACGGTGTGCAAGGTGAAATACGCATCGATTTTGTCCTCGGTCATGTCCATGGACCAATATCTCACTCGATTGCGCCGCACATACCAGTTGGAAAGTTCATCCGTAAATTCTTCGATCAGCTGGGCAGCACCGGTAATTTTATAAGCATGTAAATATTCGTCGACCTTGTTGATCAGTGTATTCAGCTTGGAGATAATCCATCGGTCCATCACGTGGCTGCTCTGTCTTCCCTCGTATTGCTCCGGATTAAATTGGTCGATTTCGGCGTAGAGAACATAGAAGGAATACACATTCCACAACGTATTGATAAATTTGCGCTGCGCCTCAATGACGGCCTCTTCATAGAAACGGGAAGGCAGCCAGGGAGCACTGGTTGTGTAGAAGTACCAACGCAGGGCATCGGCCCCTTGATTGTCCAGCACGGTAAACGGACTCAGGACATTGCCTTTATGTTTAGACATTTTCAGGCCCTGTTTATCGAGTACATGCCCCAATACCACACAATTTTCAAAGGAGCTCTTGCCAAAAACAGCAGTGGAAATAGCAAGCAGGGTATAGAACCAGCCGCGGGTCTGGTCAACAGCCTCAGAGATAAACTGGGCCGGGAAGTTTTGCTCAAACAGTTCCTTGTTCTCGAAGGGATAGTGATACTGGGCAAATGGCATTGAGCCAGAGTCATACCAGCAGTCAATTACTTCACTGACTCGCTGCATCTTTTTGCCGCACTGCGCGCAATTCATCTCGAGTTTATCAATATACGGCTTATGCAGGTCAAGATCATCCGGTACGTTCAGGCCTTTTTCCTTAAGCTCTGCGATGCTGCCAATGCATTCCCGGTGTCCGCATTCGCATTCCCAGATTGGCAAAGGTGTGCCCCAGTACCGCTCACGGCTGAGACCCCAGTCGATTACATTTTCTAAGAAGTTGCCGAAACGTCCCTTTTTGATGTTATCGGGGTACCAGTTGATCTTGTCGTTATTCTCTAAAAGCTGATCCCTGAGTGAGGACATTCTGACGAACCAGGATACGCGCGGATAATATAAGAGCGGAGTATCGCAGCGCCAGCAGAAGGGATAGGAGTGAAGATATTTTTCCGCTTTGAACAGAATACCGTTTTCTTTTAAGAATGCCAGTATTTTTTCATCCGCTTTTTTGACAAACATGCCCTGCCAGGGAGTCACTTCTTCTACAAAGTTACCTTGTGCATCTACTAGATTAATGAGTGGCAAATCATACTTTTGGCCAAGGCGGTTATCATCTTCGCCATAAGCCGGAGCAATATGCACAATGCCGGTACCATCACTCAAGGTTACAAAGTCACCATGAACCACATAATAGGCTTTTTTGTCCGGTTGCGCGAAGCAAAACATGGGCTCATATTCTTTACCCAGCAGAGCTTCCCCTTTGAACTCGCGTACCAGCTCATATTCGCTCTCCAGGCAGCTCAGCCGCTCTTTTGCTACGATTACATGTTCTTCCTGATGGATGACTTCGACATAATCAAAGGTCTGGTTAACGGCCAAGGCCACGTTGCTAGGCAGCGTCCAGGGGGTAGTGGTCCATACGAGAATGGCGGTATTTTCCCCTTTGAGCCTAAATTTGACATAAGCCGAGTTGTCTTTCACGTCCTTATAGCCCTGGGCTACTTCATGAGAAGACAAAGCGGTACCACAGCGCGGGCAATAGGGAACAACTTTATGCCCCTTATATAGTAAATCTTTATCCCAAAGCTGCCTTAGTGACCACCAGACTGATTCAATATATTCATTATGGTAGGTAACATACGGATTCTCCATGTCAATCCAGAATGCTACCCTCTCCGACATTTCCTTCCACTGGGTAGCGTAGGTAAACACGCTTTCTTTGCATTGCTTCACGAATTCTTCCACGCCATATTTCTCAATTTCAGGCTTGCCGGAAATACCCAGCTTTTTCTCAACTTCCAGCTCAACCGGCAGACCATGTGTATCCCAGCCAGCTTTGCGCAGAACCCGGTATCCCTTCATGACTTTATACCGTGGAATGAGGTCTTTGATAACTCGGGTAACAACGTGACCGATGTGGGGACTGCCATTCGCAGTCGGCGGTCCGTCATAAAATGTAAAATACTCCTTGCCCTCGTTCATCTTAAAACTCTTGGCAATGATCTCTTGCTCTTCCCACGAGGCCAGGATGGATTTTTCCATCTCCACAAAATTATTCTTTGGACTTACTTTTTTATACATATACTGCCCCTCCATTTTCATGAACGCTTCAACGTCTTGCATACCCGAAAATACGGTAATAAAAAAGCCTCGTCCCTTAGTCAGGACGAAGCGTTACCTTCATTTATACCACCTTACTATTCTCAGGTACTGCATACCTTATCCTTTAACGCAGGAATACGGATTAACCTACTAAGCATTCAGTCATCAGCTCTCAGGTGATTTTCTTCCGGTACTTCCTGCAGGTTCTCAACACTCCCGCTCTCTGTAAGGTCTGTTTCCGCAATACTCTTCCTGTTCATCGCTTTTCAAGAAACTATATTAAAATATTACTCGTGATTATACTTCTCCGGCAGGGAAATGTCAAACAAACCTCACAAATACAACTCCTTGCTCCGCTTCCTACTCATTCTTTTTCTTTAAGCTGCTGTATTTTTAAATCCAACGCCTTTAAGCTCAAATGGATCTCTTTTATATGCTTCTCAAGCCTGTGGAGATGTCCTTGCATATCATCAATTTCTTGTTCTGCTTTATAATTTATTGCAAAATCAATGATCGACTCATCTTTATCTCTCGTTGCCTGACGGTTTTGACTCATCATAATAATGGGAGCCTGGAGTGCTGCCAAACAGGATAAGATTAAGTTCAATAATATAAACGGAGCTTCATCAAAGTGGTACGTAAACTGCAAGATATTCCATACCATCCAGAGGATTAAAAAGGAAAGGAACAATATAATGAACTTCCAACTCCCGCCAAATCTGGCGATAGTATCGGCCAACTGATCCGCCCGTGACGTGTTCAGCAAATAGGTTTCATTTACACGTGTAATGATCGTACGCTCGTAATTGTCCACTAATTTATCAATGCGTTTTCTATTGTCCTCATCAATTTGAATATCAAAGCCCTCTAATGCTCCTTCATCACTTACATACTTAAGTGTAGACTTCTTACCGTTCCCCATCTTCATGACTCGTTTCATTACTTATCACCTATCTGCTTTCATAATGGTGCTTACCTACACCAGTATTAGCAAATTACGGTATTTCATTCTTTGGTTGCCACTCTGGGACAAGGAACCTGTCCCCTTGTCCCACAAAATTTACGTACTCTCATACAAAACCAGGATTGCTGCTGATAGGAAGATCATACCCATAACAGCGGGTGCAGGAGACCCTAGCGATACATAGATCTGACCGCCAATGACAGGCCCAATGATTCTTGCTAAGGCCTGAATGGATTGGCTGCCGCCTTGAACCCGGCCTTGTTCACTGGCATTGACAGCTTTGGAAAGCATCCCATTGAACGAAGGCCCAAAGATGGAATCACCGAAACCGAATATAAACATGCCAGCGATAAACAGCGGATAGTAAGAGAACAACGCCGATGCTGCAATCAGACTGTAGCCGATAACCTCTGACCCCATCCCTAAAACCGCTATCTGTTTATCACTCATTTTTAGCAATAGCTTGGGCATGATGAACCCCTGCGAAACGATGTCCTGGAACCCGATAATAGAAAACATTAGTCCAATGAGTGCAGGCTGCCAATTGAATGTATCCATTGTAAATTGGGAAAACACTGCCTGCAGCGCTCCATTGGGTATCCAAAGCAAGAATGCTGAGACAAGCAGCCTTTTTAAGTTCTTCATAGAAAGTACGCTTGCAAGCTGAGTAAAGGGATTCAGCCTTACCAACGTAATCTCTTTCAGTCTGTTCTTCTTATCAAGGCTCTCAGGCATAAAAAAGTATCCATAAACCACATTCACTAAAGTGATGATTGCACCGAAATACATCGGCACAGCATAACCAAACTTGGCAAGTAAGCCGCCTACCGTTGGCCCAATGACAGTACCTACGCCTACAACCGCACTCATCCAGCCAAAGTATTTGGTTCTCTGGTCTCTAGGGATGATGTCGGCAAAATAGGCGAATATCGTACTTATGCTGCCACCGGTTATCCCTTCTATGATACGCCCGGCAAACAGTACCCACAGCGATCCGCCTATGCCAAAGACAAAGTATCCAATTGCCGACCCTAAAAGGCATAGTAAAAGCAATGGACGACGGCCATATTTGTCGCTCAAAGCGCCAAGTACAGGCGCCGCAAAAAACACGCAGACTGCATACACAGAGGTCAGAAGTGTAACAACGATCGCTTGTTCTCCCGGATTACTTGTATAAGGCTGCACTAGAAATGGGACAACAGGTGCTATAATACTGAAGCCTAACCCGCAAAGAAACACAGCGATAAGGCCGAATAGCAAAGCATGTTTATCTACGGGCTGCTCTATATTCTGTTCATTGTGTGCTCTAATTTTAGACATACTATATCCCTTTCTAAGGTTATAAATTTCACTTCCTAGGAAGCAAAATAATCATAGCATATCTTAACTGCCTTGTCAAAACTACCGTCAACAAAAAGGCAGCCTGTTCTCAATAGCGCCAGGCTGCCTGTGGTTGGTCACTATGAATTTTTATTTTGACTCCCTATCTGCATCCAGTTTCCTTATTTCTCCATCCAAATGCTTACTATATTTCTCTATGAAGCTAAGCATAGTGCCAAATTGTTCGTCGGTAACCTGCTCAAATATGGATTTATCCCGCTCTTGGAATTCTTGGTGCAGTTTCTCATGAATGTTATAAATGGCTTTCCCTTGATCCGTAAGCCTATAGTAAACTTCTTTCTTGTTCTCTGGCTTCTGGTAGCTTTCGATGACGCCTCTTTCGATGAGCTTCTTCGTCATTTTACTCATAGCACCGGTAGTCATAAAAAAGGACTCTGCAAGCTTTGCCACATTGGAATCTGCATTTCTGCCAATGTATTCGATGCAATGTACTTCAGACGGCTGATACCCCTTAAGGCTCTCTTTCATCTTAAGTCTATTAAGCCAACTCATCTTATTAAATAACTCCCTAAAACTCGTCATAACCTGTTCTTCTTTGTTCACGGCCTGTCCTCCGCCCATTAGTGCAGTTACTCCTAAGTATACATGAAAGCCTGCCCAATTGGCAAAACGCTGACAGTGGGACAAGGAACCTGTCCCCTTGTCCCACTTCAGCCCGCTAACTTCGAAACAGCAAGGCTCAGAAATTCTGAAGCCTTGCTGTTTCGAAGTTTTTTCATTGATTCATGTAGAATAAGCCTTATTGTTTAGCTCTAATCATATTAGTTTTATAAGCAGTATATTGGTCTATTGCTTTTTCCAGTTCTTCATGTAGATAAAAATAATCAAATAGATGCCCTTCTCTTTCGACTTCTAAAATCATCTCCGTTAATTCCGCAATCTTTTCTGCAAGATGCTTTTTGTGAGTCATTATCTTATTTCCCCCTGTCATATTGTACAAGCACGAGTTAAATTTCATTTTCACTATCAGCAATACATTTTGGGAAACGTTTTCCTCCGTTAAAGCTTCATATGAGAAGGGCCTTCTTGCAAACACCATCTAAAGCAAGTAAAATTTTATATAGAACTTCAATTTATTCACTTTAGCGAATTTATTCCATTTTAACGAACATCAAGATAACAGTCAATATTTTACTGAGTACATTTTAAAGAAGGTGTGGGTTTTACTTGAATATTGGTACAGTAATTAAAGACTATCGTTTAAAGAAAGGTTTAACGCTGCAAACTTTATCCAGCATGAGTTGTGTGAGTAAATCGATGTTGTCCGAGATTGAAAATAATAAAAAAATGCCCTCTATCGATATTGTTCAGCGTATTTCTCACGCTTTAAAAATAAGCATATTAACTCTATTAAATAACGATCAGCAAAAAGCAACTGCTTTACATACCAAATCAGATGACCACCTAACGCTACAAGATCCCCCCTCCGGTCTTTCCTTACAATTCATTTCTCCGCATGGGAGTATGAACGAACCGACTATTTCATTTGGAAAAATGCTTCCTAACAGTAGTACTAAAGAATATTTGCCAACCCCCTTTATTACATCGAATTACATTTTTATAGTCCAAGGGACACTAAATTTTCGTCTTGGCGAAACGACCTATAAACTAGCGAAAGGTGATTCCTTTTATTTCACTACTGAAACTGTTCAACAATTATTTACGGACTCCGACGAATGTCATTTCTTTTCTGTTAGGTACTACCCGAGCTACGATCAACATAACTCTAATGATCAAGGTTTAATATAAAAAAAGTCATGCGCAAACAAAAACGGGAAGGCTTCAACTCACTGAAGCCTTCCCGTTACACTATCAATTTGGTGCGACTGGGAGGATCTGTTGCCGCGGAGTGCCGCTGCGGTTTTTATGATCGTATGTTATAATACACTTAAAGAGTGCTATATTGTCCTAAGAGAAAGGGTGTGCCTATGCTTTCTACAGTTTCAACAATCGGAGAAAAATTAAAAGAAATCCGAACAAGGAAAAATTTAAGTCTGGATGAAGTCGCTCGTCTTACGGACGTTAGTAAGCCTATGCTGGGACAAATAGAACGGGGGCATTCTATTCCCACAATTACGACACTTTGGAAAATCGCAACCGGCTTGAAAACCCCGCTTTCCTCTTTTTTGGAGGACAGGCAAGTGGAATACAGCATCGTTACTATTGATGAAATAGACGTTATTTCAGAATATGATGGAAAAATGCGAGCTTATCCGTTATTTACTTATGACCCTCTTCGCAATGTCGAAACTTTTTTTATTGAATTTGCTCCCGGCTGTTTTCATCAATCGGGAAAACATGATGATGGTGTGGAAGAACATGTTTTCGTAATCACTGGAAAACTGCAACTTATTTTGAATGGAGTAGAGATAATTGTAAATGAGAAGCAAGCCATTCGCTTTTATGCGGACGTCCCACATTCTTATAACAATTTATTTGAAGGTGCTTGCTCAATTTATAACACGATATTTTATCCCAATCGTTAAAGGAGGAAAAGGGAATGTACGAATTAATACAAGTGGCAGAACAAAGTTACTATATTCAAACCCCCTCAAAAATCGGACTTGTCAAATTAAGCGATACCGATGTTTGTTTAATCGACAGCGGCAATGATAAAGACTCAGGGCGCAAGGTGCGTCAAATTTTGGATGCTCATAAATGGCGCTTGACCGCCATTTACAATACCCATTCCAATGCCGACCATATCGGCGGCAACCGGTATTTGCAGGGGCAGACGGGATGCAAAATCTATGCACCGGGTATCGAGTGCGAATTTACAAGACACCCTCTTTTAGAGCCGTCTTTTCTTTATGGTGCATTTCCGCCGCAAGATTTACGACATAAGTTTCTCATGGCCCAGGAAAGCGACGCTATATGTTTGACAAAAGATGTTTTACCAAAAGGCTTTGAAATCATTTCATTGCCAGGGCATTTTTTTGATATGGCAGGCTTTAGAACACCGGATGATGTCGTTTTTCTGGCTGACTGTCTGTTCAGCAAACAGATTCTCGATAAATACCAGATCAGCTTCATCTATGATGTTGCCGCTTACCTGAACACACTTGAGATGGTAAAATCCCTGACAGCTAAAATATTTGTTCCAGCCCATGCAGAAGCTACGGAAAATATCGCTCCGCTTGCACAGTATAACATTGACAAAGTGCAGGAGATTGCAGACAAAATCATTACTTTTTGCGATGAGCCTCTCTGCTTTGAGGTACTACTGCAAAAAATATTTACATCCTATGACCTTACAATGGACTTTGCACAATATGTTCTTGTAGGCAGTACCGTCCGTTCCTACCTTGCGTGGTTAAAGGATACCGGCCGACTCAATGTCACCTTCGAGCAAAATATGCTGCTTTGGAGGAAGGTGTAGTTTCAATTCCAGCAACACAAAAACGGCAAGGCTCAGAATCTCTGAAGCCTTGCCGTTACTCTATTCACTTTGGTGCGCCTGGGAGGACTCGAACCACCGGCCAACGGTTTATTAGGGGTTACTTAGCTTTTCTATACATTCTCTGTGCTTTATTCAAATAATCTTGAGCCATCATATTCTCCGAGACATTATACGGGCTGTTATATTCGAGAAATAGTGTTAATAATTCTATCTCTTTGTCATACTGGCCCAATTTTTCGCAAACAAGAGCTTTCCCAAAGTACCCTTTTATATGCTTAAGAGCTATCGACTTATCAAGATCTTTCAACGCTAAGTCGTACTTCTTCATTGCAAAATATATAATACCCCGCATATAATAGTTTGCGGCAACATCGTCTTTTATGCTAATTGCCGTTGAAAAGTCCTGAATTGCCAATTCATTTTTTCCTTTCTCATAATAAAGTACTCCTCGGTTATAATAGATACGCTCATCGGCTGGATTGACTTTGATGGCCATTGCATAATCTTTAAGAGCCAAATCTATCTTTCCTTTGCTTTGATAGCTCATTGCCCGGTTGTAAAATCCTCTTACATCATCTGGCTTTAGAGTGGTGTAAACATCGTAGTCCTTTATCGCTGAATCGTAATTGTGAAGGCATACATAAGCTAGTCCCCGTTCATAATAGGCGTCAGCATACCGGGGATCAAGTTGAATTACTTTACTCTGATCATCGACTTCCGAATAGTAATACATCGAATTATTTTCTGCTACTGCTTTAATGCCATAACAAAGTCCCCGCAAATAATATGCGATAGGAATATTCGGATTAATAGCAATTACTCGTGAGAAATCAGCAATCGCTAAATCCGTTGTTTTTGTTATGCTATAGCAATACCCACGCGCAAAAAGGGCCTCCAAATAGTTATTTCGAAGTTCGATCGCCCGGCTGTAAGCCTTAATCGCATTTTCAATATTATTGTTTTGCTGTTGTCGAAATCCTTCTTGCAGCCATCGATCTGCATCAAGCGCGCCATCTTCCGCCGATGCCCACGAACTAGCGGAAAACATTAGAAATACTATTCCTATCATGATAATATAAACATTTATTTTTCCAACCAACACAAAGCCCTCCTCTGTTTTTCCAAATGCTAAAATCTACGAATTTGCGGCGATATGTAATCTAATTCAGGTCGGCAGGCTTCCTAATCTCACTGGATGAAATATGAAAAATAGCGGTCCTTGCAATAGACATGGCAATAAGATATGTATAAGCCGGTTTTGCAAGCTCACACCCCCATTTTAATAGCATTTACGAATATATTAACATATCAAATTTACGAATACTACCATTTTATGGATACAAATTTTACATATGTATCTTAATATCACCGTAAAGGAGCACTTAATAGGTATCGTATTTTAAGCTCTACTACTTATTTTTCAGTCATAATTTCAATATTAATCACAGTAACTAGATACAGTCCTTTCTTCTACTCTCCCTAGCAACTCCCGTAGCATACATATAGCATACAAAACTGCCAAAACGCCCCCACAAACACAAAAACGGCAAGGCCCAGATATTCTGAAGCCTTGCCGTTACTTTATTTATTTGGTGCGCCTGGGAGGACTCGAACCACCGGCCAACGGTTTAGGAAACCGCTGCTCTATCCACCTGAGCTACAGACGCAAGCTGGTATAAGCGATGTCACTTCACTGTTTGTCAGCTTGTCAAAAACCGCGACAAAAGTAAAGATAACGCTCATTAGTATACCATTTTCCGCAGCTCAATGTCAATTGGAAGGTGTTGTCTGATAGCAGGGAGCAAGCGTTCCCCTATCAACTATGCAGCGATAGTCCCTTGGTTATTTTATCAACGATTTTTTTGTCCTCTCGCAACGCCAAACCGACTAGGTTAAGGTTATCACTGCTTGCCATTTTAACAGCAGCCCGGTTTTCCTCATCATGGGTAGTAGAAAACAGCTCTTCTGTAAAAATGGCAATGAGGACATTCCGTTCCATGGCCCGCTTATAGGCCTTTCTAATTTCTTCAGCGCTGCCGGCGAACATCAGCATGGGTTGACGTACCATCGGTAAATAGCTGTTGCCTGATGCGTCTTCGTAGTTTTCCCCTACTAGTCCTTCATTAGCAGCAACGATGCCGCTGACGGTAAAGGCCGTCACATTCAGCTTCTGCCACACCGGTAAGTCTTCCCGTATAATGACGGCAATCTTCGTATCAAATTTCACAACTTATCCTCCCAGTCTACCACTTTTATTGCACACCTTTTGCGTATAGGCCCGGTGTAATCCCCAGGTATTGCTTGAAGCGGTTGGTAAAGTGACTTTGATCACTAAAACCGGTAGCATAGGCAATGTCCCGTAAACCCAATCCCTGTTTGATGAGCACCTTTGCTTGCATCAGCCTGACACTTTCCAGATAGGTATGGGGCGACATTCCCATTACATGGGTGAATAGCCGCAGAAAGTAATAGCGGCTAAACCCGGTTGCATTCGCTAAATCTGTCAGTGTGATATTTTGGGCTAAATTCGCCTGCATATATGCTTTCGCTGTTTCAATCGCTTTATTTTCTTTCCCGAAATGCAGTTCTGTTAACCGGATGTCCGCATATCGTTTCACCATACTGCTTATCAGGCAAAACAGCATGCTTTCACTTTGCAACGGAGCCCGATCATTCCGTAAAGAAATGTGCAGCTCGCGCATCTGATTGGCTAGTGCGGCGTCATCGACCCGAACATTATTAAACAGGGGCAGTTCGTTGTCTCTGCCCGTAATATCCGACACGATTGCCCTCACCTGTGCTATCCGGGGGTAGAATGCGTAATACTCAAAGCCTTCTTCGTTAGCTGCTTCACCGGTATGAGCCTCTCCAGGATTTAGGAATAGTAAGCCGCCCGGTGGTGTTACATACCGTGTATTGCCGCGATACCGAAACGTCTGCAGCCCCTTGTGAATGAGGCCAATTACATAGTAGTCGTGCATATGCCTGGAGAATGCCTGTCCGACAAAATAGCCATGTAAGGTTTCGATATCAAGATGCGAGTCCCTATACATATTTACCCAATCCTGATTCCCCATATGACCACTCCTATCGTCCAGTCTAGCTAGGCTCGCTTTAGTACGTTTTTTCATTATACCTTTCCACTGATCAACTGTCTTGCAGAATATTGCCCAATATAGTTGCTTTTTACTTATCCGGCAGCGGCAGCCTAAAGTGATGATAGAGCAACTTTGCCGACAATAGTAAGGTCAGTATTTCCGCAAGCGGCACCGTCAGCCAAATTCCGCTTATCCCCCAGATTCTCGGGAGCAGGACAAGTCCGAGACCAATCCAGAGTATTCCTCTGCTCAAGGCAATCGCTACTGCCTGTACAGGGCTGCAAATAGCGGTAAAATAGCCGGCAGCTACAAGGTTAAGGCCATTGGCAAAAAAGGCAAACGCATACAGCTTTGCCCCGTTTTCCGCAAAGGCAAGCACCGGCCCGTGACTTGCATCAAGAAACAAGGCTATGATTTCCCGGGAATAAACCAGTATTACGCCAAAGAAGCTAATGCCCACGATCAGGGCAGAAAGACCGGCCAGCCGCAGCACTGCTTTTACCCGTGCTATGTTCCGGCTGCCATAGTTGTAGCTGATAATTGCACCCACACCGTCTGCTAAGCCCAGCAGCATATTGTTGCCAATAAACTGTAGGTAGCTAATGGTTGTAAAGGCAGCGACGCCAATTTCACCGGCATAGCGCATCAGCGTAATGTTAAATAAAAAGGTGGTAATACCCGTCCCAACCTCTGCCAGCCCTTCCGACATGCCGTTATAAAAAATGCTGCGTGCCAGTACTGGACTAAAGCGCCCTCCTGTTAGCTGCAAGACGGTCCTGCCTGTAATAAACGGCAGTATAGCCATAACAAAAGCAATTCCGTAACCCGCTCCGGTAGCTAAGGCCGCTCCCTTGATGCCCAGCGACCAGCGCACAACAAAGATATAGTTAAATATCATATGGGTGACCACCGCCATCACTAATACCAACATGGAGTACAGCGGTTTTCCCTGTACTTTCAGCACATAATCCAAAACAAACATGATTCCCAAAAACGGCAGAAACAAGCCTGTATAGGTAATATAGTTCGTCACAAGCGGCATCAATTGTTCACTTGCTCCCAGAAAGGCTGCTATCTCCTTCGTAAAGCCTATGGCAATGGCTGCCAGCAAAAGTGCCGTTCCCGTGATCAAAACAAGCGCAGTTGTAAAGGTATCATCCGCCGCTTTCTTATTACCCTCTCCCAGGCTGCGGCCAATCAAGCTTTGTGTACCAATGCCGATGATCACACCAAGGGCAATCATCAGGCTAAAAAACGGCATTGCTATATTGACACTTGCCAGGGCATTGACGCCAATATAATTGCCAACCAAAAAACCATCGACGATCGTATTTATTCCTAAGAACAGCATACCGGCGATGGCAGGAATACTGTACGAAAAAAACAGGGTAGTAATGTTTTGCGTACCTAATCGATTCTCCTTCATGCTTATCACCTCTTAAGAGATGATAAACCTTGGAGCGACTCTAAGGTCAAGGATTATTTCAATCCAATCCATATTTCGTAATAATCAAGACCATCTTTATGAGAGCTTGCCATATATCGGCCAATCAAAGCGGTCTCTACCTGCCTGCCATTTTTCTGGAGATAGTGCAGCGCCTTCGTCAGCACTGTATTTTCTTGTTCCAAATAATTCGTGGCTACAATGGTATAAAGATAGTCCCTTTCCGGAAGGGAGGTTAATTCTTGCTGCTCTTCTTCATCCAAGAGGCATAAGTGCTCTTCATCCAGACTGATGCCCGTCTCTACAGAAAGAAAGTTCGGTTGCTGCACAAGCTCTTCACCAGGTATCAGTAACGTATAGCGGATGTTATTCATCCAACTCCAGTCCGTTTTTTTATACTTTCGTATCATTCCTATCAGATCATCGGGCTGCATACCTAATAGTTTATATTTAAAAGAAGGTGCAGAGACAATTGACAGCACGCCTAAGCGCTCTTCACAGAGTTTATATTGGGCAGCGACCTGCGCAATTAGCTTCCTTAGTTCTATTAATACACGAATTCGCGCTTCAACGACTCGCTCATTTTCATACAGCATATTTTTAATCTCGCCAATATCCATTTGCGTCACCACTTGCCGGATATCCGCGACAGGCACTTCCATATTGCGAAAGAATAAGATATCTATCAGCAGCACAAGTTCATTATAGGAATAGTACCGGTAGCCATTCGTGCTGTTTTTATGTGCTGCAAGCAGTCCGGACTTCTCATAGTACCGCAGGGTATCAGTTGATATATCGAACAACTCTGCAACTTCTCCAATTGTCCATCTCACATTTATCCCCTC
This sequence comes from Anaerospora sp., assembly GCF_032013335.1. NCBI lineage: Bacteria > Bacillati > Bacillota > Negativicutes > Selenomonadales > Sporomusaceae > Anaerospora > Anaerospora sp. The sequence goes on along the minus strand of NZ_DALZUO010000001.1, from coordinate 324,957 downwards.
CTTATCTGCGCAGCTTAAGCTTTTATCTTTTTATCATACCATATAGAGCATTGCTGCATTCATAAGCAATGCTGCCCTTTACCTTTAGTCCATAAAAAATATACATTTTTTATAGGTGTCTTTTTCAAGCCCGAATGCCTTTCATTCCTTGTAAATTCCGGCTTTATCTGAATAAAAATCCCGGACATGGCTGCAATTGACTTTTAGTATTGCTGTCGATATAATGAAATTACAAGTGCATATTGCTCCAAGGGGAGTAACCTTTACAGCATAGTCGTCAAGTTCGGATTAAAACCCCGGCTGTGCTGGCAGCCTCATGAGTTGTTGGTAAGACCTTGCCTTTTTTATAAAAGGGCAAGGTCTTTTTATATATAAATAAATGAGAGAAAGGGTGAATCTAATGAACCTTTTACCGGATGTCCATAATGTTCGAGCTTTTTTCTGTTATGAACAAAAAGTAAGCAGGGGTGATAAACTTGGACTGGGCGCGAATAACAGGTTATGTCGGGCTGCTTTGCATCGCCATTTCAGTTTTAGCGTCAATCATTGCGGCCGTCGTCCCAGACTACCGTAACATGGAACGACCCGAGGAAATCGTTCGATGGGGTCGGTATCTCTGGGCCTACGCTGCCGTTACGATGGGCATGTTTTTGAAAAATAAAACGGGTAACATCCTGGAGCTTTTCGGGGGAGTCCTAGCGGGAGGGTTAAGTCTTCTTCCGTCTATTGCCCCATTTATTGTCTTGCTCTATTCTTTTCGCGCCTTTCGCATGCTAAGCAAGACAAAAGGCAGTCTCCCTTTCTAAGGAATTTCACTCGAAGATAGAGGATTTGATCGCTTATAGGAGGGATCATATGAAAAAACACTGGCATGAATTAGCCGCCGGAGAGGTTGAGCGCCTGCTCAGTTCAAATGCAAGCGCAGGCTTAACTTCGCTGGAGGCAGATAAACAACTTGCCGTTCACGGCTTCAATGAATTGAAAGAAAAGCCGCGGGAAACGCTGTGGCAAAAATTCGTGAATCAGTTTAAGGATTTTCTGGTGTTGATCCTGATTGCCGCCAGCTTAATCTCCGTTTTAGTCGGAGAAGTAACCGATTCTATCGTGATCATCGCCATCGTGCTGTTAAATGCGCTGCTTGGCGTTTTCCAGGAGGCAAAAGCGGAAAAAGCGCTTGCGGCCCTTAAGGAAATGACGGCACCTAACTCTAAGGTCCTTCGTGATGGAGAGATTACCATCATCCCCTCCAAGCTTCTCGTACCGGGAGATGTCGTACTGTTAGAAGCAGGGGATTACATTCCAGGTGATTTGCGTTTTATCGAATCCCATAATGTGAAGGTCCAGGAGGCTTCCCTAACCGGTGAATCAGTGCCTGTAGAAAAGAGTACCGATCCGGTTGGCAGTACGGCTTCACTGGCCGATCGCCACAATATGGGTTTTATGAGTACCGTTGTCACTTATGGCCGGGGCAAAGGAATTGTTGTCGGTACCGGCATGCAAACGGAAATTGGTAAAATTGCCGAGATGCTTCAGTCAGTGGAAGAGGATAGCTCTCCATTACAGAAGAAGCTGGCCGAATTCGGCAAAATGCTTGGTGTACTCTGCTTATTCGTCTGTGCTCTGGTCTTTGGCCTGGGAGTATACAGCGGCTACAGCGACGGCGTCCTGGAAATGGCCGAAGTACAGCTCATGCTTATGACGTCTATCAGTCTGGCAGTTGCCGCCATCCCCGAGGGCTTGCCAACTGTTGTTACCATTGTACTCGCACTGGGTATGCAGCGTATGGCTAAGAAAAATTCCATCATGAAGAAACTGCACGCCGTAGAGACACTGGGCAGCATTTCCGTTATCTGTTCGGATAAAACAGGTACCCTTACCCAGAACCAGATGACGGTGGTAAAAGCGTTCACGTTAGAGAGAATGATTGACTTAAGCGGCGAGGGGTATGATCCGAAAGGAGAGTTCTTCCGGGACGGCAGTACTGTCGACTTATCGGAAGAGCAGGATCTTGCTTTTCTCCTGAAAGGGTCCTCCCTGTGCAATGACGCACAGTTAAAACAAGCTTCCGATACGGGAGCCTGGCATATTGTCGGTGATCCTACCGAAGGCGCTCTGGTGGTTGCAGCCGCTAAAGGCGGCTATATCCAAAGTAAGCTGACTGCTGATTATCCCCGTATTCAGGAGCTGCCGTTTGACTCGACCAGGAAGATGATGACCACCTTTCACCATATGGAAGGTAGAGACCTTGCTTTCACCAAAGGTGCACCTGATATATTGCTAAGCCGCTGCACCCATATTGCTGTCAACGGTTCTATCCATCCCTTAACACCTCAGGAGCGGAACAGCATTGCCGTCGCCAACCAGGAAATGGCCTCTCATGCCCTGCGTGTGCTGGCAGTAGCCTATCGTGCCTGGGACAGTATTCCCGACGCACCAAACGCCGCTGAGGTTGAAGAACAGCTCATCTTCATCGGGCTGCTGGGCATGATTGATCCTCCCCGACTGGAAGTACGTGATGCAGTTGCCGTTTGCCGCTCAGCCGGGATTCGTCCTATTATGATTACTGGCGATCATCCCGATACGGCCTTGGCAATCGCCAAAGATCTCGGTATTGCCAGCCAAAGCAGCCTGGCGATTACCGGCAGTCAGCTCGATACCCTGTCTCCGGCCGAGCTGCAGCAGCTTGTACAGACTGCCAGCGTGTTTGCCCGCGTCTCACCGGAGCACAAGATGGCGATCATTGATGCCCTGCGCAGCAATGGACAGATCGTTGCTATGACCGGCGATGGCGTCAATGATGCCCCAGCGCTGAAGAAAGCGGATATCGGTGTGGCTATGGGCATTACAGGCACTGACGTTACGAAGGAAACGGCCGATATGGTTGTAGCCGATGATAACTTTGCCACCATTGTTTCCGCTGTTGAAGAAGGCCGGGTCATCTATGCGAACATCCGCAAATTTGTTTACTTCCTGTTATCCTGCAATGCTTCCGAAATTCTGGTTATTCTCTTTGCGATTCTGCTGGGCTGGCCTATTCCGCTGCTGCCGATTCAATTGTTATGGATCAATCTTGTAACAGATGCTTTCCCCGCACTGGCCTTGGGAGTAGAAAAGAAAGAACCAAATGTCATGAAGCTCAAACCCCGTAATCCGGCAGAGCCTCTCTTAACCTGGAAATTGCAAGTTATGATTGGCATTCAGAGTCTGGCCATGGCAGTAACAGTACTGGGCGCCTTTAAATACGGTCTTTACGCTTATGAGGGAGATCTCGGAGTCGCCCGGACTTTCGCCTTCATCACACTCATTACCACACAGGTAATTTGCGCCTTTGCTGCCCGCTCTGAGCATTATTCCGTTTTCCAGCTGGGATTTTTCAGCAACAAGTACTTGAATGCCGGAGCGGCCTTGTCGCTGTTCCTGCTGCTGCTTTCGGTGTACGGTCCACTGCATGTGATATTCAAAACTATTGAACCCGGTCTCAATGAGTGGCTGTTCCTCCTTGCCCTGTCCCCTTTACCGTTTTTGGCAACAGAGCTGACAAAACTTGTTCTACGGTTATCCACAAAAGAAGACTCACAGGTAACGAATTCCATAGCGAAATAACGAGCAAAAAGAGGCAGCCCATAAAAGGCTGCCTCTTTTTCACATATTTTACCAAATTTCTACTAGAAATTTACTTCTTTTACCTGCTTTTTCTATTCTTTCCAGAGGTAATCCACAAGGATCGATTACCTTATCAACACGTTATCCACAAACTGTTGATAATTGTTCGTGCCTAAAACTACGTTTTTTACCAAACTTTCGTGTTTTTGTTCGGCTCTTATCCACAATTGTAGGTATATTGTTAATAACTTTGTGGATAAGTCGGTGGTTTTATCCGGAAATTCACCTTGAATATGTGGATAACTACGATTACATCACTAGAATCAGCTGCTATGCTACCGGCCGACTCCAATCGACATGAACTCCGGTAGTTACCCACAAACGGGCAAGAGCAAGCTGCAGTGTTCTTACATCTTCATTTGGTTTTGCCTGCCATTCCATAAAATCCACAAGGGTATGCTGTGCGGCACGTATCACCTGTGTTGTGGATAAGTATGCTTCTACTTCCTGTCGCTTTGCCGCATCTTCGAGCTGCACTTTAATGGTTTTACTGGCACAGTCATACTCAATAAAACCATTATCATTATCATAGTGAATGGCCACTTGAAATAAGTTGTTCATGTCACACCTACTCCATTCAAATTTTCACTTCTCTATGAAAAGAAAAATACGGCTAAGAAAAGTAAATTCCTGCCGTACAATTGTTTGTTTTTCTATAGATATTAAGTTTATTTCAATCATTTACTTTACTGCTTTTTTCGGAGGGCATTATAGGCTTGCGCTGATATTTCGGCTAAGAAATTACTGGCATAGTCTTCCGAGCGATCCGAGGTTGTATAAGCACTGATCAGAATCTGATCGCGCCCATCATCGACAAGCCCTACATCACATAAGACTCCCGGCAAAGCGCCCACTTTATTCAGCACCCTGCTATGGTTCATAAACCGGGGAATTTCCTCGCGGTAAATCGTGTGCGCCAGTTCTTCTTTCAAAATGGTAGAAAACTCTTTTGCCACATAGTCTTCCCGGTAAATACGCTCAAAAACAATAGCCATTTCCCGGGGAGTCGTAACACTATGATACTTATACTGTTCAAAGGCCTCTTCGCTGTGAATGCGCGTTTTTACTAAGCCTAAATCCGTCAGCACCTGGGTCAGTGCTGCCGGCTTTTCCGCTTCAATTTCCTTTAGCAGCGTGTAGAAGGCCGGATTATCACTTACCACCAGCATATCCTTGATGTGCTGGTCATATTGCTTTTTCTTCTCCTTTGATGCCTCAGCATACATGTACTTATACACCGCTAAAGAAACAACCAGCTTATGGGTGGAGGCCGTGGGAAATACCTCATTCTCGTTATAGCTCACCGTTTGACCGGTCTGCAGGTTTTTAGCATAGATCCCGGCTTTTCCGTCAAATTGTTTGGCACTGCTATGCAGCTTATCGACTAACGGACCGGATATCTCATTCTCTGCAGGCCCCGGCACTGCAGGCTGACTGCCTTTTGTTTCAGCCTTTGGAGCGGAATCAACCGGATATTTCGGGGCCGGTTTGCTAAATCCACAGCCAGCTAGCAGCGCGAGCATCAGAACAAGAACTATCGCTTTTCTCATTTCATCTCTCCTAAGAAAAATAGATAGTCTTAACTTTTCCTGATCAGCCGAATTTTATGTTCGCTATTTTGTCAGCAGCGGAACAGTATTGGCAGCATGAGGCATCAATGTCACCCGGTAATCAGACCGCCCCAGTTTTTCTTCCGCTAACTGCATAGCCTCTTCAATTGTAGCTGCTGCATACATACCGGTTTTTTCAATGATTTCCTTATTCTCAGGCAGGGTAATGACAATATGAGGCCGCCGCTGAATCTGCTCGCCTAATTGGAGCGAGACAAAGCCAGGTACGGTAAACGCCTTGCGCAGCTCTATTTCACGGTCATAGAGCGATTCGTAGGCAAACCAGCCCATAAAATCAGGAGGCTCACTAATGTCACTGCATTCCAGCATCAAAATTACCACGCCATCTTCCTTACAGGCCATCGCAGCATTATCCTGTGCCTTTGTACCCTGATAAAAATTGATATCTTTAGGATAGCCGCCTGCTGTAGCAATTACAATATCCGCTTTCTCCTGGATAGGTACACCAAAGATCTCACTTACTGTCTCACAGCCCGACAGCCAGGCTTCGTGCCAGTGACCGGCTACAAACCGGGCAAATTCACCCTCTGCGGTAAGCACGACATTTAATAAAAATGCCGGATTCAGCATCTTAGCCATTTCCAACTGGTCCTCGTGCATATTGTTGCCTTCCAGTTTGCCGCTGGCGCAGGCCGAACTCGTCCCTTTGCCCACTTCCTCATCAAGACAAAATGTATGGTTTCCCTGGATGGTGGCATATCCGGCCACGCCAGGCATGATTGCCTTACGCCCGCCGCCGAAGCCAGCCATCAAATGATAAACAATTCCGCCAGTCAGGATCACTTTATCGGCATTGACAACATGTTTATTCAATTCGCAGCGAACACCCCGGCTGGTTGTGCCAAGATACACGAAATCTTCGGTCGTCATTGCACAGCTTTGCAGGATGCGAATGCGATTAACCACTTCACTGCCATAGACAGCACTGTTTTCTGCCTCCGTATGGTAACGGTGAGCTCCCAGCGCGACAACAAGCGAGATATCACTGTCCGGAATACCGGCACTATTTAGTTCATCCAAAAGAACCGGCAGAAATAAATCATGCCGTATCCATGCCCGTGTAATATCACTGGCAACGATCACGACTTTATCTCCGGACTGAACGGTTTGATTGAGTGGCAGTGTACCAATAGGGTTCGCCAGTGCCTCCCGAACGGCAGCCCGCACATCCTGAACCGGCTCAGTCTGTTTTCCTTCGATGATGTGAAGTATTTTATTATCAGGCACTTCTACTTGAATTGTGCCTTTACCATAACCCATTTCTACTGTAGCCATTTGCTCATCTCCTACGCAATTTGCGGCATAAGCCGACCTTTTGAGTTACCTCATTATAGCAACAGCGTCAAAGCATGGTCAAGTTAACAGGCCATGATAAAGCCCTAGGTGCGTCGTACCCGCACGAAGTACTAAGGCACTAAAGTGCCAAGAACTACGCATTCAGGCCTGCGGGAGATCGCCACGCTGCGCTCGCGATGACACTTGGCTCTACTGTCATTGCGAGGAGTAAAACGACGTGGCAATCTCCTTCCAGGCACGTTTGTCTACAGGAAAAAAAGGCCTGCCCCAAGGCAGACCTTTTTGTTTATTCTTGTGAGTGATCCGTTTTGTTTTCTTTTGTACTCTCTTCTTTTTTATCTTCGGCTTTTGCTTTGGACTCTTCCCGTTTCGAGGAAGCTTCTTCCGCTTTGTCCTCTTCCGCTAAAGACTGACCAATCTGGCGCAATTCCGCTTCTGACTTGCGTCCTTCCACGGTAACCTGTTTGCTGCCTACGTCCATAGTCACTTTATTAATGCCTTCTGCCGAAGGCTCTTCAACCGGAGCTGCCGCCTTGCGCATTGCTATGCTATACTGGGCCGGCTGCTCTTTTTGCGTGATAATAATCTCATCTCTTGTACCGGCGCCATAGACCTGCCGAGAGCTGCCTTGCTCTTCAACGGTAACGTCGGCTTTTCGTCCAGGCAGCATTAACGCTGCTACTTTCTGCTCTGTCTGTTTAGCTGCTTTTACCGGTACCTCAGGTTTTTCTGTTTTACTGGCGACAACGGGAGCCTCTTGCACTACAGGCGAACGCTCCGGTTTCGGCTCGGCCACCGGCTGGCTTTTTTCCACTGCCTGGGGCGCAGCAGGCTGGGCAGCAGGTGTTTCGGGCAGCGGCGTCACTACCATTGGCGGAACCAGAGGCGCCTGCTTGTCAATAACAGATGGAACGCTGGGGCTTTGGGCTAATTGTTTATCCTGTGTCTGACCGGGCAGTCGATCGGGATTCATCTGCGCTACCAGCAGAAATGCAGCTGCAGCCACACCTGCCGCTGCCATTTGCAGCCAGCGGCGCACACCACTGCCACGCTTGCCGCTGTCAGTAAGCAGTTTATCTACTGTTTGGGCCACTAAGTCAGCCGGCGGGTGCTCATTGCCCATTTTATGTCTTACAACTGCGGCAAAATGAGCCAGTTCCCGGGCTTCCTGATCCTCGTTATGGATTGATTCATTACGATGCATTGCATCAATTAATTGAGACAATTCTTCCGCTTGTTTGTCTGCTTTCATTGTAGTCATTCGTTCCACCTCCTTACTGTACGAAACCTTGATCTTGGCACATGCGGCGCAGGCTCTTCAATGCCCGCTGCTGCAGCATCTTGAGCGCTGCCTCTGTTTTCCCCATCATGTCTGCTGCTTCTTTTACCGATACTCCTGCAATGATTCTTAATTCGACGGCCCGGCGCTGATCATCAGGCAGCAGGCGAACCAACCGGGATATCTCTGCTTGCCGTTCATGATCCAACGCAGCTTCTTCAGGACGAATGCCGGTATCAACAATGGGCATTTGATACTCTGCAATATCAATTACCGGCGGTGTTCTGCCTTTTTTGCGCCAGTAGTCGGTGACTAAGTTGAGTGCAATTCGTCCTAAGTAGGTTTTGAAGGGTACATCTTTAATCTCATACCGTGATAACGACCGGAATGCCTTAAGAAAAGTTTCCTGTGTAAGCTCTTGTGCATCCTCGGTGTTGCCCATTTTATACAATACCAACCGGTAGATGGGCTGCCAATAACAGCTTACCAGCGCATTTAATGAATCGCGATCGCCGTTCTGCGCTTTTGTAATGACTTGCTGCTCGTTGATCATGCCCCACCTGCCCTTCCAGTTTCCAAAAGTTATTTACATTACATAAACGCTTATTTTTTAAAAAAGTAACGCTTGTTTTCAATTTGTCCAAGGAATGAAAAAAAATGCTTTTTATCTGACCAAATTTACATGTAAGATTTTCTGCGGACTATTGCTGCGGCAGCAGTAACACCATCGGTAAATAGCGAACCCCCTGCTGCATTTGCTCCTTATTACGGATAATAAAGCCAAGTTGTTCGTATACAGGAACGGCATATGCTGAAGAGTTTACCGTAATTGCTTTTAACTGCGGCCGCTTTTCCAGACAGCGTGCTATTGCCGCCCGCAGCAGCTTCTTAGCAATTCCCCGCCGCTGATAATGGCGGGCTGTAAACAACAAGGCGATGTGACTGTAAATGCGAACTTCTATTACGCCGACTACCTGACCGCCATGATAAGCAACAAACATACACGCCCCTGCCGTCAAACGCATCCTTATATTTGCAGGCCGAATAAACTCCAGAAATTTAGCCCGCCCCTCAGGAAGCATACTGGCAGCATTATACTCTACAAAGACTTTTCCAATCATTGCCGCGATCTGCTCACTTTCTTCAGCAGCCGCCGGTTTAATTATCAATTCTTCCATTTGCCTTCATCACTTACTTTCTTCAGGTGATTGCAATATTGTTCTAACATTAGGCATGGCCCTCCAAACTCCTGCTTATTACCTTCGACTCCTGTTTGTTAGCACTAAACTGGGTATACTAGGGTGTGTCTTCAAACTAGCGGAATGGTCAATGGCGAGTGATTTTTGTGCCAGACAAGGTAATTTTTTGCAGAACACGCCCTATGGAAAGGGGGAGTCATTTTGGTTATTCAATTCGTCACCCGCGTTTTTCCGTTAGTAAGCCGCGAGCTTGACCAGTGGCGCTGTCTTGCCAGTCAGATTCCGGATGAAATATTAGCTTCCCAGGCCCTGTCCAGCATCCGCGACAAAAAATTCCACTGCCAGGGAGGCTGCATATACAGTCTTTACCCCGGTGCCGATAGAGACACACTGATCCGGCTGATCGTTGCACTGCAGACCATCAGCGATTATCTTGACAATCTTTGTGACCGTTTGACGGTGTATGACGAAATAGCTTTCCGCCAGCTTCATCTCGCTATGACAGATGCACTGGAGCCGCAAGGAGTTCTTCATGATTACTACCAGTTCTATCCGCTGCGAAGCGATGGTGCTTATTTGCTAACGCTGGTCCAAGCCTGCCGCCGCGAACTAGCGCGGCTTCCCGGCTATGCAGCGGTGAAGCCAGCGGCCTTGGAGCTTGCCGCATTATATAGTCAGCTGCAAACCTATAAGCATCTGGCTCCTGATAAACGGGAAGAAAAAATGCTAAGCTGGATTTCCGTACATCTGCCTAACTACCCCGGCTTATCTCCGTGGGAATTCGCTGCGGCTACCGGCTCTACGCTGGGTTTATTCATGCTTTGTGCCGCCGCAGGCAGTCCCCGCACGAGTGCCGAAACGGCCCGCACCGTTTCCACCACCTATTTCCCCTTTATCACCGGCCTTCATATTTTACTCGACTATTTTATTGATGCCGCCGAAGACCGGGCGCAGGGCGATTTAAACTTTGTCGCTTATTATCGCAATTCCACACAAACGACCGAGCGCTTAGCTTACTTTATTGACCAGGCGCGGCAGCAGGCCCGCCTGCTGCCGGAACCACACTTTCACCAGACGATCATACAGGGCTTATTAGCGATGTATCTATCCGACCCTAAGACTAACCAGCAGCCTGAGCGGACAATAAAAACCACCCTGCTGTCACAAGCAGGGTGGTCCACTACGTTCTACTATACTTTCTGCCGCCTATTGCGGGCAAGAAAGCTGTTATAAGGTTATGCGCATTCATCCAGTTTTTCACCGGTCAATACTGCTCTAAAATCGTTTCCGGTAATGCTTTCCTGCTCCAGGAGAATGGCTACTACCGCTTCCAGCTTAGACCGCTGATCGGTAACGATACCGGTTACTCCGGCTTCCACATCCTGCAGGATGCTGGTAATGGTAGTATGGAGCAGGGCTTTCGGTACATCATCAGGTGATACAATGCCCAGCTCAGACATGCCCCCGAATATAATCTGCTTGGCCATATCCGTAGCTTGCTTAAAGTCATTGCCCGCTCCGGTACTGCGATTGCCGAAGATTAATTCTTCCGCCACCGCACCGGCTAGAGCAACGCCAATCCGGCCGCGAATATAATCAACCGTATAGAGGTACATATCATCCTGCTGCGTCTGCCGGACATAGCCAAGTGCATTACCCCGTGAAGCCACATTGACCGAGGCAACAGATCCGGCATTCACGAACTCGCTGACAATGGCATGCCCAGCTTCATGAACGGCAATCCGGTACTTTTCGGCCTGATTAGGCAGCCGGTCAAGCTTTTCACCCATTATTACTTTCTCAACTGCACTTTTTAGATGCTTGCTGCTGATTTTTTCAGCGTTTTCACGAAGGGCCATAATGGCTGCTTCATTTGCCACACTTTCTAAATGAGCTCCGGAAAAGCCAAAGGTGTCAGCGGCAAATTCATCTAATGTGACACCCTCTGCCAATGGTTTATTTCTGGTATGCAGTTCAAGAATAGCCAAACGGCCTTTTTTATCAGGCAGATCCACCTTCACCTGCCGGTCAAAACGGCCTGGGCGGATAATCGCCGGATCAAGAATATCCAGGCGGTTAGTAGCGCCAATTACTAAAATCCGCACATCATCTTCATTTGAGAGGCCATCCATTTGCACAAGCAGCTCATTTAACGTCTGATCGTATTCTAAGTTATTAGCTCCCTGACCACGCTTGCCGCACAGCACTTCCACTTCATCAATGAAGACGACTGCGCTTTCCTTGCCTTTGCGTTTAGCCAGATCACGGGCTTGCTTAAATAGCTGCCGTACCCGCTGAGCACCGACACCAACATACATTTCCACAAACTCGGAGCCACTGGCAGCAACGAAGGCAGAGTCAATATATTGAGCGGCTGCTTTTGCCAGCAGTGTTTTACCGGTCCCTGGAGGGCCGTTGAGCAGCAGCCCTTTTAACGGTCTGATGCCAAGACTTTTGATTTTTTCCACATCCCTGATAAACTCAAGGGCTTCGCACAGTTCTTTTTTCGCTACATCCTGACCACCGATGTCATCAAAGCTGATCATTTTTTCGTCACTCTTGCTGCCACCAATCACAGCAAAGGACTTACCGCCGCGGACATTCACCATATAATACATCGTACCTACCAGTGCGGCCAGGAAGAACAACGGCATGACATTAACGCCTTGCCAGATAAAAAAGATAACCGCACCAATCGCCACACCTACACCAATTTCTATGCGATTCATAGTTCAACCTCCGCTTCTAGCGCGGCACTACCACATACATTTGACCGTCGTCTTTAGCCAACTGCAAATAGACAACCTTGGCTTCTACGATGATTTTAGCTGTCACACCGGCCTCAGCTGCCTGCTTTTGCACGCGCTCAGCCATTACGGCAAAGTTTCCGGTCACTACAGCTTCCTGGATGTGATAATGCACATTATAATAAAACTGCTCCAACTCAGGAGTGCGCTTATCTTCAATCGTAATTTTAAAAGGTTTGGTTCCTAGAATGCGTTTGGCGCCATCATTAATGGCACTATACGTTTTTTGCAGGTTATTAACATTTTCTAATGATATATATATTTGGACAACGTCATCCTTTTTTCCTTCTTCCCAGCTAGCCTTGGCCACTCCATCAACGCCTTGAAACAGTTTATCAAGCGGCTGGGCGACGGCAAAACGCTGCCATACCATTTGTCCCCCGGCTAAAAGTGCCAATGTTGCTACAATAGCAATTGCACTTACCAGCCAGTTATATTGCTTTCCATTCATAGCGTCCCTCCTTTTGGCCTGATTGCAGAAGATATTCCTTTACCAGTCTGATTATTTATTATATCGCACTTACTGCTTTCAGCCAAGGAGCAAGAATAAGTGTATACGATCAAATAACTAATTGATATACGTTTTTCAGCAATTATATATATAACGCGTATAAAACGAAAAAAGCCGTACCCCTTTGTACGACTCTTTATCACCATTTCTGTTTTCTAAACGACGGACGATTACTTGCTCTGGTTACCAGCTCCTGCAAAGCAGGTAATTGTTCCTTGCAAATGCCTGTCCGGACACTCCCGAACCGCTCCACTGCCGGAACCACCATTGCCATATCTGCATTACCGGCTCGCTCTCCCAGTCCCAAAACAGTAGTGCTGACCAGCGAAACACCGGCATTCACCGCGGCAAGCGTATTAGCAACAGCCAGCCCAAAATCATTATGACCATGAAACTCGATCGGCAAAGGACTGCTTTTCACCAAAATCCTCAGCTTTTTGTGCAGTTCAAGCGGTTCCATACAGCCTACCGTGTCGGCATAGCGGATATATTGTGCGCCCATGTTCCCCGCCAGATCGGCAACAGTCAGAAAAAATTCATCATCGGCCCGGGAAGCATCTTCTGCTCCCACCGATATGCCGCAGCCATAGCCACGGGCGATATCCAGCGCCTGCTTAAGCTGATTGAGCACCCAATCGCGGGATCTGTTCATCTTATGAACAATGTGCAGGTCCGATACAGGGACCGAAATATGCAAAACAGAAAACCCGCACGCCGCCGAAGCATGAATGTCGTCCGCCACTGCCCGGTTCCACGCTGTAAGTGTTGCCCTCAGCGGCAGGGCTAACATACTGCGCAAGACTTCCTGCTCCTCTGTCCCCATAGCCGGTGTACCTGCTTCAATTCGTCCGACCCCTGCACGGTCAAGGGCCCTGGCAATCTCCAGCTTTTCTTCGGCGGAAAAAACGACACCTGCCGCCTGCTCGCCATCACGCAGCGTCGTATCCACCAGGTGCAGCTGCCTGCTGCCGCTATTCATAGTACTTTACCGCACACAATTCCAGTACTTCCGTTGAGCGCAGCGGCCTCTTCCAGACGAGTACGGCCTGGCGAATTTTTGTCAGCATTCCCTGCAAGGCGGCTGAGCTCACCTGTATTCCTTTTTCTGCTAGTACGATTTGCAGGGAAGTTGTCCCTGAATGCTTACCCACTATTAGATAGCGGTCCAAGCCTACTGCCTCAGGCGGGAAGGGTTCATATATCTGCGGATTCTTTTGAATGCCGAATACGTGCAGCCCTGATTCATGGGCAAAAATATTATCCCCAATAACAGCTTTATCTACTGCAGCAGCTTCGTCCATAGCGGACAATATAGCAGTACAGCGAGCTGCCAGCTGGTCGACAAGTTCGGTATCCTGGTGCAGCAAATATTTTGCAGACACCAGCACTTCTTCAAATGCCGCCTGACCAGGAATTCCTATCCCGGCTACCGCTGTTCCAACCCGCTCCACCCCCGCCTGAATTGCGCTTAAAGCATTGGCTGTTGCCAGCCCATACTGATTGCAGCCATGAAACTCCAGCAGAATAGAAATCCGATTTTTTAAGTCTCTGATAGCAGCATAGGTTGTAAATGGATCAAGCAGACTGCCGCTGTCACTATACAGCAGCGAATCCAGCGGGGAACCTTCGAGTTTTATTAACAAATCTATGATTTCTTCTACTGATAAGGCTGAGGCATTTTTTAGATTAAGCGACACTTTCAGCTTGAGCTGCAGTGCTTTGTTAATCGCATCCTGAAGCCCTATCGGCAGCGACTCCCCCGCCCGGTGTTCGTAGGTAATAGCCACTTTTGACAGACCGCAGCGGCAAACCGCCGTTGCTTCCTCTGGGGAAGCTTTTATTTGCACCCGTAATGACTGCTGATAAGCGCTCAAATTTTTACTTGTTTCTTGTAGCTGTGCAAAAGGAATATCCATAACGGAAACCGGGAGTTCACTCAGCTCTTGGGCCATAAGTACCAATGCTGCTGCCGGCAATTTTCTACGCAGCCCTTCTCTCAGTGTTTGATCCATATACTGTACACTGACACTCATGGTCGAGCCCCCTTTCTTCCCGCTATTATCTTTATTCTGTACAGACACGCTTCCTCAGGATAGCCTTAATTTCACTCGGTCCGATCTTTTCCGCCTCATATACCAGGCTTGAACCGGTCATAGCCTCCAGCTCCAGCCAGGGCGGAACATGATTGCAGATAATTTCGAGTTGATAAAAGCTTCCTCTCTTCAAAAAAGGCATTAAGATTTGCTTGGTTGTTACACCCGAATCCGCTTCCTGCACCGCTTTGATAGACAGGCGGTAATGACCGTTGCCAATATGTTCGGGAATGGGGATGATTACCGGTTTAGCCTGTGCCGTCAGTTGTTCCTGTACTGCTTCGTCTTCTTTTTCGATAATGTATTCCAGAAAGTCAACGGGTTTACCGGCAAACTCCCACACACTACAGCCAATTCGCTCCAGCTCATAATAAGGTACGCCGGTAATGGAGCTGGCAACAAAAATCTTGCAGTTTTCGAGAAACTCAATCACTTCAGCCATTTGACTGCGCATTTCCCTGAGTCCTTTATCCTGCTTCAAGGTAAAGACTAACTGCCGCTCAACTCCCCATATTCCCATTTGCCGACGGTATACAAGGATAGTGCCCGATTCATTAATAGCAGCAGTCTCGCCCCTGCGCGACGTATGGACAGCAATTTCTCTGGTCATAAGCCAAGCTCCTTTCCATTAGATCTCCAAGCGCGAAACCGGGCTGCCGCCTTCAATGTGACTTTCCATGATCTCTTCCACATCTTCTACCGTAACCATTCCATACCAAACATTTTCCGGATAGACAACAACAATCGGTCCTTTTTCACAAATTCCGAAACAGCCGGTATTGCTGATAAAGACTGAGCCGCCTAAATCCCGCTCTTCAATCTCTTCCATAAATTTCATCATAATGTCAACACCTTCTTTCGTGTGACACATGCCCTTTTGCTGTCCCGTCGGGCGGGAGCTGGTACAGACGAAAATATGTTTCTCCGGTTTATTCATTTTGTCATCTCCTTTGTTTATTTGCTGTTACATGACTTCTTTCATCTTCAATTCTTCTGCCGTGTAACGCAGCCCATTTTCCACACTGTCGCAAAACTCAATACTCTGAATGCCTTTTCTGCGCAAACGCTCCTTCGCACTATGTCCGATACGCATAGTCAACACTGCTGCACAATCCTTCAGCGACTCGACGATCACCTCACGGCGTTCTTCTTCGGTATCACACTCTTGCATACCGGCGCAGTATTTATCTACCTGCCTCGTTTCAAGCAGTTCAAAAGTATTATTTTCCCCTTGATAGATGCGGAATTCCGTTGCATGACCGAAATGCAAATCTACCAGCTTGCCATACTTACTAGCCACAGCAATTTTAATAGGCTTTGCAATGACTTCTTCAGCAGCTGGCTGCTTCTGTACAATTGATGATAAGCGAAATTCCTGCGAACGGTCTTCTCCCAGCAAGCCGATAGCATCTGCCCTGCATTGCTTACAGTGCCTCATCTGCTGCATATCTAGCTGACACAAGTTGCGCATTTCATTGATGTCTTTCATGCTGGTCTGCGGAAAGCTTTCAAAATTGCTGCCGGGCGCTGGGATGAGCGGCATAATATTCGTGATAAACGCACCCAGCTCTTTTACCTTTTTTACTACTTCCGGTATATGCTGATCATTTACTCCCGTTACCATAACAATATTAACTTTCACTAAAACACCGTGTTTTGCCAAAAATTCAATGCCTGCTAATTGGTTCTTGAGCAAAATTTGTGCAGCTGCCACTCCTGTCAGCGTCTCCCCTTGGTAACGGGCGTATTGATAGAGCTTAGCCCCGATTTGAGGATCAATTGCATTACAAGTGACAGTTACATGATTAACACCCAGATCAATAATCTCCTGGCCATATTCAGGCAGCATCAGGCCATTCGTAGAGAGGCAAAAAGTCATTTCCGAGTCAATTGCCTTAATTAATTCAATGGCTTTTTTGGTCTCCGGCCAGTTAGCAAGGGCATCGCCAGGTCCGGCAATACCAACAACACTTAATTGCTCGATCTGTTCTTTTACCCAAGAAAACTTAAGCAAGGCCTCGGCAGGTGTCAGAATTTCGCTGGTCACACCCGGACGGCTTTCATGGACACAATCAAATTTACGATTACAATAATTACATTGAATATTACAGGCAGGAGCTACCGGCAAATGCATCCGGGCATACTTCGTATGCGCCTCAGCTGAATAACAAGGATGTTTGCTCGTTTTTTCGGCAATATAGTCTGGTATTCCCATACACTCACCTCCAAGTTCTATCATTTCGCAGCTTTATAGTAAGCATCAAGCATAGTGCTTCGGTATTTACTGTACTTATTTTCCAGCAGCGTGTTTGTCATACGGTCCATTAGTGCTGCGGTCCCGGTATAGCCTACCGACAGCAATCGCTGTCCGCCTACCCGGTCATGGATGGGAAAGCCTACCCGTACCAGAGGAATGCCCTCTCGTTCGGTCAAATAGCGTCCATCAGAATGACCAAGCGCAATGTTCGCCCCCAATTCTACGCTTTTGCGCCGGATCTGAACAAAGTCAGACTCGGCTAAAATTGCAGCCTTGTGCTGGTATTTTTCAAATTCAGGAGCTAGCAAGACTGACAGCTGGTTCGTTCTGCTGCCTGAGGCTACTACTACGGGAAATATGCCATTTTCGATACACATTTGTGATAGTGCATACACGAGTTCAGGTTCACCAAAGATAACACTTCGTCCGGCAAAATTATATTTATGAGAATCTACCATTGCATCAAGCAGCCGCCCCCGTTCCCGGATAATACTCTCCGGAACCGCTTTACCGGTAATGGTAGACAGGGCCTGAAAGAAAAGATCCGTATTCTTAACGCCAATGGGAATCGGAACTGTATAAAGGGGGACACCGAAGGTTTCCTGCAAGAAGCGTCCTGCCGAGTTTTCCGCATCGGCGGTAATGCCAATTTCAATTGTAGCAGGAGCACCGGCCATCGCCCGGATGTCAGCAATTTTGGTGCCTCCGGCGGGAATCTTTGTATAAGGCCGGGCAATCGGCCGGTCAAGCGTATCAGAGAAATCCGGACACAATACATACTCGATTTGCATGATATCAAGCAGTCTTTTTATCTCCCGTAAATCAGCGGGACTGATATGACTGGTAATGATATTGAGCCTGTTGTGTGCGGGTGTCCGCTCTGCCAGGTACGAAACAATTTTCTTTACAGCTAGTTGATAGCCCTCGGCATGGGTCCCACCATAGCCCGGCGTAGGCACTGGAACGATGGGGAAGTCTTTTAACTGTTTATGGATTTTATATTCAGCTGCAATACGCTCAATATCTTCACCGATGGTTTCGGCCAGACAGGAAGTCAGCACGCCGACAAGCTGTGGCTGATAGACCCGGAGAATATTATCCAGTGCCTGATTGAGGTTCTTTTCTCCGCCGTAAATAGTCCCTTTTTCATTCAGTGAAGAAGATCCCACATCAATAGGCTCATTGAAATGTTCGGCTATATGCCGCCGCATATAAGTACTGCAGCCCTGGGAGCCATGAATGATGACCATTGATCCTTCAATGCCTTTAAAGGGGAGAATGGCCCCTAACGGCATACACATATGACAAGGGTTTTCATTTACATTTTTGCTATGCTTGACTGTCAGATCCATGTAAATCACCTCCAAAGTCATACATGTATTCCCATACGGGTGAGCAAAGGGTCGAATGAACTTCCTTGGCAAAATTGACAGCTCCCACAAAACCGCTGAGCGGATGCTTACGGTCGTGATTATGATCGACAAAGGCAATTCCCAGCTTATAGGCAAGCGGTCGTTCCTTAACGCCGCCCACTAAGAGATTAGCGCCTTGCTGGGTCATAAACCGTTCCAATTCAGAAGGGTTGGCATCATCCAAAATGACGGTACCGTCATCCGCTAATTCATGAATGGTATCATATTCATCTTGCTGGCCGGTCTGGGTGCCTACCATGACGACATCGATGCCAATTTCGCGAAACTGTTTGATAAGAGAGATTGCTTTAAAGCCTCCGCCTACATAAACGGCTGCTTTCTTGCCATTAAACTGTCCTTTATACGTATCAATGACCGGCTGAACCACTTGCTGTTCCCGGGCAATGAGCCGCTCTGTCCTCTCGATAATAGCGGTATCACCAAAAAACCGGGCAATGCGGCGAAGTGAATCGGCTGTATCTTCCATACCCAAAAAGGAAATCCGTAAATAGGGAATATCAAACTTCTCCTGCATCTTATTAGCCAGATACGTCATTGATCCGGCACACTGCATCACATTGAGCGACGCCATTGTCGCCTTCTTCAGTGTTTCATAGTTGGAGTCTCCCGTAAAAACGGCATTGACTTCTATTCCGATTTCCTCCAGGTAACCGCGAATGATCCACGCTTCACCGGCCAAATTAAAGTCGCCCAGATAGTTTAAGCTTGATTTCTTGCGCGGCAGTGGCTTCTGAGGAGTGATAATACGCAGCAGTGCATCACAGGCTGCCCGGTAACCGGCTGCCTTGTTGCCGATAAAGCCGCTTGATTGCACCGGTATCACTTCTATCCCGTGTTTAGCCGCTGCCTGCCTACAGACTGCTTCCAGATCATCACCGATGACTCCGACGATACAGGTAGAATAAATAAAAAATACTTTGGGCTGATATTTTTCCACTAATTCATCAATCGCCCGTTGTAATTTGGGCTCACCGCCGAAGATAACGTCATGTTCCTGCAGATCGGTGGAAAAGCTATTTCGATATAAATCGGAGTCACTTGAGAGGCTTCCCCGGATATCCCAGGTATAACTGGCACAACCGATCGGGCCGTGCACCAAATGCAGCGCATCTGTAATGGGGTTTAATACGACACGGGCACCGCAGTATACGCACGCCCGCTGGCTGACACAACCGGCAATGCTGTCAGCATCGCATTTCAGTGATGTTTTTTGTTTCCCTTTCGTTGCGATAAAAGGGTCGCGTTCATTAATAGCGGCAGCTGTATCCATGATGTCACTCCTTTCACAGGTTGTTACCGATTGATGGGAACCTTCTGGTTAGATAGGGAAAGAGGCAGCGTTGCTAATCGTAGTTAGGCAACGCTGCCTCTTTCCCTTGGTATTACATTACTAATTCAAAATCTTCATCTGCAGCATCACGGTCCTGGCGGTCCAGCAAAGCATTGCTGATCATTTCAATCAAGCGCATTGCGCCACGGTAACCGACGATGGGCAGATAAGAATGGACGCTGCGATCAAGCACTGGAAAGCCGACACGTACAAAGGGAATATCTTCGGCTCTTGCGATGTATTTGCCATACGTGTTGCCGATCAGGAGATCGACAGGATCATTTTTAATCCACTGATGGAGCGTAAATAAGTCGCCATTACCTTTTGCATTACCATTCACATTGGCTGCAGCCAGCATTTCACGAACATCGTCTTCAAAGCTGCCCATACCGGAACCGATAGCCCCACCTGGTGTGCCGGTCAATACATGTACCGGTACCATCCCAAGGCTGAGTACAAATTCGGTAAGGCCCGTCAAAATGTCTGGATCGCCAAAGATTGCTACCCGTTTGCCATGAAAGTGGAAATGAGTGTCTGTCATAATATCAACTAATTGACCGCGTTCTTCTTCCAATTCATAAGGCACTTCGGTTACTGCAAACCGACGCAGAGCCATAACAAAATCATCTGTTGCTTTTACGCCGATCGGTGTCTTTAGCGCCAGGGCAGGGACTTTGCATTTTTTCTGCAATAGCTCTGCCGCCTCACTGGAAGCAAACCGCCCCAGTGCAATGGATAGTTTTGAGTTTCCTGTATCCTTTAATTCTTCAATCGTTGTGCCGCCTTTGGGATACATATCAAACTTACCTGTCATGGGAGAATCAAGTACGCCCGTCGTATCAGGGAACATAATTGATTTAACTCCCATCAGCTTGGTGATGCGTTTGATTTCCCGCATATCGCCGGGATTAACAAAACCGGGGATGAGATTAATTTGTTCTTTTTTAATGGACGTAGTGCTTTCTGCCAAATAGCTGACCATGCCTTTTACCATGTTAGAGAAACCGGTAACATGAGAGCCTTGGTAGCTTGGCGTATTAGCATGTATGACAATTTTACCTTCAGGTACTTCAGAGGATCGAATAATCGTTGGCACATCATCGCCAATTGTTTCGGTAAGACAGGTAGTGTGAACAGCGATGACATCAGGGTTATAGATTGAAAATACATTTTTAATAGAGGTTTTTAAGTTTGCCGCTCCGCCAAATACGGATGACCCTTCTGTGAAAGAGCTGGTAGAAGCCATAACCGGATCACGGAAGTGACGGGTTAAATGCATACGATGGAAGGAGCAGCACCCTTGGGAACCATGGCTGTGTGGCAGGCATTTATGAATTCCCAGTGCCGCATACATAGCGCCAATTGGCTGGCACGTTTTAGCCGGATTGATAATTCCGCCACTTAAGCGCTCTTTTAAGTCTTTTGTTGTTGCGTCTAACATGCCTTACCCTCTCCTTCTGCCATTTTTCCTTCTAACAGCGGTTGATCCTGCCACGGTGGTACAATAAAGTTCCACGTAGGAGTAGCAAAACTCATTGCAATATCACGGGCAAAGTTTAACGCTCCATTAAAGCCAGCATACGGGCCGCTGTAATCATAAGAGTGCAATTGTTTTGCAGGAATGCCCATTTTTTGCACTACATACTTATCTTTAATACCTGAGGAAAAAATATCGGGCTTTAACAGCTTAATAAATTCATCTGTTTCGTAATGATTGAGATCATCTACGATGATATAGCCGTCTTGCATATCAAAATTCATGCCTTTATATTCACTGAGAGGTATTTTTTTCTTCAGCTCTTCTAACTTTTCAGGAGAAACTTTTACCCGGAAGCGTTTTTCATCGCGGTTAACATGCAGCTCAGGGATATTTTTGCTATCTGCATCTGTTTTAATAGTGGGAATCACGTGGCGGCCCTCATAGTCATCGCGATGAGCGAATTCATAGCCGGCAAGTACTGTTTCAATACCAAGCTCCCGGTACATCCCCTGGTAGTGATGTCCACGGGAACCACCAACGAAGCAGAACGCGGTTTTTCCTTCGCAAACTTTACGGTATTGATCAATCATGGGTTGAACACGGGCGACTTCACGGGCAATGACTTCTTCAGTTTTCCGGGTTAATTCTTCATCATCAAAGTAGGTGGCCATATCGCGCAGCGATTGAGACATCCCTTCTACCCCGATGAAGTTTACTTTTACCCAGGGAGTGCCATATTTGATTTCCAGCATTTCGGCAATGTAGTTAATGGAACGATGACATTGTACCAGGTTAAGATCTGCCGTATGAGCGTGACGCAGTTCTTCATACGAACCGTCTCCAGTCATGGTACTGACAATGGTATAACCGATATCTTTCAGCACCCGCTCAATTTCCCAGGCATCGCCGCCAATATTATATTCACCCAGAACATTGATTGCATAACGGCCGGGCGCCTCTTCCTTATCACTTGCCCCAATGACTTTATCCATGAGGATATTGTTGGCAATGTGATGACCTGCCGACTGACTTACCCCTTTATAACCTTCACAGCTAAATGCCAGTACCGGTACTCCATGACGCTCTTCAGCCGCCTTGGCAACTGCATTGATATCGTCACCGATTAAACCAACCGGACAAGTGGCATTGATACTAATTGCTTTGGGCTTAAAGATATCGACAACTTCATCAATTAGCTTCGCCAGCTTTTTTTCACCACCGAAAACGATATCCTTTTCCTGCATATCGGTAGTAACGCAATAGTTAATGAAATTCTGCGTAGGATCTTCCGATTTTGCCTTATTGCGGCGTGTTCCCCAGGTATAATAGCTGCAGCCTACCGGGCCATGAACAATATGAATCATATCCTTCAGTGGACCGACGACCACGCCTTTACAGCCGGCGTACGCACAGCCGCGATTCGTGATAATACCTGGTATAGTACGGGTATTCGCTTCAATAATCTGATCAGGCTGAGACGAATCCTTAACCAAAATGTGTTTTTTCCGGGCTTTCTTTACTTTATCGGGTAATGTATTCAAAAGCTCTTGCAGCTTTTCTTCTGTAAATGCCATTTTAAAAAACCTCCTTTGCTGTTTTCCTACAGAGCTTCATCACCGCGTTCACCTGTGCGGACTCGTACTGCTTCATAAAGCGGCAGGACAAATATTTTACCATCACCGACGTTATATTCGGTTTTATTGACCTTGATAAGTGATGCTACTACTGCAGGTACATCAGCATCATGAACTAGCACCGTAAACAACCTGCGGGGAAACAATCTGGTTCCATCCAAGAAGCCGGTAACCAATTCGACAACTTCCGGGTCTTCCGGATCGGACATCGCCAGCAGTTTCACTTTCCGGTCTTCTACCAATGCCGGATCAGTAACCAGTTTGCCCCGGCCCATTACTTTAAAGGTAGTAAACCCGGGATAGCCAACCTCGACCAGTGCCTTTTTTGTAGCATTTACCTTGTTCATGCGAATAACCGCAATAACTTCCTTCATTTCACTGCCCCCTTACAGGCTGCTTGCGCCGCTTGAAATTGTATAGGCCTCTTCTACTACACTGACAAATATTTTTCCGTCACCAAAAGCGCCTTTTTCACCTGTTTTGGCAGTCTTGAGCACGATGCTGATTACATCTTCTTTGTCTTTTTCTTCATCAACAACCATGAATAAGAGTGTCTTAGGTATTTCGTCATAGACGATATCGCCAATGCGAATTCCTTTTTGTTTGCCCCGGCCAACAACGTCGATTTTGGTTACCGCATGAAACCCCGCCCGGGACAGTTCATAGATTACTTCATCCGCTTTATCCGGTCTAACCATTGCACGCACAAGAAACATATGGTCAACTCCTCCACATAATCTTTTTATTTACCAGCAGCGAACATTAAGCTAGTGCATCTAAAAAGCCGTGCTGCATCATTAATTCTTCCAAGCGGTCTTGTGTCATTGGTTTAGGAACAACGAACATCTTGTTATTTTTGATGCTCATTGAAAGTTGACGGTATTCATCGGCCTGGCCGGAAGTTGGATCATAATCAATAACTGTCTTCTTATTAATTTCAGCCCGCTGTACCAGGTTATCCCGTGGAACAAAGTGAATGAGCTGTGAACCCAGCTCTTCAGCAAAGGCTTTTAAAAGCGGGTATTCATTGTCAACTTTACGGCTGTTGCAAATGATGCCGCCCAGACGTACACCGCCGGTTAGTGCATATTTGCTGACGCCTTTGGCAATGTTATTCGCAGCATAGAGAGCCATCAATTCACCGGAAGCTACGATATAAATTTCCTGGGCTTTGCCTTCACGGATCGGCATCGCAAAGCCGCCGCACACAACGTCACCCAGTACATCATAGAATACATAATCAAGATCACTCGTATAAGCGCCCAGCGACTCAAGCATGTTAATTGAGGTGATGATCCCGCGGCCTGCACAGCCAACACCTGGTTCAGGACCGCCTGATTCTACACACATGGTATTACCGAAGCCCGGTTTTAATATATCATCCAGATCAATGTCATCACCTTCATCACGCAAGGTATCCAGTACTGTTTTTTGGCACAAGCCATTCAGCAGCAAGCGTGTCGAATCCGCTTTGGGGTCACAACCAACAACCATTACCTTGTTACCTGCTTCCGCTAAAGCTGCCACCGTATTTTGAGTAGTAGTGGATTTACCGATACCGCCTTTACCATATATCGCAATTTGTCTCATTTGTATTCCCTCCTGTTTTTACTAGTTAAACCTTCTTGTAACCATAAGATTGTTAGGTTATAATGAAAATAGGTAAATTTAAGCCAGTGCCTCTGGATAATTTGCCACCTGCCTCACCGGTACTGCCATATCGGTGGGGCTTTCATTTGTGCTGAATTTGTTTTTATCACTCATGGACCACCCCCTTAGCTTAAGAAAAACGTAGGCTAATAATGAAAAATGGGTAAATTTAATAGCCAGTGCCCCTGGTTTATTTACCACCTGCTTAAGCAGTACTGCCATACCGTTAAAGCATCTATTACTACCTTCGTCGACCACCGTTTTTTCAGCTCACCTCCTTAACTAAAATAATAGTATTTAATAAACACAATGGGGCTTATAGACGTACAAAAGTACGTTTATAAGCCCCATTGCTTACCCTGTGACCATAATCTAAAATGCTTAGACCAACATTTCGTTGCCTGATTATCCGGGGTATACACATAGGAGCTTACAAACGGCAGAATCCGTTTGTAAGCTCCATTGCTTAATTGGTTTTTTAATTTAAACAGAGTGTAACACAACAGCATAATTAGCGCAATAGGTAGTTAAAATTTCGTAATATTAAATCCATTCAGTTAATACATAAGTATTCACCAAAAACACAAATAGGCTTAACAATCTACTGACTGGCGAATAATCGAGATAACAAGTTCACCTGTCTTATACAGATCAGCTTCTTTAATAAATTCATCAGTAGTGTGCACTTTGTTCATTCCCACTCCCAATACTACTGATGGAATCCCATAAATATTAAAGAAATTAGCATCACTGCCGCCGCCGGTCCCTTTCAGCACCGGTTCCAGACCGATTGCCTGGATGGCCTGTTTACTGAGCTTTACTACCGGCATTTCCTCTGTCAGCACAAACGGATCATACGCTTTAGTTACGGTGATCTGAGCCTTAGCCCCATTAGCAGCGGCAACACGTTCAAACGTTTCCACCATGTGCTGTGTCTGCGCAGCCAGCTTTTCCAGATTGCGGCTGCGGGCTTCTGCAACAATTGCCACCTTCTCCGGTACAATATTGGTTGCACCGCCACCTTTGATATTCCCCACGTTTGCCGTTGTTTCAAAATCAATCCGGCCATCTTTAAGCTCAGCCATTGCCTTAGCAGCAACAATAATGGCATTTACACCATCTTCGGGCGCAACACCAGCATGAGCCGTTTTACCCTGCACAACAATCTCCAGTTTATTTTGACCGGGAGCCATCATAATAATTTCACCCGGCGCTCCACTCGAGTCAAGTATAAAACCGATACTGGATTTTAGCAGCGATTTGTCAATATTTTTTGAGCCATTCAAGCCGCCTTCTTCAGCAATGGTAAAAACAACCTGAATATCGCCATGAGGAACATTTTGCTCTTTCATTACCCGCATGGCTTCCAGTATTGCCACTACACCGGCCTTATCATCAGCGCCCAGTATAGTATTGCCTGCCGAAGTAATTATTCCGTTCTCCAGTTTGGGCTCTACCCCTGCACAAGGCTCGACACAATCCATGTGGGCACTGAACATAATAGCAGGCGCACCACTGACGCTACCCTGCCAATTGGCAATTACGTTGCCGCAGTTGCCGCCGATTTTCTCACCGGCATTATCTTCACTTACCACCGCTCCCAGCTCAGCAAGCCGGGCCTTAAGCACATCGGCTACTTGCCGCTCGTCTTTCGTTGAACACTTAATCCGCACCAGTTCAAAAAATTCTTGCAGCATTCTTTCCTTGTTAATCATAAAAATCCCCTCCGTTCCCGATTAACAACCTATTCGGTTTTGCACCGTCATTGTCCTTCGTGCATGGACGAAGAAAAACCATTGTTCCTGATCCTTTTCGTAATATGTTAGCTATTATTCTAGATTATTCCTGCAGTGACCGGTATATACTAACCTCAAAAATAAGAGAAGGTGTGTACAATAGCTAAAATAGTTGCCCTCCAGTCACCTACTGGCGCTGTTGCCCAGCATTTGCAGAAGTGTGGGTACCAAATCATTACTCTCCAGCAGGCTGCCAGTCCAGGACAGCGCGTTGATGCCCTGTTGGTAGCGGGCTATCGACCGGATATGGACGATCTGAGCGGCTGCACTTATGCCGATATCACCGTCGGTACTGGCTGCAGTGTAGTGAATGAACGGCAGGCACTGACGGTCAACATTACCGGACAGCGGCCAGAGCAGGTACAAGCTGCACTGGAAGGTTACCTGCAGCGGCGTGAAATCTAAAACAGGATGATTCTCCTCGCGGGAATCATCCTGTTTTACATTTCTCTCGGCTCACCGGCCTTAACCGCCAATGCGCGACATGCCCCGGTCACCTTTTTGCCCTTTTAAAAAATACTGCTGCTGCGGCTTATTCCATACGACCTGCTTGATTTGCGCTAGCAGCTGCTGATCGGAAGCGCCTGAGCGTAATCGCTCGCGCAGGGAGTATTCTTCATTGGACAGCAGGCAGGGTTTCAGATAGCCGTCAGGAGTGAGGCGAATGCGGTTACAGGAGCTGCAGAAGTGCTGCGATACGGGCGTAATGAACCCAATAGACCCCCGCGATTCAGGCACATGATATATCTTCGCCGGACAGCTTACGCCCAGTTGGGGAACCAGCTTGGTAAAACCGGCAGCAACAAGCTGCTGCTTCATTTCTGCGGCAGTAAATAAATAATCCTGGCCCGTACTAAAAGGCATGTATTCAATAAATCGCACCTGGTAATCATTTTGGAGAGCAAAAGCGGCCATGTCGGCTATTTCATCAGAATTAACGCCTTTCATAACTACCATATTGATTTTAACCGGAGTCAGCGCTGCCTGGTGCGCCTTTTTGATGCCAGCCAGCACCCGATCCAGCCTGTCCTGGCCGGTCATCCGGATAAACCTTTCCCGCTGTAAGGTATCCAGACTGACATTGATGCGCCCGACTCCTGCTTGCTTTAAAGAAAGAGCGTATTCTTCCAATAGACTCCCGTTGGTGGTCAGCCCGACTTCTTTAATGCCGGGTATACGGGTAACTTGCCGCAAAAAAGGCAGCAAGCCTTTACGCACTAAAGGTTCACCACCGGTTATGCGTACTTTGTCTACTCCCAGACCGGCAAAGGCCTTAATAAGGCGCACCAATTCCTCATAACGTAAAATATCAGTATGCTCCAGCCACTCTACACCCTCAGGCGGCATACAGTATTGACAGCGAAAATTACACCGGTCGGTCACGGCTACCCGCAGATAATGAATATGACGGCCTAGGCGATCGTACAATCCAGTCATTTCTTCACCTCTCCCGGATTGTTCCTCCATTTTTTTAAAGCCTACCGCAGTACTTGGAGTAGTTGTTACTCCAATAAGCTTAATCTTCTCCTGTGAGAATCGCGGGTACGTACTTTGGTCATCGCAACAAAAGTACGTACCCTCAATCCCTTATTTACCTGCTATGAAGTTAAGCAGCCCATTTGTTTTTTAAGCTTAGCGTATTCATCCACAACATATTGTTCTGCCCAGCGTTGGTCGTCAATTCTTTCAATATTCACCGCACAATGCTTATATTCAGGCGTCTTGGAAACCGGGTCCAGATGATTGATCGTCAATTCGTTGCAGGCACCTATCCACCAGTGATATGTCATATATACGGCACCCTTGCTCACCCGTTCCGTCTCCATAACCCGTGATATGACACGGCCGCGACGGGAAACTACCCAAACAAGCTCCTGATCCTCCACTCCCAGTGCTTCTGCATCTTCCAGGCTCATTTGCACATAGCCCGGCTCATCAGCCAGCTGCTGGAGAGCTACACAATTGCCGGTCATTGTCCGGACTGAGTAATGTCCGATTTCCCGTACGGTGCACAAAACAAGGGGATATTCCTTATCCGGTATTTCCAGAGGTGACCGCCATTCGACGGCAAACAGTTTGCCTTTTCCACTCGGTGTATCAAAACGGTTTCCGGTATAGAGATAGGGCGTTCCGGGATGCTGCTCATCCGGACAAGGCCATTGTATGCCGCCAAGTTCCTCCAGACGTGGATAAGTGGCACCTGTATACAGCGGGCACAGGCCAATTAGTTCAGTCCAGATCTCTTTCGTGTCTTTATATTGCATCGGGTAACCCATTTCAGTGGCTATTAAGGAGATAATCTCCCAGTCCGGTTTCACATCGCCTTTTGGCTCTACAGCCTTACGAATACGCTGAAAACCGCGGTCAGCGGAAGAATATACACCGTCATGCTCGCCCCAGGACGTAGCCGGCAGTATGACATCAGCATGAAGTGCCGTCTTATTCATAAAGATATCCTGTACGATGACAAGCTCCAGACTGTCCAGAGCATGACGCATATGAGCGGCATCAGGATCACTTTGCACCGGATCTTCTCCCATGATGTAATAGGCCTTAATTTTGCCGTCATCTACCAGTTCAGGCACTTGGGTGATATGATGTCCGATCGTACCAGGCAGCTTTTCAACCCCCCAGGCCTGTTGGAATTTTTCTCTGGCTTTTGCATCCGTCACTGCCTGGTATCCAGGGAATACATTAGGCAGTACACCCATATCGCAGGTTCCCTGGACATTATTCTGTCCACGCACCGGGCCTACTCCCACATTTGGTCTTCCATAGTTACCGGTCAGCAGCGCCAGCCCGGACAGCCCTTTGACCACATCCACCGCCTGGCCGAACTGGGTCACACCCATCCCCCAGAGAATGAATGCACTGGGAGCGGCAGCGTAGATGCGCATCGCCTCCCGTACCTTGGCTGCAGGCACTCCGGTAATTTTCTCAGCATATTCGGGTGTATACTTTGCTATCATCGCCTTATATTCTTCAAAGCCTTCGGTATAATTAGCCACATACTGCTTATTGTACAACCCTTCGGTAATCAGCACGTTGGCGCAGGCATTTACCATGGCCATATTGGCGCCATTGTTGATGGGAAGCCACAGATCAGCGATTCGTGCAGCTTCTGTAAACCGGGGATCGGTAACAATGATTTTTGCGCCCTTTTCTTTCGCCTTGATAATGCGGCGGGCTACAACGGGATGAGAGTCGGCTGCATTATAACCAAAGATAAACAGACACTTTGTATCTTCAATTTCCGGAATGGAATTGGACATAGCGCCATTCCCCAGCGTATAAGCAAGACCTGCCACTGATGGCGCATGGCAGACGCGGGCACAGTGATCAATGTTATTGGTACCCAGCACCGCTCTCGTAAACTTTTGCAGCACATAGTTTGCTTCATTGCCGGGCCCACGGGCTGATCCAGCTACCATGATGGCATCGGCCCCATACTTATCCTTTACTTCCTGCAGCCGTTTGGCAGTAAATTGAATGGCTTCCTGCCAGGATGCCTCTACTAATTGGCCATTTTTCCTTAACAATGGCTTGGTTAAACGCTTAGTCAGCCGCTGTGTATCATTAAGAAAGTCCCACCCATAATGTCCTTTCAGACACAGAGTTCCTTCATTTGTACGGCCATTAGCCGGCTCGGCGCCAATAATCGTATTATTCTCCACAAGCAGATTGAGATGGCAGCCACCGCCGCAATAAGGACATACGGTCAACACTTTTTCAGCCATTTTCCCCAGCTCCTTATCTACCAATTATTGTTTTAGCAGAAATTACACTGGTCAGTGATGGCTACCCGAAAATAATGAATATGACACCTGAGCCGGGCCATACAATCCGGCCATTTTTGCTTTTTCCGACTTTCCCGTTCCTTATAGCAGCTTTGCTTTCCAAGTCAGGCCAACCTAGTTTCTGTTCACAGTTAACATTGTCTTCGGCTTTATCAACTGTGAACCTTAGCACCCATCTGTTGTTTTATCTTGTCATATTCGTCAACAACATATTGTTCGGCCCAACGCTGATCAGTAATTTTTTCTACTCTTGCTGCACAGAATTTATACTCGGGAGTTTTTGAAATCGGGTCCAGGTTGTCAATCGTCAATTCATTACAGGAGCCGACCCACCAGTGATACGTCATATAGATTGCGCCTTTGCGCACCCGTTCCGTTTCCATAACCCGTGATATTACCTTGCCGCGCCAGGTTGATATCCATACCAGTTCCTGATCTTCGACCCCCAGATCTGCAGCATCTTCCACACTCATTTGTACATAACCGGGCTCGTCAGCCAGCTGCTGAAGCGCTGCACAGTTCCCGGTCATGGTGCGAACGGAATAATGGCCGACTTCCCGTACGGTCGAAAGGATTAGTGGATACTTCTCGTCCGGCAATTCTTTCGGCGGGCGCCATTCTGTGGCAAATAGTTTGCCTTTGCCGCTCGGTGTGTCAAAGCGGAAGCCCTTGTACAAATAGGGTGTCCCTGGATGGTCTTTCGTTGGACAAGGCCATTGAATGCTGTCCAGTTCATCCAAATGCTGATAGGTCGCCCCGGTGTACAGAGGACATAGGTCAATCATTTCCTGCCATATTTCTTCCGTGTTGTTGTACTGCATGGGATACCCCATAGCAGTGGCTACCAGCGAAATAATTTCCCAGTCAGGCTTGACGTCCCCCTTGGGCTCCACTGCCTTGCGGAACCGCTGGAAGCCGCGGTCGGCACTGGAATATACCCCTTCATGCTCACCCCAGGAGGTAGCAGGCAGAACCACATCGGCATGCATTGCCGTTTTATTCATAAAGATATCCTGGACAACAACCAGATCGAGGTTATCCAGTGTGTGCCGCATATGAGCGGCATTCGGATCGCTCTGTACCGGGTCTTCACCAAAAATGTAGAAGGCTTTGATTTTTCCCTCATGGGCATGATGAGGCATTTCTGTCATCATAATGCCTGGGTTGGCCGGAAGACTGGTATTCCAGGCCTTTTCAAATTTTTCCCGGATTTTAGGATCTGCCACCGGCTGATAGCCAGGGAACAGATTTGGCAGACACCCTACGTCGCAGGTTCCCTGCACGTTATTCTGTCCACGTACGGGTCCGACGCCCACGTTGGGTTTTCCCAGATTTCCGGTCAGCAGGGCGAGACCGGACAGTCCCTTAACAACGTCCACCGCCTGACCGTATTGCGTAACGCCCATGCCCCACAATATAAAGGCAGTTGGCGCTGCGGCATACATGCGCATAGCTTGGCGAATATTCTGCGCCGGTATGCCGGTAATCTTTTCGACATATTCCGGTGTATAGCTTTTAACCAGGCTCCGGTATTCTTCAAAGCCTTCCGTATAGTCAGCTACATATTTTTTGTCATACAGCTCTTCTTCAATAAGGACGTTGGCAAAAGCATTGACCAAGGCCATGTTCGTGCCATTTTTTATTGGCAGCCATAGATCGGAAATTCTCGCGGCCTCGGTAAAACGCGGATCGGTAACTATGATCTTTGCCCCTTTTTCCTTGGCGCGAATAATGCGGCGTCCCACAATGGGATGGGAATCGGCAGCATTATAGCCAAAGATAAATAAGCACTTAGTATCTTCAATTTCGGGAATCGAGTTGGACATTGCTCCATTACCTAATGTGTAGGCCAGACCGGCCACAGAGGGAGCGTGTCAAACACGGGCACAATGGTCAATATTATTTGTGCCGATCACCGCCCTTGCAAATTTTTGCATAACATAGTTGGCCTCATTACCCGGTCCGCGAGCCGAACCGGTACACATAATGGAATCAGGACCATATTTTTCTTTTATTGCCTGTAATTTGTCCGCAACAAACCGGATTGCTTCCTCCCAGGCGACTTCTACCAATTCGCCATTCTTTCTTAGCAATGGTTTTGTCAGCCGTTTGGTCAGCCGCTTGGTATCATTCAGAAAATCCCAGCCATAATGCCCCTTCAGGCATAATGTTCCCTCATTTGTACGGCCCGGTGCAGGTTCAGCACCCAAAATAGCATTGTTTTCCACAATGAGATTGAGCCGGCAGCCTGCGCCGCAATAGGGACATACTGTCAATACTTTTTCGCTCATGTTGGACCTCCTCAACTCGATGATTACTTAAAAGCAATACGCGACAGTTCCTCAGCGCAAGCCGTCCTTCTTTTCCGGACATGCTTGGACATGGTCGCGCCTTCGATAGGCTTAAAGGCCTCAGTGGGGCATACACCGGCACACGCAGGTCCCTCTGGTCTCCCAATACACAAGTCACACTTCAGCGCTACAATCCGCTCCTTGCTTTGTGCCCCATCGTCATCAATAACTTTGAGACTTGCCTGCATCATTTTTTCACCCTTTAAAACATGAGGCACCAGCTCTATCACACCAAATGGGCATGCAATAATACAATTTTTACAGCCAATACAGGCATCCGGGTTGATCTGAATGGTGTTGTTTTTGTTTACAATGCCTTTGGACGGACACACATTTGCACAGGGAGCATCTTCACATTGACGGCACTGAACAGGCACACTGATGGTAGCAGTCTTGACCACCTTTAGCCGAGGGTGGAAATCCTGGTCCAAAGACCCGGTTACCAGTGCATCTGCCGGTGAATGAGCCAGTACGCAGGCAATTTCACAAGTGCGACAGCCAATGCATTTATTGGGGTCGGCCACTATAAATTTGTTCATCATAACAATCCCGCCTTTCGTCACTTTCCTTTTCCATTAGCAGGAGCAATCCCCACCGTTCACCTCCTCCGCCAGCTGAGAGATTCCTGCTGGCATCAATCTACCACCACCCGCTCTGCGTTTGTGTAGACATGGAACCAATCCCCTTTGGCTACGCCAATCAGTGTTATCCCTAGTTTTACAGCCATATCAATTGCCAGCGATGTTGGCACCGACCGGGCAACTACCACCGGTACGCCCATTTTGCTCACCTTTAGAATGATTTCCGACGAGACACGTCCGCTGAATACGAGGATTTTGTCAGCCAGAATCACTCCTCCTTCGAGGCATTTGCCGTACAATTTATCAAAGACATTGTGCCTGCCAATATCTTCGGCAAAGCATACCAGCCTGCCACCGGCAGCAAGCGCTCCGCTGTGCACACCGGAAGTAACCTGGTGTGTAGCCGAAGCGTGTTCCAGCAGGAGAGCATATTTATTAATATCTTGTGCTCTGACGCGCAGTTCACTGTTGATCTCTTTAGATACACGGGCATCGTTGGCAAAATAAAACTCTGCCCGGCCCCGCCCGCAGCAAGCGGTAAGGCAGCGCTTCAAATACATCCGCCCCGCATTATCCGGGACCTGATCGGCTTCCGCCCAAATCAAGCCGCGCTCTTCCTCTACTGTAAACTCCGTCAAATCAGCAATACTGCCAATCATGCCTTCTGATACGAGAAACCCTAAGGCTAAGTAGCGCTGTTCTACCGGCGAGCACAGCATTGTCACCAGTTCCTTGCCATTTAGGTACAGCGTTAACGGTTCTTCTTCAGACACCATATCCTGAACGGGAAGCAGTTTTTCATCTATTGCTTTTAGCGCAGGATACGCATGTACGCCCGAAATTGTTTCCTGCATTTTACCACCTACTTTTATTGTATTTTACTTCCTGTCCCGCCAGTTACAGACGGTCAAGAGCAAGCATAATGCCGTGAATCAGGGCCTGGGGCCGCGGCGGGCAGCCAGGCACATATACATCTACAGGAACGATAGTATCCACCGCGCCGCGAATGGCATAGCTGTCACCAAAGGTCTGACCGCTGCAAGCACAGCTGCCTACTGCCATGACCAGCTTAGGTGACGGAGCCGCTTCGTAGGTCATTTGCAAGGCTTGCGTGGAATTGCGGGTAACGACCCCGGTCACCATCAGCAGGTCAGCATGGCGGGGAGAAGCAACAAAGTCAATACCATACTGCTGAATATCGTAAATAGGATTGCATAAATGAGTCATTTCAAAGTCACAGGCATTGCAGGAGCCAATATCAACATGACGTACATGCAGTGAACGGCCCAGTGCCGAACGGATTTTCTTTTTAAGGCCATCAGCAGCATCTTCCGCCAGCGCTCCGCCTAACGTTGCCAGTTTAAAGTGACTGGTTTGTTCCAGGCAGCCAGCCGGACAGGTTTCAATGCAATGGCCGCAAAAGATGCATGCCTTCTGATCAATGACCGGCACCTCTTGCCGGAGTGCGATTGCCTGCGTGGGGCAGGCAGACAGACATTGCCGGCAATCCCCGCAGTTGGCAGGCTGTATCCGGACCTCACCTGAAGACCGCTCAGGCAGGGCCAGTGCATCCCAGTTCTTAGTTACAGTGCCGGTAGCCACAATTTTACGCATTAAATTCAACATATTTCCACCTCCTAGCGGTCCAGACAAGCATAAGATAATTCGTAGCTTTTATTGACAAGCGGAAAATCAGGGATAATATTGCCTGGCGCTGCCACGGTAAGTGCCGGCCAGTTGGGATACGCAGCAGCCCTGACAAACAGCCGGTAGATGGTGTTGTTCTCTCCCGTCATCAGCCAGTGCAGGTTACTACCCTGCGACGATTCACTCCAGCCAAAGCCATTGCTGTAGGCCGGTATCAGACCAATCTCTTCTTTTAACGGCCCCGGCGGCAGCTTATCCAGAATCTGCCGGATCAGGCGGATTGTCTGGTAAACCTCATCAACCCGTACCCATAACCGGGCTGCCACATCACCAGTGGTATATACGGGCACTTCAAATTTTAATTCGGAATAGCATTCATAGGGATAGTCGCGGCGCAAGTCGACGTCTATTCCGGAAGCTCTGGCGCCTACGCCTACAACACCCAGATCAAGTGCCGCCTGGCGGGGAACGACTCCGGTGGTATTTACCCGTTCCAGAAATTCATCATTGGGCCGCAGCAAACCGATTAGCCCGGTAAAATCAGGCTCCAGCTCATCCAGCATTCTTCGAATCTGACCGGCGATCCGGTCCGAAATGTCCTTCCGGACTCCGCCGGGAATGACTAGTCCCCGCAAAAACCGGTTGCCTGTTAAGGCTTCATTCACCGTCATAATTGCTTCTTTCATGCGGGCGCCAGCCATAATCGGCACGGCAAATCCCATACCGGCACAAAGATTGCCAATGTCGCCGACATGATTGTACAGACGTTCCAATTCGGCTGCCAACACTCTCAGATACCGGGCCCGTGGAGGTACCTTCACATTGGCCAGACCTTCTATTGCATGACAATAGGATAGGGAATGAGCAATCGTGCAAACACCCGAAATCCGTTCTACCTGGTAAAAAGCCTGTTCCAGCGGCCTGCCTTCCAGGGCCTTTTCAATGCCGCGGTGCAGAAAGAACATTTTTGCATCCAGACGAAGAATGCGCTCTCCCATTTGACTGAACCGGAAATGGCCGGGTTCGATAATTCCTGCGTGAATAGGGCCGACCGGTACTTCGAAGACGCCTTCTCCTTCTACTCCTGCCATGGGATATTCCCGGTTGGCAGTAGGTACTGCCACGTCTGTTCTAAAATCCTTGCGCAGCGGGTAGTGCTGCTCCGGCCAATTTTCATGCAGCACCAATGGCCTGAGATCAGGATGCCCTGCCGGTTTTAAGCCAAACAAATCGTGAATCTCCCGTTCATACCAGGCCGCTGCCGAAATTTTTGGAGTAATTGAAGGAAATTCCAAAGGCTCTTCAGCAGTAAGTCTCGCCTTTACCACTTGTATTCCACATCCCATTGCAAAGGCGCAATAGATAGCATAGTGTCCATTCAACAGCCGTTCATCATTGGCAAACATAGCAATTAGTCCATTTTGCCCCTCCTGATAGATAGAGTAGGCAACTGTGCGTAAATCTTCTGCCTCAATATTGAGTTGCTCAATCACCGGCTTAACCTCCTAAGACAATTTTTGCAGCCTGCAGCAATACACTGTTAGCCAATGGCGGCAGATAAATTCCACCTGCAATCAGGATAGCGGCCGATACACCCATCGCTGTCATCGCCGGTGCTGCCACTGTAACACGGCCCATTCCATCCGGGGCGATGCCAAAGCCCATTTTAAGCGAATACCGCATCATACCGGCAAAGATTGCCGCAAGCAATAACAGGGTTATCCCGCCAAGCACTCCTTGCTGGTTGGCAAACAACGACATAATGATCATGAACTCGGAAATAAAGATGCTAAACGGAGGAGAGCCGGTAATGGCCAGAATACTAATGATAAACAGGGTGGCTACCAAGGGCATCACGCTGACTACGCCACGAATTTGCCGGATATTTTTCGTTTTGTATTCCTGCGTAATCATGCCGGCCATATAGAACAAAGCCGATTTGGCAACCGCATGATTGACGATATGCAGCAGTGCGGCATAAATCGCCAGCGGTGTCCCCACGCCCAGACCTAATGTGATAATTCCCATATGCTCCACGCTGGAATAAGCTAACAGCCGTTTTACATCATGCTGGGCCAATACGAACGGGATGGCAATCACTACCGAAAGTCCGCCGACTCCCAACAGCAGATATTGCGGGTATTCAGCACCAATCACGGCCTGAACAATAATCACATTGCGTACAAGCACATACAGCGCACAGCTGAGCAATGCCCCCGACAGCAGTCCGCTGATTGGTGACGGTGCCTGACTATGGGCATCAGGCAGCCAGGTATGCATCGGCGCAAGACCGGCTTTGGTGCCATAGCCAATCAGAATAAAGATAAACGCGATTTTGACCACTGCCGGATCAAGCTGGGCAGCAATTCCCCGCAGTGCCAGCCAGTTAAGAGCATAGCCTGCACCGCCTGCCGTTGCCTGTGCATAATAGAGAATCATCGTCCCGAATAAAGCAAGGCAAATGCCGACAGTACAAATCATTACATATTTCCAGGCAGCCTCCAGGGCGTCCCGGTTGAAATAGAAAGCAACAAGCAATGCCGATGCCAGTGTTGTTCCTTCCACAGCTACCCACATAAGCCCCAGATTGCCGACAATCAGCACACTGATCATGGCAAAGCTAAACAGGTTGAACAAAGCATAATACCGTGACAGCATCAATTCGGAAATACTGCCGTCCCGGACTTCCTTTTCCATGTATGGCAGGGAAAACAAGGTAGCAGTAAAGGTAAGCAGCGCAACAACAAACAGCATAACCGCACTAAGGTGATCGACATAAAAGAATTCTGTGCTGTATACCGTTTCCTGGGTGATACGGTAGATCATGGTGAATAATACGCCGGTAACGGCTGTACTGCCCAGCAGATTGACGGTGCGCAGCGCCGCAGGCCTGGTCTGCAGCAGAGACAGCACGCCGGTGACAATAGGCAGAGCCAAAGCTAACAAGATCAATTCATGCATGATATCACCCCTTCAACTTCTTTAGCAGGCTCGTATCAGTCGACTCAAGCGACAGCTTCAGCCGGTAGGTAAGAATGACCAACACCACCACTGCCACCAACACGTCCAGGAAAATGCCCATTTCAATAATCAGCGGCAGCCCTTGCGTAATAGACAAGCCAAACAAATACAGGCCGTTTTCCATCGTAATCAACCCGATAATCTGCATGACAGCCTGACGTCGCATCATGATAAAAAAAAGGCCAATCAACGTCAGCGATACCGCTGCCGGCAGGGTGGATGCAACTGCTATTCCGGGAAGATTAGGACTGATCAGGCCGTAGGATAAGATAATTGACAACAGCGCCATAAACGTGGAAAAGTTCGCTTTAACAATTTCCCGACCCACAATTTCCCGCTCCTCACGCAGGTACGGCAGCAGCCGGTATAAGGCAAAGGGTATAATCCCGACCTTGATGGCTGACGTTAAGAGTGCTGCGATGAACATATGAACTTCATGGGTCTGAATGCCGATTATGACACAAGCCATCGCGACAATAACCGATTGGACCAGCACAATATTAATTGCCAGCCGTAGATTGGAAATACGGGTTTGTAAAATAGCTGCCAAGAGCAGCAATATCGTTAACAGTTCCATACTTACCCCCTCCCTCCTACTGCGCCACGAGTGCCAGCAGCGAAACTACACCTGCAGCAGCCATAAGCCCAGGCACACGAAATAAACGGATCTTATTGGTGCTGGTTTCCATCGCTGCAAGCAAAGCTGCCGCCAGCACTACTTTGAACAGCATCCAGGTGGCCGCAAACAGCCCGGAAGTAAAGCCTTCCGGCTGCCAGGGAACGAACAGATTGACTAGCAGCAGAATAAATATTAATTGCTTTATGGCCGATGCCCAGAAGATCAGTCCGACCGGACGTCCCGAATACTCCAGTACCATACCTTCGTGAACCATGGTCAGTTCCAGATGCGTATCAGGATTATCCACCGGAATGCGCCCCGTCTCAGCAATGGTAATCATGAGAAAGGAAACCGCCGCCAGCAAAGCGGAAAATGTGACCGGTGATGTCCCTGCCGCGGCAGCCATTGCTGATAAGCCCGTTGAATCAGCATTATAGGCTACGGTAAACAAGGCCAGCATCAGGGGGGGTTCTACCAGCACACTGATAAACATCTCACGGGACCCGCCCATACCGCCAAACGAACTGCCGGCATCTAAAGACGCCGCCGCAAGAAAAAATCGCCCCAGTGCAAAGAGGTATACCAGTGTAAACAGGTTGTCAAACTGGATCCCGCTATGTGTAAAGACGGTTGGGACCATCGCTGCAGCCCCAATGGTTGTAGCAAAATATATGTAGGGAGCAAAGTGAAATATCCAGGATACGGTTGGCGAGATGACACTATCTTTTTTGAGGTATTTGGCATAATCGTAGTACGGCTGGAAGTACGCAGGACCACGCCGGCTCTGCAGACGAGCCTTGGTATTTTTGACGATGCCCTGAATCAGGGGCGCCAGCAGTACGATGACTATCGATTGTAAGAGAATTGTTGTCGACATGTGGTCACCACCTCGTACTAATAATTAAAACGACTACCGTGACTGCCATGATATACCCGATGTAGAGCTGCAGGCTTCCGGCCTGAATACCGGTTAGATACTGAGCTAAATTTTGGACTCCATCCTTGAGCGGATTGTAGAGCAGTTCATTCACGTAATGAGTCACATGCACGTGGAGCCTGATCTTTACACCATGATAAGGATTGAGCGCTTTATCAGTAACAATTTCATCCACCGGATTAAGCACATTACCAAATGCACGGCGAATGGGTTGAGCAAAACCGGTAGCTGTATATTCCATTCGCGCTGTTGGAATAATGCCGCACGTCCAGGTTTCACCACTCACCCGGCGGGGACTTCCGTTCCATCGGGCAAAAATGATCGCTGTAAGCAGACCGGCTGCGATTAGCAGTACCACTACTGGCATGGTCAGAGCGCCGCCTGCCTGCCGGGTTTCAAAGGCAATCGCATACCACTGGCTGCTGTTAAACAGACCTGCCGTACTGATGCCTTCATGTCCGGCTGCCACCTGCTCCAGTATGCTAAGCATCCATTGGGGCCACACACCGGCAGCCACACAAGTCAGTGACAGCCCTGCCATACCTGCAAGCATCGTCCAGTGTACCTCTGCTGCCTGCTCAGCCTTGGCACTGCGCGGCTTAGCCAGAAATGTTATGCCGAAGGCCTTTACAAAGCAGGTAGCCGCCAATGCACCGGTCAGCCCCAGCAAGGCAATTAACATGACTGCCCAGAACTTCCCTACAATTCCCGCGACTGCCTTGGGCAGAAAGAACAGCGCCTGAAAGGTCAGCCATTCACTGACAAAGCCGTTAAGCGGCGGCAGTCCGGAAATCGCAGCGGCACCAATCAGGAAAAAGACCGCCGTATAGGGCATTTTTTTTATTAGTCCACCGAGCAGCTCCACATCTTTTGTATGGGTAGAGTGAAGCACTGCGCCTGCCCCCATGAACAACAGCGATTTAAAAACGGCATGATTGAAAACGTGATAAAAACCTGCTATCCAGGCCAGTCCTGCCAGCAAGGGCATTCCTTTGCTTGTAAAAACCATCCCTGCACCGACACCAAGCAAAATAATGCCGATATTCTCCACACTATGATAAGCAAGCAGCCGCTTCAGATCATGCTCCATCAAGGCATACAGCACTCCAAAGACTGAAGAAATGATAGCCAGTGCCAATATCAGCTGTCCCCACCACTCAGGGCCGCCGCTTAAGAACTCCAGGAAAAACCGGCTCATTCCATAAATCGCTGTCTTGATCATAATTCCCGACATCAGGGCAGAAATATGGCTGGGAGCAGCCGGGTGAGCTTCGGGCAGCCAAATATGCATCGGCATAACACCCGCTTTTGTTCCGAAGCCGAATAAGGCACATAAAAAGACCACACTGCGCAAGCTTTCCGACATCAACCCGTTTTTCAGCAGTTCAAAGTCCATGGTGTTTGCGGCAGAGGCGAGCAGCAAAAAGGCGATCGCAATAAATGCAGTTCCTACGTGAGTCATTAGAATATACAAATAAGCCGCTCCGGTATTTGCTGTTTTTTCATACTCGTGATTCACCAGAAAAAAGGACACAACCGTCATCAGTTCCCAGACAATAATAAAGGCTACAACCTGACTAATGGTCAAAACCAGCAGGATGGACAGCAGGAACAGGTTGTATAACGCTGCCAGCTGTGAATATCTGCGGTTATAGTACTCACGGGTATAGCCAATAGCATATATACTCGCAGCTGTTCCCACGATACCGAAGGCCAGCAAAAAGAAGGCAGCCAGCGAGTCGAGCCGGATCTTGATTAATCCCAGCGGAGCACCAAATTGAAAAGCTAGTGTTTGGCCACCTGAGATAAACACAGAAATTGCCAGGCTAATTGTGGCCAAGCAGCCTAGTGCAGCCAGCCCATGGGATAAAACATTCGTCATTTTGGGCCTTTCACTGGTAAGAAGGGCAGCTGCCACTCCCAGACAGAACAGGCCAAAAGCAAGGATATAGAGTTGATCTATCGGCACTACAATCACCGCCTCAATTTTGAATTACAAATTACCTACCCATTCGGTACAAGTATTGGCTGCTGTGAGCAGCCTGCCGGTTCTTCTCGCGCTTATCTGCTGCCAGATCTGCCAAGCGCAGCGCCTGATACGGACATGCCGCCACACAAACCGGCCCTTGCTCTCTGCCCAGGCAAAGATCGCACTTATTACCGACGAGACGTATTTCGCCCTCAGACGAACTCACACAGGGGTCCGCTGCTTTAGCCGGTGCCAGATTGATTACTTCAAACGGGCAAGCCTCGATACAATCGCGGCAGTTATTGCACTGGCCCGTATCGATCACAAGCCGCCCGTCCTCCATGTGGATGGCCTTGTGGGCACAGGCCCGGGCACAAGGAGCGCCCTCACATTGATGGCATTGTACGGGTACCATCGCGCCACTTTTTCTTGTGACAAACAGCTTTGGTATAATCGGACCAGTAACAGTTCCGATGGTTTTCCCCACATTATGATGATAGGAATGGCAGGCTATTTCACATACCCTGCAGCCTGTGCATTTCTCCTTATCGGCTATCACGAAGGGCAGCAGTTTCATACCTGATACCTCCTACAGCAAGCACTTATTTTCTCGCCACATAGTGGGTATGCAGTAAGTGATGCGATTCGTGGCCTAAAGGTTCACCCAAAAACGTATCATACAGTTTCTGAACATCGGGATTGTCATGGGATTTGCGGAGCTGAAGATTTTCATCATGAACATAGGTATTCGTCGTTCTGCTGACATAAGATTCGGGCTTATCGAATGGCAGAAGCACCTTAGGCTGACCGCCGCCACTCACACAGCCCACGGGACAGCACATAACCTCTATGAAATGATAATCCGCCTTCCCTGCTTTAATTTGCTCCATAATGACTTTGGCATTTTTAAGGCCCGATACAACGGCAACCTTTAAGGTCAGATCACCCGCTTTTACACTAGCCTTGCGAATTCCCTCGCCACCCCGGACATAATTTATACTAATTTCCGGTATTGCTTCCTGGGTGATTAATTCATACCCGGTACGCAGCGCCGCTTCCATTACCCCGCCGGTTACGCCGAAAATGGTAGCCGCTCCGGTATACGTCCCCAGTGGCTTGTCGAATTCTTCCTCTTCCAAGTGGACAAAATCAATCCCGGCATCTTTAATCATCTGGGCCAGCTCCCGCGTTGTAATCACTACATCCACATCGCGGTAACCGCTTGCATCCATTTCCGGCCGTTCACATTCGAATTTTTTACAGGTACAGGGCATAACAGAAACACTGAAAACTTTTTCGGCCGCAACTCCGTCGACTTTCGCTCCATAGGTTTTAAACAGCACGCCCGCCATCTGCTGCGGAGACTTGCAGCTCGAAAGATGAGCAATAAGCTCGGGATAGGTCTGCTCGACATATTTGACCCAGGCCGGACAACAGGAAGTAAACATGGGCAGCGTACCGCCGTTAGTTACCCGCTGAATAAGCTCGGAGCCTTCTTCCATGATTGTCACATCAGCCGCAAAGTTGGTATCATACACTCTGGCAAAACCGATTTTCCGCAGCGCTGCCGCCATTTGCCCCGGAGTCAGGCTGCCTAACGGCAAGCCGAATTCTTCCGCTATCGCCACCCGTACGGCAGGCGCGCATTGCACCATTGTAAACAAGTTCTTATTCGCTAAAGCGGCTTTAACTTTTAGAGCGTCACCGCGGTTATACGCTGCAAATAACGGCTCTTTTACCGATGGGAGCAAGCCCCGTTCGACCATTTTTTCTTCACGTGGTGTAATGTCTTCGTCAAAAATAGAAGCATAGGCACTACAAATCTGGATACACTGGCCACAGGCAACGCAGCGCTCCTGGATGACGGTCTGAGGGTGTCCCTTTTGTCCTTCAATGGCATCGACCGGGCAAATTGCCACACAGCGCTGGCAGCCGGTACACAGTTCCTGGTCAATTTGAATAATGGGATTTGTACGCATGCTAATCCTCCTGTCTTCTAAAACTTAGCCCTTTTCTTAACCAATGAATTTTTTCACAGCGTCCTGCAAGCTAAGCGCGGCCTCTATATTGCGTTTTTTCTTCTCTTGTTTGGGCACAACCATTTCCAGTGCATTTTCCGGACAGGCCCGGACACAGGCCGGACCGGCAGCATGGCCTGCGCACAAATCGCACTTGCTGGCCACTACCATTTCTTTTTCCATCAGGCCGTCTTCTGTTTCCACCTGCAAAGCACTTTGCATGACAACCTGGCCATTCCTATAGACCGGAGCAAAATCAATAGCACCAAAAGGACAAGCCATCAAACAGGTTTTACAGCCCATACAGCTACTTTCATCAATGATGATATTTCCTTTCGTCTGGGTAATTGCGCCCACCGGACACACTTGCGCACAAGGCGCATCTTCACAGTGGCGGCATTGGATCGGCATCGTTACCGTTGACGTCTTAACCAGATATAATTTAGCAATAAGCGGAGCGTCAAGCATTCCGGCAGTAACAGCCGCCCCCTCAGTGTGAGCCACAGAGCAAGCCACTTCACAAACTCTGCAGCCGATGCACTTATTGGGATCGGCAAGGATAAACGCATTCAGATTGGTACTCATTATAGTTGCCTCCTTCCTTTGTCAGATTGCTGCCCAGTTATATCCCGCTCTTATTTTGAATTACCGCACAGACCTCAGAAACTTCTTTCTCCTGGTCCTTGCGTACATAACTGTACCAGTAAAATCCAGCTACAAAAATTGTTCCCCCCACGATATTGCCAAGGGTTACGGGAATCCAGTTATTGAATACGATATTGGTCCAGTTCACTCCATCCAGAGCCGCTTGCGGCAGCTTAGCCGCTTCAATCACACCGGGAGTATATTTGGCAAATAAACCGGCTGGAAGGAAAAACATATTGGCGATACTATGCTCAAAGTTACTCATGACAAAGGTCATGACTCCTACATAAGCGGCGGCACATTTGCTGATAACATCCTTTGCCACAAAACACATCCAAACTGAGATACAGACCAGCCAGTTGCAGAAAATTCCCCTGACAAAAGCTTCCGACCAAGTCAGACTGACTTTGGTCGCAGCGATTTTCAAAGCATAGGCCCCTAGCAGCGCGTTATTAAATTTCCACAGGCC
Organism: Anaerospora sp.; assembly: GCF_032013335.1. Classification (NCBI taxonomy): domain Bacteria; kingdom Bacillati; phylum Bacillota; class Negativicutes; order Selenomonadales; family Sporomusaceae; genus Anaerospora; species Anaerospora sp. The sequence continues at coordinate 280,844 of NZ_DALZUO010000001.1, read as the reverse complement.
TGAATAGTACATTAGTCCTGCCATAAAAACAGAGCCTGCCAAATTAGCTAACAGCACCCAGAACCAATTGCGTAATAGCTCAGTCACCGAAATGCGCCCGTCAATACATGCAGTGGTCATAAGGGAATTGCCAGTGAATAATTCTGCGCCATTATTCACAACCATCATGAGGCCCATGGAAAAAACCGACCCGAACATAAAGCGTTGAAAGCCCGCCCCAAGGGAAGTCAAGTCATGGGTAGCCATTGTGGCACCATTGGCTCCAAAAGCAATGTAGCAGCCTGCGAGAAAACCCAGGGATAACATTTGGCCAATACCGAGTTTCACTCTGCCTACTTGCGCCTTACAGCAGTTTTCGGCTGCCTCTACCGGGGTAAAACAATTCATTTGTAATCCTCCTTCTTTTACACTACTCTTGCTGGTCCCTAGTTTCAGCATGGCCTGTAACTCATCACGCTCTTTTGGGAATTTTAGGTTGTGCCAAAACTTGTTTCACAGTGTAACTACCTATAAATGCAAAAAGCATGCCAAAATGGCATGCCTTTTTAGAACATCAGTAGCTCTAAGCTTTTGCACAGTGCGAGTTTTCGATGTTGAACCTATTTATACTTTTCATACTCCCGTTAGTTTGATCCCTCAATGGCAACATAACATCGTCGCAGAATTCACATTATTCTGCATTTGTTGCAGACTATGCAAATGCAGGGTCTGCAATATATGCAAGTGACTCCCTGCCATTAATTTTCTGAAGAAGCCATTAGTTTCAAGCCCGGCCGTCGTGCATCACCTACGCGAACGGTGTATTTGCACATATCAAAATACTCCAGCAGCGGCAATGCCACTTTGCGGGATGTATGAATCATGGTACGCAACTGGCTTACGGTAAGTTCTTCATTATTTCGGAAATATTGCTGAAGAATTTGAATGATCTTCTGTATGGTTTTTTGATAGATATAGGCTGTGTCTACCTGTATGATTAAGCCTTTACTCAGCAGGATATTAAAAGCTATATTGGCCTTTTCCGGCACTAACTTCAGCTTTTCGCCGAGAATAGCCGCATCAATTGTCAGAAAGTCAGGCTCTGCCAGCACTTGATCGCAATTATTAATCAACTCTTGAAACCAAGCCCTATATTTTATTGCATGTGACGGTAAGGCAATCTCTCCGTCATGACTGATCAGCGTACCTTCCGTATTCCAATAGGCGGCAACTTTATCGAAGCTCTTGTCTGCCAACTCCAGTTTATGCCTGATGATTTCTCTGGATAAACCTGCCCGCTCTGGCTGTTCCCTGTGAAAAACCTCCAATAGAGCTGCACACTGCTGTGTTAATGTCTGCAATGAACTTCTTGCAATAAACAGCCGGTCTAACATTACTATTTTTTGTTCTTCCTCCAATACTGCTAAACTTCTGTCAACCTGCCTGCTATTGATATAGCCCGCCTGCCTCTTAATTTCCCCATCCGCCATTGGCCCCTTATTTTCCGTTAAAATTTTATACACAATCGTTCTAGTATCCCGCTCCAGCAGGGCCTGAGCAAGCAAAGTCCGGTGTTCACCAATCCGGCGAGACTGCTTACCTGGTGCAATCAGCATAACGCCACCCAATAAAAGCTGCGGTGAATACAGTCTGATAATTCCTCTGTCACCAGCGCCGACTGCTAAGGGTTCTTCTGCAATCAGCCGCATGTAGTGGGGAAGCCCCTCCTTAAAGGAGTAAAGGCGACCTAAAAATTCACCTGTTCCTATATGCATTCTGACTCTTGTGCCACTCTCTAGCGGCTGCTGCAGCATCACCATAACATCCCAGACAGTGTCGATCTGCCCATACGCTTCATTGCTGAGAGACATACCACGAGTAATCTCACTTGCCGCCACACCTGCCAGATTAAGCGCGGCCCGCTGTCCGGCATAAACGGCGTCTACCTTTTGGCCATGACTTTCTGTGCCGCGTACTCTCACTTGCCGCCCCGATGGATACAGCGTCAACGCATCGCCAACAGCAGCTGTACCACTGAGCACCGAACCGGTAACAACGGCCCCATAGCCTTTTATTGTAAATATCCGGTCTATCCAGAGTCTAAAAGGTGCCAGACTGTCACGCAGCACTACTGCACATGCGGCTTTTAGCAGCTGCTCTTTCAAGCACGCAAGTCCCTTACCGGTAACAGCTGAAACACGGCACCGGGGAGCATCAGCTAAAAAAGTATCTGTGAGCAGCTCGCTCACTTCCTCGTCCACCAGCTCCAGCCACTCTTCATCGACTTTATCAACTTTATTAATAACGATTATCCCCTGCTTTATCCCCAAAAGGTGCAGCATAGCCAAATGCTCTCTGGTCTGAGGCATAACGCCTTCGTCGGCGGCAATGACAAGCAGCGCCAGATCAATACCGCCTGTACCTGCCAGCATATTTTTCAAGAAGCGTTCGTGTCCGGGGACATCAACAATACCTGCCATGATTTCAGAACTCAATTCCAGAGTAGCAAATCCCAGATCAATGGAAATCCCCCGGGCTTTTTCTTCCTTAAGCCTGTCAGTATCTGTACCGGTTAATGCCTTAATTAATGCCGACTTTCCATGATCAACATGACCTGCGGTCCCGATAATGACATATTTCATGGCATTACCCCTTTCGCCACCCTAGTACAAGCCGTCTCAATAATCGCCATATCCTCTGCTGCTAAACATCGCACATCCAGTAAAACTCTTGCTGCCTGTATGCGCACAATAATAGGAATACAGTGTGTTCTAAGCGCTTCTTCTACGAAAGCCGCACTATGCTTAGGTGTCACAATACTGACTCCGAAGCTTTCAAATTCTACCTCTGGCAACGTTCCGCCGCCTGCCTGAGAAAGGAGTGGTACAACTTCAATACGCCAGCCGTAGGCCGCAAGCGGCTGCAGTAGATCAGCCAGCTCATTGGCTTGCTCGCGTAGCTCATCCGCCGGCCTGTTCAGCATTCGCTGCACTGGAATATCCAGTCCACGGCCCAGCAAATAATCAATGAGTGTTCCCGCTAGTGCCGCTAATGATAATTTATCAATTCTGAGCGCCCGCATGAGGGGATGTTTCTTCATTCTTTCGATATACTGCTTTTTACCGGCAATAATGCCAGCCTGCCCTGCGCCCAATAACTTATCGCCGCTAAATGTTACAATATCAATTCCGGCTGCCAAGCATTCACTGACAGTCGGCTCTTGCCAGCCATTGACTTTGATCTTCCGAAAGGTACCACTGCCTAAATCTTCAACAAGCGGTATTCCATTTTGATGAGCAAGTGCAACCAGTGCTTTATCCTCTGGCTGCGCTGTAAAACCGACAATGCGGTAATTGCTAGTATGCACTTTTAAAATAACCGCCGTTTGTTCCGTAATGGCCTGTTGAAAATCTGATAAATGGGTTTTATTCGTAGTACCGACTTCCACAAGCCGCGCACCACTTTGTTTTAATACATCCGGAATGCGAAAGGAGCCGCCTATTTCTACGAGCTGCCCACGACTTACAATAACTTCACGATCTTTGGCTAATACCGATAATACCAGCAGCACCGCCGCCGCATTATTATTAACAATTATAGCGTCTTCGGCACCAGTTAACGCACACAATTTATCAACGACATGAGCATAGCGGCTCCCTCTCTCTCCGGTAGCCACACTATATTCCAAAGTACTATACCCGGACATCATTTCATTAACCATCCCGATTGCCCGTTTTCCAAGCGGCGCCCGGCCTAAATTAGTGTGCAGCACCACTCCGGTTGCATTAACAACTTTGCGCAGACTGCAGCTGCCTAATGCTGTCAATTCATTCTTCACACTATCCACTAAGCTGTCGGCGGAAATATCGATTAGCTGATCCTGCCTTATCTTGTCCCGGGCTTCATTCACTACTGCTCGCAGCTTGTCAACTATCAATTCCCGGGAGAAGCTGCCTAAATCAGGTTGATTCAGCGCTACTCCTAATAAGCGTTCTATTGCAGGTATCTCTCGCATTGTAAGCCAATTTCTTTTCATAATGCCTCCCTGCTGCCTCGATCGCACATGCCGGTTACATTGCACTCATCAAAATAGATTGTTCACTCATACGCTTTAGTGATATAATGAAATATATGGAAATGGATGAGGTCTGGTGGCCTCTGCGGTCTTCAAAACCGTTCGCGGGGTATTAATTTGTCCTGGGTGGGTTCGATTCCTACACATTTCCGCCACTGAGAGATAAGGCTTCACCGCATTTGTGCTGTGAAGCCTTTTTGCTATTGTTTTGCCGGTAATTACGCCTGAAGCATTTCAATAAAAGCTTCAATACGTACTCTGAGCTGTTCCGTATCGCTGCTTGAGTAGTCTGTTTCTACCTGTATATAGGGCAATCCAAATTGTTCATCAAGATATTTTTTAATTGAATAGGCTTCAACGTTATACGTATGACAGCCAATCCAGGTCAAATCCAGTACACCATTGACTTTAAATTCCTTTGCCAGGCGGCCCAGCAGCTCATAGCGGCCAGCATTCGGCGACATACAGGAACAGGCAATGGCTAAATATTTCTCGGCAATTGCCTGAAGCGGATCTTTATTTTCATCTTCGTCAACCAGCACATCTACCGGTTTATAGCCGGTACAGTTTTCCTGACAAACTACCGTTCCGCCCAGCTCTTCCACCAGCTTGATCACTTTTTCCGACCCCAGACCGACTGGTACTCCGGTGAGCAAAATACGGGGCCCCTCTTTTTGCTCATTTTTTCCTAAACCGGCTTTAACAGAAGCAGTCAATTCTTCCAGCATGGTGATAACCTTTTCTTTGTCCGGATAAAATCCCCGGTTATGTGCAACCGTCAGTATTTCTAAGCCGGTAAGCGGGGCAGGAACATGCCGGTTAAGCTCGTACAGGTCGCGCAGAGCTTTCCGCTCGCGGTTGGCAAGCTTGATCGCCGCCCGCAGTTTACTGGGAGTAAGCTCCACTCCAAAGTGCTGTTCCAGCCGCACCTTCAGCTTCTGCACTTCTTGAAGCCAAAGATCTTTGGACTCAGGCGCAGCCTGCTCTTGCGGCAATTGCAGCAGGTGCATCGGCTTATATTGAGCAAGAAGCTCATACATCTTCTTTTTACCGTCACAGGTAGTTTCCGCCACTAAAAGATCGGCAAAATTAAAAAACGGACAAGTATCGGTTGCAGCAAATCCATAGCTGGATTTAATCAACGGACACAGATTATGGGGCAGTACTTTCTCCGCTGCTGCAATTGGTTCCTGTTTCGTGCCGCATAAAGAAACAGGGTAAGCATCCGCTGCCATAATCAGCTCCTGCGGCGAATAGGTGCAATACATACCCACTACTTTTTTGCCCTGCTCTTTTTCCTCTTTAATCTTCATCATCCCTTGTTCACGCAGCTTAGCAAACTGTTCCATTAATACTGGATCAATCATTTTTCTCACTCCTATCGTTTTTTACGCTTTTCGGGCAATCGCTGCTATGGCTGTTATCACTGCTTTCATTTCCTGTTCAGTATTAAAGAAGCCCGGACTTAGACGACAAGTTCCTTGCTCCAGCGTACCGATAGTCTGATGAGCCAACGGAGTACAATGAAGTCCTCCCCGGGTCACAATCCCAAATTCTTTTTCCAGCAGAAGGCTTACCTCTTGAGAATCCATCCCATTAACAGAAATGGAGAGGATTGCCGTTCGATCTTTCATTGACGGCATTCCATATCGCTTTACCTTGTCTATCCCCGCTAAGTGATCCCATAAGAATTCCGTAAGTTTTTGTTCATGAAGCCGGATAGCATCTATCCCCTGCTCCAGTACAAAACGTACACCTGCTCCCAAGCCAACAATCCCCGGAGTATTCAAAGTCCCGCTTTCCAGACAATCTGGCATAAATTGCGGCTGCTTCGTATCCTGCGATTGCGAACCAGTGCCGCCTTCTTTCAAGGGAGTAATCGAAATACCCGACCGCACATAAATACCGCCCGTCCCTTGTGGACCATAAAGTCCTTTGTGGCCTGTAAATGTCAGAATATCAATTACCTGGCGCTGAACATCTATCGGCAGTACTCCTGCACCTTGTGCGGAATCAACTAAAAATAAGATCCCCCGCTCCCGGCATATTTGGCCTGCCTCGGCCACAGGCTGAATCGTTCCCGTTACGTTTGACGCAAGCTGCAGCCCCACCATTTTAGTGTTTTTCTTAATAGCGCTGACTAACTTCCTTGGATCAAGCAGCCCTTCGCTATTACAGGGAACTATGGTAATTTCCACGCCATGCTCCGCTAAGGTAAAGGCTGGCCGGACTAGGGCATTATGTTCCATGCTGCTAATGATCAGATGATCGCCTGGCACTAAAGTCCCTTTTAGCGCGAGGTTTAACGCTTCGGTGATATTCAAGGTAAAAGCAATGCGCAAAGGATCGTTTATATGAAACAATTGGGCCAAGAGCTCGCGGGTCTCTAACACTACGCTGGCAGAGGTTAGAGCAAAGCTGGTTGTTCCCCTCCCGGGATTGCCGCCAATGCTGCGATTAAAATGATCAATTGCCGTATAAACTGCTTCCGGCTTTGGCCAGGAAGTCGCTGCGTTATCCAGATAAATTCCCTTCATTCCCATACTCCCTTTATCACCTGCTCACTTTCACACCGCGGCGCACCATTTCAATTCCGTTCTGCTCCAAAAAGTATACTGCCTGCGCAACATCTTCTTCCTGGAGCTGAGCAGCCAGGCCTTCACAGGGCCCGCTCAGTTCGCGGGGAATCGGAATAAGCCTGCTACTGATCTTTTCATTCTTAAGAAGCTTTTCAGCCCGCAAAGCATGTGAGACAGACAAAAATGTTATTACCCACACGTCCATTATCGCACCTGCGCCATTTCTGCGGCGATCAGCATGGCTCCCATTGCCCCCGTAAACTGACAGTCCTCCGGTACAAGTACCGGCATATTGAGCTGAGCGGATAGACACTGGACTAAGCTCTTGTTGTAAGCGACTCCACCAGTGAAGATGATGGGCGCCTCAGGATTCATTCGCTCAACCATTGCACCAATCCGGCTGGCTATCGCCTTATGCAGCCCGGCAACAATGGACCCTTTTCCTTCTCCTTTGGCTAAGAGTCCGATTACTTCCGATTCAGCAAACACCGTGCACATACTGCTTAACTCAACAGGGACTTGCTCTTTTCCCAAATCGGATAATTCGGTAACATCCACACCCAGCCTTGCCGCAATGACTTCCATAAACCTTCCCGTACCGGCTGCACACTTATCATTCATCACAAAATCAAGAACCCGTCCCCGCGTCCCTATCTTGATTACCTTACTATCCTGTCCGCCTATATCAATGACGGCACGCGCCTGAGGCAGCAAATGTGCTGCTCCACGGGCATGACAAGTAATTTCCGTAACTGTTTTATCTGCTGTCGTCATTGCTATCCGGCCATAGCCGGTAACGACGACAAAATCAGCTGTACCGGCAACTCCTGCCTGATCCAGCGCTGCAGCTAACACCTGCTCTCCTGCCTGGCGAGGACTCCACCCGGTAGCGATAACAAGTTTATAAATTTCTTCATTAACAGCCAGTACTATCTTAGTGGATACTGAGCCGATATCAATGCCTGCAACAACCATAGCTCCTCCTACTTGTACATCATTCGTTTGTACGACGTTTTTGAATTCGCTCAAGCCGGTAATATAAGGTTCGCACGGAAATGCCCAGATAGCGCGCGGCCTGTGTTTTGTTCCCGCCGAACTTTTGCAGTACTTGCTCAATCAGCTCATCAATATGATCGCCTAAGACAAACAGCGGGGATGCTGAATCGGCTTGAAGGGGGTGCAGCTTAGGCTCAGGTATTTTTTCTTTTATAGTATCTTCGGGGTATCTTCCGGTTAGATTTTTCAGGTGTTCTTCCTGCAGCTCTGTTCCATCATACATGAACGAAACCCACTCCATGGCATTGCGCAGCTCCCGCACATTGCCCGGCCACGGACAGGCTAGCAGCTGCTGAGCCGCAGCTTCGCTGATGCGGCGAAACTGTTTGCCCCGCCGCCGGGAGAAATCCTGCAAGAACATCAGTGCCAGAGACAAAATATCGTCTTTTCGTTCCCGCAGCGGAGGAATAATAATCTGCCCGACCTTTAACCGGTAATATAAATCTTTGCGAAACAGCCCTTCGGCAATACGTTTTTCGAAATTTAAGTTCGTCGCGGTAATAATACGAATATCAGTTTTTATCTTTTTCAAACCGCCTACGCGGTAGAAATTTTTCTCTTCAATTACCCTTAGCAATTTAGCCTGGAGCTCGATAGGGATTTCGGCAATTTCGTCAAGGAACAGCGTTCCACCCATTGCCATATCAAGTTTCCCCTTTTGCCCCCGCGAAACGCCGCCGGTAAAGGACCCTGCCTCATAGCCGAATAATTCACTCTCAAATAAGCTGGGAGTGATGGCCGTACAATTAATATCAACAAACGGAGCTGATGTACGGGAAGTGCCATAATGAATGATCTTAGCGATAATCTCTTTGCCGACGCCCGTTTCGCCCTGAATTAACACAGGCAGAGACCGGTCGGTATGATATTGCTCTGCCTGACGGACCACCCGCCGCATTGCCTCGGAAAAAATGCCGATTTTACCAATATTCTCCTGCTCCGTTACTTTGGAGCGATCTTCTATATCAGTGCCGAATACCCCTACTTCCTCGTCACCAGTTTTATTCAGGGCCTGGCCTTTGGTCAGCAGCGCTTTATGCTCGCCTACCCGTTCTAAAATAGCTTTAAGCTCATCCATATTGATTGGTTTGGTCAGATAGTCATAGGCACCGGCCCGTAAGGCCCCAATCGCCAGTTCCAGATCAACAAACCCGGTATACAAAACCACATCAGCCTCGGGTTCGCGTTTAACCTGCTTGACTTTGCGCACCAGTTCAATACCCGACATCCCACCCATCTTAATGTCGGACAGAATCATGTCAAATACATTATTATGGTAGGCGATAAGCCCCTCTTCACCAGACACGCATTCGGTTACGGTATGCCCCAGCAGCCGCAGGTAATTGGCTAAAAATGACCGGCCTTCCTGCTCATCATCAACAAGTAATATTCGCATTCCAATTCACCCCCCACAGCCCATTATACATTAGGAATTCCTGGTAATGATACCTGTATCAGCGTACCGCCTCCGGTATTATTTTCTGCCTTGATGGAGCCATTGCAGGAGGCCACAATCACTTCTACAATGGATAAGCCTAATCCCATGGAATCGCCCAGTTTTTTGGTGCTGAAAAAGGGTTCAAATATCTTGCTGCAAATTTCAGGAGCAATCCCCGGACCGTTGTCGCTGACGGTAAGATGCACATCTCCATCGGCCCAGGTACGGATACTAATCTCTTTGACTTGCCCTTCCCTGCCTTCCAATGCCTGCATGGCATTCATCAGCAGATTGAGAACAACCTCCTCAAAACGGACAAATGATCCATTGACGGGCGGCAGCCCAGGTGCCAGCTCTTTATTAACCTTGATATGCTGCACAAACAACTGATTGGAAACATAGGACAATGAGCTTTCTACAACATCATTCAAATGACAGGGGACATATTCAACCATCTGGGTAGTACGCAAAAAGGAGCGCAGGTGATTAACAATGGAATCAATCCGGTCTACCTGGCCGGAAACATCCCGGATGCATTGTACAACCTTGCTCATCTCAGCATTTGTCCGGCATAAATGAAGACCTGTTTCTGCTAAAACCCGAATGGCGTTTAAGGGCTGATTGATTTCGTGAGCAATGCCGCCGCCGATGATGGCCAGCGTCGTCACTCGCGCAGCACGGGCAATCGCTTCCCTCGCTTCCGAGATCTTGATTTCGGCCTCCTTCTGAGAGGTAATGTCTCTCCCTACCGACTGGTACTCAATGATCTGGCCTGCTGCATCAAATATTGCCCGATTAATCCAGTGCTGCCACCGCACCTTGCCATCAGGGCCGATAAAGCGCCGCTCTGCCTGTGCTACCGGATCGGCCGGCGTCAGCCTGGCAATCTGCAGCCACACCGTCTTATGGTCCTCAGGGGGAATGAGATGAATAAAATTAAGTCCTAACAAATCATCTGGTGATTTATCAAAATAACGGCAAAAAGCCCGGTTAACAAAGGTCAGTGTTCCATCTGGCGTAAACCTCCGGATGAGTTCTTCCTGATCTTCAATAATTGCCCGGTAGCGTGCCTCGCTTTCCTGCAGCTTCTGCTCCACCTGCTTTTTGGCAGTAATATCCCGGCCAACGGACTGGTATTCAATAATTTGATTGGTTTCATCAAAAATTGCACGATTAATCCATTGCTGCCAGCGTACAGTGCCATCAATACTGATAAATCGCCGCTCTGCCTGTGCTACCGGTTCCGCGGGGGTCAGGGTAAGCATTTGCTCCCGCACAGTATCATGGTCTTCCGGCGGAATGAGCTGGATAAAATTCAGCCCTAGCAATTCATCTGCCGTTTTATTAAAATACCGGCAAAAAGCCCGGTTAACAAAAGTCAGCGTACCATCAGGCTTAAACCGGCGAATCAACTCTTCCTGATCCTCAATGATCGACCGGTAGCGGGCTTCGCTTTCCCGCAGACTATGATCAATTTGACGCTGCTCTGTGTCTGTCACCAATCCCTTAGCCTGGTTCTGTGCCGCGACCGTCTTTAGTGCTTCCCCGCCGTATCTTTGACCTGGCTCTGCTTCATGGCGGCGGTAGGTGAGACGAAAGCCCTTCCCTACTTGTCTCCTCAAATAGCCCAGCCCCTTTTTTCCCGCATCATTCCAGCTCCTGCCTCTTTTGCAGCTGTATATATGCAACCCCGCAGTTCTGCCATATTCGCGCAACTGCGGGGTTAAACAAGCACACTTACCATTCATTCACTAAGGCACAAGCTGGTTATTTGTTTCCTATGCAATAAATATGCCACTTTATTCCAGCTTGCTTCCCGGTAGGAAATAAGGCAAAAAAGTTGCAGCCCCGCTTACTAAGGTCTGCAAAAACAGCATGCAGCACCCTGCATTTTTGCAAAATTTGCACATGTATCCTTTTAAGTTTCTACTGGAGAAACCGGTTCAGGATTGACGATCGGAAAAGAAACCTGAATGGTTACGCCGCCATTGGGATTATTTTCTACCTTAAGCACTCCATGGCTGGCGGCAACAATTGACTGGACAATCGACATTCCCAGCCCCATTGATTCGGCACTTTTCTTCGTGGTAAAGAAGGGTTCCCAGATCCTGTCACGAATTGCAGGATCAATTCCCGGGCCGTTATCACTTACAGCCAAATGAATACGTTCGTCAGCCCACGTCTGTATCTGAATCGTTTTGTCTATTTCGTCCGTACTATCAAAGGCTTGAATCGTATTCACTAACAGATTGAGTACGACCTCCTCAAAGCGCACCAGCGAGCCATATACGGGCGGCAGCTCCGCAGCCAGCGCCAGCTGCAACCCAATCTGCTGTGAAACAAGTTGATGAGCTACAACCGTCAATGCTCTCTGTACAGCCAAGTTGAGATCACAGGGCAAATATTCAAAACTCTCACTGCTGCGCGGCAATGCGCGCAAATTGTTGACAATAGCATCTATCTTATCTACCTGCTGGGAGATATTGCGGACACTCTGTGTAATCTCCTCATCAGAACGGCGCTCTGCATCTTGCTGCAAAATAAAAATCGTTTCCACTAGAATTTTAATAGCGTTAAGGGGTTGTTTAATTTCATGGGCAATGCCCCCGCCAATCATTGCCAGCGTCATTACCCGCGACGCGCGGTCAATCGCCTCCCGCGCTTTCGAAATTGCCGACTCAGCTTCTTTCTGGACCGTAATCTCCCGCCCTACCGCTTGATATTCGGCAATATTGCCAGCATTGTCAAAAAAAGCCTGACTGACATACTCGATCCAGCGCACACTGCCGTCAGGCCGCACATAACGCATTTGCGAAGTCTCGATTGCATTATCCGGAATGGGCAGATATTCCTGTCCGGGAATCAGCCCCATTCCCTCCGGTCCAAGCAGTTCAGTCAGATTATGTCCGATAAGCGTTTCTTTTTGCATACCGTAAAAAAGGCAAAAAGCATCATTTACGAAAACCAGCTTTCCTTCCGGAGTGCAGCGGTAAATGCAGTCTGTCTGCGCTTCAACCACCGCCCGATACTGAGTCTCGCTTTTACGCAGCTCTTCTGTCCGGAACAGTACCACCTGTTCCAGTGCAAGTTTGGCATCCGCCAACTCACGGTGCAGACGGTTAGTTGTTACAAAAATTGCGCCAGTCAAAAAGCACAGAATAATAAAGCCTACAATCATAATTGATTTATTTCTCGCCACAAGAAAATCGGCTAGCGATTCTCCGGCAAACAGAACACCAACCGGCTTATTATCTACTCCCATAACCGGCAGGTAAGCTGTCATATACTCCGTTCCCAAAATCTCTGACCGGCCAAGGTGTGGTTTTCCTTCACGCAGCACGGTGGTGGCGATAGGCTCACTCAGTTTAGTGCCGACTACCCGCCTGCCATCCTTCATGATCGTTGTCGAAACTCGTTCATCTCTTGAGAACAGAGTAGCCTCTGTATGAAAGAGTTGTTTTACCCGGTCAACAATTTCATCCCTGGCAGCATCATAGCCAAGGGACACTACGCCCACTGTTTTCCCCTGTTCATTTTTCACCGGTGATCCGGCTCGAATTGCCAGTCTGACCACTGCTCCCGGCTCAACTACAGCCTGCACGACTCCAGCCAGGGCAGCCCTGATATCAGCTGCTTCAGCCATACTATCTCCTTGCCGTGGTTCATGCGTACGCATAATGACAATACCCCGGTCATCCGTAACTGTAATAAAATCGACGCCTGAATCTCCCTGCATCCGTTTCAGCAGCCGCAGCAATTCGCCGGCATCTTTATTCTCCAGTGCCATTATAAGTTTAGGATTCCTGCTGAATACGGCAGAGTAGTGCACAGCGTTTGCCTTGTATTCATCTATTATATTATGCAGCCCCTCAACACCCTGCGTTGCAGCCCGCTCCTGCTCTTGCTCCAGGATGTCGGAGAAAAAATATAGAGCCGGTATCAGCGCAGCAGAAACAGCAGTAATTACCAGCAAAATAACACAGACAATCAGTTTTGTTCCAGCATTTGTTGCTATTCTATCCACCTTATCCTCCTTGCCCGATGTAGTCGGCGAATCAGGAGAGCGCAGCTACATATTTAAAACCCTCGTTTTTATGGTATATTATACCATAAAAACGAGGGTTTTTGCTTGTGCAGCCCGCAGGTGGAATGATTATCCCCACCTTATTTATGAGGATCAATCAGCCGCCCCTTCGTGACTGCCGCCGAGCCAAAGCGCGCTTTTAATCCATCAACAACTTTATGCAGCACTTCCTGTTTTTCCTGGCCTGAGTCAAATAAGGCAATTGACTGTCCGGCTGGCTGCAGATTGCTTACCGTTAACCCTAACAAACGAATACCTTCGTTGGCCGGAATTGACTTGTACAGTTCTTTAGCCGTATGATAAAGGACTCCATCCAGGCCGGTAGCTTCATCGAGCGTACGGCTGCGGGTAACTGTCCGGAAAGAAGCAAAGCGCACTTTTACCGTCACTGTCCGCCCCGATAAATTGAGCCTGCGCAGCCGCCAGCCCACTTTGTCCGCAAAAAGCAGCAGCTGCTTTTCAATCTCTTCCCACTGATATAAATCTTCTTCGAAAGTCTCTTCATTACCGATCGATTTAACTTGCTGATCAGGCACTACCGGCCGGTCATCAATTCCGCGCGCAAGCTGCTGCAAATCAAAAACAGCTCTGCCGATATAACCTTCCAATAACTTAGGATCGGTTGCTGCAAATTGCCCAATCGTCCGGATACCTAGTTTGGCAATACTGGCTGCCGTTACTTCGCCTACTCCCCACAGCCGTCTTATCGGAAGCCCGGCCAGCACCTTTGCTTCTTCACCAGGCCTGATTACATATAAACCATCCGGTTTTTGCAGATCGGAGGCAAGCTTGGCTAGAAATTTATTTACTGCGACACCTGCCGATGCCGTTAATTGCAATTGTTCCTTTATATCCGCCTTTATGCTGCGGGCAATATCAGCGGGATCGGCATACAATCCATCCATACCGGTAACATCTAAAAATGCCTCATCAAGCGACAACGGTTCTACTAACGGGGAATACCGGTCAAGAATGTTACGAATCTGCGCTGAAACAAAACTGTATTTCCGGTGATCCGGCGTAATACATACAGCCTGAGGACATCGCCGTCTTGCTTCGACCATTGACATTGCTGAATGAACACCAAATTTGCGGGCTTCATAAGAAGCGGTAGCCACCACTCCCCGGTTACTGAGACCGCCTACAATAACCGGCACCCCCAATAGCTGCGGATTATCCCGCTGCTCTATAGATGCATAAAAAGCATCCATATCTACATGAATAATATAGCGCTGCATGTGCATCACCCAAATCAAGTATAACAAACATACGTTCCTTATACAATATATTGCGGAATAACTCGATTATTATACAAAGCTACTTCAATAAAAAAAGAGCCAAGCGGCTCTTTCTTTTATCGTTTTAAATGAAAGGGGACAGTAGTTACGGCAATATTTTCTTTGAGAACAAGTGTTGTGTGTAAAAACCAGCCAGTTTGATTATGGAGCAAACGATGCCACCATTTTTTTGTTTCAAACTCCGGTATGACGACGGTGATAAAATCATCCGGTCCCTTCTCACGCTGCTTTTTCTCAATAAAGTTGATAAGCGGCCTCATCAGCAGCCGATAGGGGGATCGAAGTACCACCAACTGAACTCCCGGGTCCCAGCATTGCCACTTCTGACGAACCCTTTGCTCCGATTCATCATCGCTGGCTACATGAACGGCAATGATGTTATCACCAATAAGCTTGGCATACTTAATTGTCTCATAGACAATGCGCGTCGGTGAAGCAACAGGAACAATAACCAAGTGCTTGCCTTGGGGAAAGTGGGCACTGCCTTCGGCATAACACGCTTCCGGCAAATGCAGCTGTTCAGCCATTGTATTATAATGACTGCGAATTCGTTTAAAAATGGTTACCATGATTGGAATAAATACCAGTACCATCCAGGCCCCATACACAAACTTTGTCACCGTAATCACAGCTACGACAATCCCAGTAGCTGCTGCGCCCAGTCCATTAAGAAGAGCTCTCAGCTGCCAGCCGTTACCTTTCTCACGCCGCCAGTGAACAACCATGCTCACCTGGGCAATCGTAAAGGATATGAAAACGCCAATTGCATACAAGGCAATGAGATTTTCAATCTTACCATCATAAATCACAATAAGCAATGCGGCAATAATCGTTAACAAAATAATGCCGTTGGAAAAGGTCAGCCTTTCGCCACGCTGGGCCAGATAACGCGGCATATATCCGTCACGGGCAATAATTGATAATAACACTGGCAAGCCGTTATATGCGGTGTTGGCTGCCAGATAAAGGACTAGCATGGTTGTAATCTGTATATAAAAATACATCGGTGTTCGCCCAAAAATTTGCTCCGCCAGCTGCGATAAAGCCGTCACTTCCAGTACCGGGAGAATGTGATGATGCAAAATTAATGCAGATATCCCCAGAAACATAAAGCCGAGGATGCCAGCCATCCAATACGTGGTAACAGCGGCATTGCGCGATTCGGGCGATTTGAACATGGGCACACTGTCTGCGATCGCTTCAATACCCGTCATAGAGCTGCAGCCATTTGCAAAAGCCCTGAGTGCAAGGAACAGCATGGACCAATCCAACTGCTGTCTTGCCAGTGAATCAGGCGGAATAAAATAAGGAGCCTGAGACATCCGGTATAAACCTACAAATAAGAGAACCAGTATTCCGGCCAAAAAAGCATAGGTAGGCAATACAAAGGCATTGGACGACTCTCGCACTCCCCTGAGGTTAACTAACATTAGTACACTAAACAGAACAATAACATCAATCGGCACTTCCCAGCCGCTAAGCTCGGGAAAAGCGGATATAATGGCAGCCGTACCTGCCGAAACACTGACCGCTGCTGTCAATATGTAGTCAGCAAAAACCGATCCGGCAGCAATCAGGGCTGGTCTTTCGCCCAGATTCTGTTTGGCGATTGCATAAGCACCGCCACCACCCGGATTGGCCTTAGCTACCTGAGCATAGGATAGAGTGACAATTGCCAATAGCACCAGGATGGAAATTGCCACAGGCGCCATATATCCGTAAGCAATCAAACCTGGTAAAGCAAGCGTAAGCATAATTTGCTCCGGCCCATACGCTACTGAGGATAAAGCATCAGAAGAAAAGATTGATAAAGCCTTCCATTTAGGCAACCGTTCATGGGCCAGCTCACGGTTGTGCAGCGGCCTGCCAATTAGCACCCGCCGTAATTCGCGCATCATACAAGTAGCGCCTCCGCTTCTTATTTTGTTAATAGGGCAATGAAGTTAATTATACTCTTCCCTACAAAAAAAGAAAGCGCCGATTTCGCCCGTTTCTACTCGCTTTAGACTCCTTTGGTTCATGGTAACCAATAGGATACCGCGGGCATTGCGCCGTCCTGATTATCTCGCTCAATCACCCTTCATCACCGTCTATTTTCTTATTAAATTGCACTTGCCCATCCTTTGCCGAATAGCCTAATAATAAAGCTTAAAAAAGAAAAACGACCATCGGACGTAACCGATAGTCGCATGTCTCTGTTGTGGCGGAGTGGCAGGGATTTGAACCCTGGCGGGGCTTACACCCCCTAACGATTTAGCAAACCGTCCTCTTCAGCCGCTTGAGTACCACTCCACGGGAAAAAAATGGCGGAGGGGGTGGGATTCGAACCCACGGTCCCTTTCAGGATCACTGGTTTTCAAGACCAGCTCCATAAACCGCTCGGACACCCCTCCGTGCCCGACACATTTAGTATTATAACAAATGGTTGCACGTTTTGTCAACTTCATAAACCTGGTATTTTATCACAATTTTTGCAGGTCTAATAAATTGAAAATAGCAAATTTCCTGGTTGTCTATTGACTAATATAGAATACAGGATTATATTTGAAATGTAAATACACATAATCCGATGGGTAGGTGAGAAAAATGGATGTAGACCGACCTAGACAACACAGACCTGCTAAATTAACTGAATATAGGGGAATATCCATCTTTCTAGCCCTTAGCAACTGCTAATGTAAGAGATATGGGTGTTGCCCAAGAGAGAGAGGGGGAGCACCAATGTTGAAAATATGGAAAAGTAATTGCGTCACTTTAATTGAACAGTCTCTCGAATCGATGGAGAAGGGCTCTTGGCTGAATCTTGTCAGTCCTACAGCCGAAGAGATAACGATTGTCTCCGCTTTGTCCAATGTACCGGTCGATGTATTAAAAACCGCCTTGGATGAAGAAGAACGGTCTCACGTTGAAATTGAGGATAACTATATTCTGGTTGTTACCAATATTCCGATGATGCGCGGCAAGGATAGCTATGACACATTGCCGCTTGGCATAATTATTACACCGGACTACTTTATTACGGTTTGTCTAGAACAAAATGAAATTTTAAAGGCCTTCAGCAATGATAATGCCCGCACGTTCAGCACCTTCAAAAAGACCCGTTTTCTCTTTCAAATACTCTATAAATCGGCAACGTTGTTCCTGCGATATCTCCAGCAGATTAATCGTCGTACCGATGATATTGAGAAACAGCTCCGCCAATCCATGAAAAACGAAGAATTCTTTCAACTGCTCGAGCTGCAAAAAGGTCTCACGTTCTTTACAGCGTCCTTGCGCTCAAATGGCATCGTGATGGAAAAAATGCTGCGTCTCCGAACTAACAGTCAATTGCAGCATCTTATTAAGATGTATGAAGAAGACGAAGACTTGCTGGAAGACGTTATCATTGAAAACAAACAGGCTATTGAAATGGTTGAAATGTATTCCAATATTCTCAGCAGTATGATGGATGCATTTGCTTCTATTATCTCTAACAATTTAAATATTGTCATGAAATTCTTAGCTTCTATGACCATTCTGCTATCCATTCCTACTATGCTTGCCAGTTTCTGGGGCATGAACGTAGGCGTTCCTTTTATGGGCAGCGAGTTCGGTTTCTGGTTTGTCATTACCGTTTCTATCACTTTTACCAGTGTCGCAGCTTATGCACTATGGAAGAAGCAATTATTTTAAGTCAAAAATAATACCCGCTTTGCAGCTGCAAAGCGGGTATTTGTATTTATGCCGGTTCTCCCCGTCCGCGTCTGGCGATTACCGCCAGTATATCCTGATCGTAGCTGAAGAGCGGTATCCGATTTAGTACAAAGTGGTCAGCCTGACGGGTACATTTGCCATTGCGGGTAGTGAGGCCGCCTACATAACCAAGCTCTTTTGCAATGCGCAAGGTTTCCTGATTATAGCTGCCCCGTGGATAAGCAATCGTTCGTATATCACTACTCAGTACGTTTTCGAGGATGTTTTTGGAGGTTTGCAGTTCATCCCTAATTTCACTTTCCGGCAGCTCGCCAAGCGCACGATGGGTCATTGTATGGGAACCAAACTGCATACCGCCGCCTGCCATTGCACGAATGTGCTCAGCGCTCACCCTATCCGGCTGTCCCAAAAGACCGGCTATGATATAAAAGACAGCCGTCATTTGCTGCTTTTGCAAAATCGGGAAAGCATACTCGTAATTGTCGGCATAGCCGTCATCAAAAGTGATGAGCATCGGCCTTTCCGGCAATTCCACATTGCCGTCAATTAGAAACTTCTCAAATAATGATAAAGGAATTGTATGATAGCCGTAGTCAGTGAGTATCTGCATGTCAGCTGCAAACTTCTCTGGAGTTATCGTTAGGTAGCCATTTGTATACCCAATGCGATGATACAACAATACCGGTATCTCCCGGTAGGAGGCTTCACTGATAGTCGACAAATCTTCCAGCAGCTCTGAAAATCCGGTGGCTATAACTGTACTCAAACATAATTTTACAAACTCACGCCGTGTTACCACGTTTACATCTCCCACTTATAGACTACATTTACTGCAAGATACGACATTAAACTTCGTTTTAGAACAGTAATTCCCCTGCCTTATTCTCGCAAAAGGGTTATTTTTTTTCAATTGGAAATACTAGTACTGTATTATCTCGCAAAAGGAGGCGCTGACATGTCTAAATTGGCCCTTACACTGGTTATTGTTGGAGCATTGAACTGGCTCCTTGTCGGTCTTTTCCAATTTGATCTGGTTGCTGCAATTTTGGGTGGCCAAAGTTCGTTTCTCAGCCGCGCCGTATACGCAATTGTTGGAATAGCGGGCTTAGCCTGCCTGCCACTATTGTTTGGCTCACGGTCCAGAATGTAACCTTTTATATTCACCAACGCTGATTCCCTCCATCACACGGCAACGCAGATGGAGGGATTCTCCTATTTTCCACAACTCAAAAAAGTTGTATAATTATTATCATTACCTGTATTCATTTTAAGAGTTTCCCGTCTGGGACTAGGAGGGAGCAGGATGGCAAAAAAAATTCTCCAATCCAAGGTTACCCTTTTGCTGTTTACCGTAACGTTTATCTTTAACACTTTTGTCTTAATGCCAGTGACCCATGCTTCCTTGCGCAACATACTAATCGGCGGCGTAGTTGAATATTTCTATCTGCGCGAATCCTTGCTATATGCCCATAATAAGCAAAGTAACCAAATCATGTCAGGTTACAAAAAAGAATACGGTGAGAATAGTGATGACCGAGCAAACGAAGTATTGGATTCGGTTATGCACCGCCTCTTAAAAAGCATTGATCCCGAGGAAAAAATAAAACCAAAGTTCTCCTGGTTTGTTAACAATCAAACTACATTTAATGCTTTCTGCGGCTTAGGACATAACGTCAGTGTCAACATCGGGCTTTTTCACTATCTGAATTATAATGAAGATGAAATCGCCTTCGTCCTCGCCCACGAGCTTGTCCACGGCATGAAGCTGCATTCGCTTAGTTCCTTACCTAAGCTGGTATCCTTCAATGTTGTGCAGGCGCTTTATCTGGAGAAAAACCCTGGTACCATTTCTTACATAACCTCGTACATCATTAACCGCAATCTGGTTGCAACTTATGCTACGCTGCCTCAGGAAAAAGAAGCGGATGCCAATTCATTTTCCTATGCCGTAGATGCAGGCTTTAACCCCGGTGCAGGCGCTGCAATCTGGTCCCGCGTAACCGCCAAAAGTGGTGATAATGGCCATAACAGCTTCGAGAATGTGATTAATCCTAATGACCATCCCACTAATAAGCAACGTGTAGAATACTTTGCCAAGCGATTAGAAGAGTACAGCAACAATAAAGTAAAGGTAAGCAAAGGAACGGTCTATATAAACGGAAAAGTCTGGGTGACTCCCGCAGCTGCCGGTGACCTGCTTGCTGAAGAACGGGCCTATTTCGTAGCAGG
This sequence comes from Anaerospora sp., assembly GCF_032013335.1. NCBI lineage: Bacteria > Bacillati > Bacillota > Negativicutes > Selenomonadales > Sporomusaceae > Anaerospora > Anaerospora sp. The sequence continues at coordinate 260,413 of NZ_DALZUO010000001.1, read as the reverse complement.
TAACCTCGCCACAATCCTAAGAACTGCACCGAGTGGGTACCAGGCAGAGCTGATAGACGGAGTCATCCGACTAAACGACAAAACGATTATGACGCCTACTGACAGTGATCAAAATGCCGATGAATTAGTCGCTGCTTTGAACAACCTGGTAAATTCGTAAAGACTATCATAAAGCCGCTTAAAACCTTTTTGGGTTTTAAGCGGCTTTATTCTTCCACTCAAACCTATTTACTCTTTTTCATATCACAGCCGCACCAGACATGCTTCGACTTGGACATCCATTCTTGTATTGTGTTCAGTGCTTCTCCAAAGCGTTGAAAGTGGACGACTTCCCTTTCCCACAAGAAACGCAATGTATCGATTACACAAGGATCATCCATTGCTGCAATTAAATGTTCATAGGTAGTACGCGCTTTCTGCTCAGCTGCCATGTTTTCCATCATGTCCGTAATTGGGTCACCCAGACAGGCAATGTATTTTGCCGACCAAGGTACACCATTTACATCAGTCCAAAATAGACCATGATCATGTTGTACCCATTGTCCTTCCCAGCCCGCTTCAATAAAAGCCTCCGGCGGAGCACCGTCCGTCAGCTTGTGTACAAGTGCCGCTATCATTTCCATATGAGCTAACTCTTCTGTTCCGATATCCGTTAGAACAGATTTAGCCATATCGGTCGGCATACTATACCGCTGATTAAGATAACGCAGCGATGCACTCAATTCACCGTCAGGACCGCCGTATTGGGAGATTATCATTTTTGCTGCCTTGAGGTCAGGACGGCTAACCCGCACAGGGCGTTCTAACGTTTTCTCATATATCCACATATTCACCCATCCTTTTGCCTTTACTTACATTTCCCAGGGCCACGGTCCCTCCGACCACTGCCACTCTCTTCCCCTAATAGGGCTCCAGCCGAAGTGAAATAAGGGTCCAAAGCATTCTTCATACTCCGCTCTTAGTTTCATCAGCAATTCTACCGCACAGTTATAATCATTTAATGCATCCTGGTCACAAGGATGAGTGTCCAGATACAGATTAAGCTCTATTGCAACAAATTGTATCTCCAGGACCTTCTCCAACATTGCCATCTGCTTATTGCGATCCACTATTGTTTCACCTCCGCGTTTCTATTCCGGAATTGGATAAACACCCCAAAGTTCTGGGAAAAGAGTCCCCTTCATCAGTGCTTCCCGGGGAGAAAAAGCTCTTTCGTACCTTTGCCATGGAACGTAAGCATGTGCCAGCAGCATGGGCCGTGGCATCATCATTTCTCCGTCATACATATTAAATTCGCACAGATCCGGTTCATCACAGCATTCTTTCATGTCCATGAAATCCTCATGACAGTCCTTTTCACATTGCATTTTCTTCTTGGGTATCCGCTCACTCTCATATCCATCATCAATTTTTTCATTATTAATTTTTTCACTTTCTGAAGCCAATTGGAACAACCTCCTTTCCATGCCTACTATAGCTTATGAAGTCAGATTACATATTGACACATTTGTAAATAAAAAAGGAGCTGTTCAGAACGAACAGCTCCTTTTATTACACCCGCTTAATTCATTGGCATCAACAAAAACGCCAATATATAAAGACCGATGCCTAACCCTTTATAAAACGCAGATACCACCCAGGCCAGCCGGATAATAGTAACATCTAAGCCCGTATAATTACTGATTCCTGCACATACGCCAAACACCATGCCCTGGCCTGAGTCAAGTGCTAAATGCTGATGGATTGCAGAAAGCCTTGATGAGTCCGCATCTCCCTGAAAAAAGCTCCAAATGGTAAGGCCGCTCAAACCATAAGCTGCGGCACGAATTAGCCATAGCAAAACAAACGCCCCCCGATGGTAATATATTGGAATTATTACCATCAGAGGGCTGTTTTAATCATTCTATTTGCGATTTACCAGCTGCAATCGCCGGCGGGCACGACGATTTGGATCTAACTGCGGCTCAGGCTTAAAGGGTTGACTGCCTTCAGCAGCCGCCTGACGGCCAATACTGACGAGAATCCCTACTGCAAGCATATTCACAATGAGCGAAGTACCACCAAAGCTGATAAACGGCAAAGGCACACCTGTAACCGGCAGGATACCGCAGACCATCGCAATATTACCTACCGCTTGTCCACCAAGCAGCGCTGTCAGTCCTCCGGCAAGCAGCATTCCATATCCATCTGGAGCTTTAATCGCAATTTTAGTTCCGTACCAGCTGATCGAAGCAAACAAAATTAAAATGACAACTACTCCCATGAAGCCCATTTCCTGGCTGAGTACGGCAAAAGCAAAGTCCGTATGCGCTTCAGGCAAATAAAAAAACTTGCTTGCTCCCAGCCCCAGCCCCGTACCGGTGAAGCCTCCCGAGCCAATAGCCAGCAAAGCCTGAACAGCCTGATAGCCGATATCCTGCTGAAAAGCCCAGGGATTAAACCAGGCAGCAATACGCACAACCCGGTACGGAGCAGCATAAACTGATGCAACAACCACTATTGCACCAATGCTGACTAATCCGAGCCATTCATGCCGGGGAATGCCGCTTAATAAATATACAACCATACATAAGGCAAAGATCACAACAGCAGTACCCATATCAGGCTGCTTGTACACCAATACCACCATAATGCCTGTGAGCCAGAAGGGCCAGGAAAAAATACTCGTCCTGCGGCCTTTATCGAGCAGCATTCCTAAATACGCGGCCGTCATCATCACCGCAGCCAGTTTAGCTAGTTCAGAAGGCTGGAAGGTCATGCCCAGCTTAAGCCAGCGCCTGGCACCATTCGCTTCTAACCCCATGACAGGAACTAGCGCCAAGGTAATCAAGGTCCCCAAAATAATGACAGGAACAAGCCATTTATACCGGCGATAATCAAACTTCGCTGTCAGCCACAACAAAATAATGCCAATACCGAAAGCCTGCAGGTGCCGTTTTAAGTAAAAGTAGCTGTCATTCCATTCCCTGCTTGCTGTAACGAAGCTGGCACTAAAAATATTCACAGTCCCAATTGCAAATAAAATAATAACAAGATATAAAACGGCTTGCGCCGGATTTGACCATAAGGCAGGCATTCTATTCACCTTGCATTCGCCCCCCATCTATGTATACTCGTCTTATTATACCAGAAACGCATGGTTGTCCCAATAAGAATGACTGACTTTCTTCCATTATTATCATTTATAAAATGAGGTGAACGCAATGAACACATGTTATCAATTGCTGATAGTGGATACTACTGCCCAAACCTTACTGGTTGTTGACGGTCTCACGAATGCAATCCTCGCTGAGGTTGCGCTTCCGGCAGCAGAAGCAATCACTGCCATTTATCCCGCTGACGACGGCAGTAAGGTATTTTTACCCGCTGCCGGCAATGGTGGCAGCGGCTCCATACATATCCTGAATTTAACGAATTACTCACTCTACCGGCTTCCTGTTGCCATTTCTCATCCGGAATACTTCACTCTGCAGCACACACTAGCCTATTTCGCCGATCCAGCAGGCACTCTCTATACGTTAGATACAGCAACGCTCGCAGTAACGCCGGGAAAAACCAATAATACCCGGCTATCCTGTATGTCTCTTGCCGCGACTTCTGAACATCTCTTTTCACTGTGGGAAGAGGGTGCGAGCGGTCTTCTTTCTGTTATGAATACAGCAGGCCAACTGCTTAGAGAATACCGGCTCCCCGGGGCACCGACCGCGATGACTCTTGATGCAGCTGGCCTGGCCTATGTCACCCTGGCAGGAGAAAATAATCAGCTCGGACTCGCTGTTATCGGCAAAGAACCCGGAGATCTACCACCAACTGCACTTAAACTTACCTGTCCTCACTGCAAAGTGCCACTTACCGGCTATCCGATTCACCTGGCTGTTTCAGAGACCACTATTTATTTGATTACAGAAGAGGGAGCACTTACCATGATTGATAAGATGACGCTTCAGCCAACGCAGCATATTCTTTTAGGGCAGCCTCTCGATACCATCCATCTTCTACCGAATGGACAGCAGGCTATCGGTCTTTCCGTAATGAAAGGGAACCTCGCCATGATTGACCTTAGTGCCGGGCGAATAACGGCACTAACCGCTACCAGCCATTACTTAGGGCCTATTGCCATAGTACGAAAATAATCAAAGCCCCTTTCCGCAACTGGAAAGGGGCCTTAACTTTATCAGCATCAATGCTACTCCTCCGCTTTCCCCAGAGGACGAGGCCACTTGCCTGACCACTTGAATTTGCCGTCCGTTTTCTCCTGCTCAGCCGGTTTCGGACTCTCGGATACTGGCTCAGACTGGATGACCGGCTCCTCATCACGCGGGTAAAACTTAGGTTTCATGTAATTTGCTTTACTCTGACTGCTAGAGCTAAAATCATCGTCACAATCATCATCAAACTCATCTATGTCTGTATCACAATCGTCGTCATCGTCATCACAATCATCATCATCGTCGTCGTCATCGCAGTCATCGTCGCAATCGTCATCACAGTCATCGTCATCATCATTTGCCGAGCTGCTATACTGGCTTGTCAGCGAAGCCGTGTCACTGTCATCATTATTGCAGAAGCTGTCTACCAGGCTCTCGTCCAGATCAGGCTGCAGGTAATCACCTTCTGTCCCAATCAGACCTTTTTCCATCATTGTTAATATCATCAGGAAATGATCTGCTTCCCTGCGTACATGATCTGCCAGTAACGCCGGCAGAATACTGGCTATTCTGCAATTCTCTACCATAGTATAGAGCGCTTTTTTGAAATCCCGCAGTCTGAGAGTTGCTGAACGGACATCATGAATAAATCTGCCATATACTGGCGGATTAAGATGAGGTAGACAAGTGGTCGTCGAATATTGATGCTTCTTTTTGCTTTTCTTCTTGGAAGAGACCGTCACCAGCGGCAATTGGCTTGGATGCTGCAGCATGCTGTAAAAATCATTTGCCTGCAGGAATAAGTTGTCAAACTCAGTAGAAAAATCCCCTACCATATTCATTATAATCCGTTCGGAAGGATCAATATGTCCTTCACTGAATTTGGTATGATCAGCCATTATTCTCAGCCAAAAAACATTCTCCCGTGCTTTGGACAGATGATAATTCTTACTGTGACACTCTTTGATTTTTCCGAATAAGGCCAGCACATATTCCGCTTCCCGGGCCATATGATCCAAAAAGAGCGGCGGGTTATTGCCGATTAATTTGCACAGCAAAACCTGTTGCAGTAAATGACGCTTGAAACGGAGAAATTCAGCAACTGTATCAAGGGCATTATCAACCAGTTCCGCAAACTTCTTCTCACTGGCAACTTTCTCCGCTCGATTATACAAAGCTCCGAACTCTTTGTAAAAACACTCCGCTTCACTAATTAAACTCGTACTTTCGCAAGGCAATCCCATTTTAATGAACAAAGCATGCTCCCGCATGATTTCCAGCCAGAATTTAACCTCTTCCATGTTTAAAGGCGGAACCGGGGCTCCCATGGTAATAGGGCGCGACATAGCAACACTCTCCCATTTACAGATTACAGTGTTACTACAGTGTATGCCGAGCTTGGCGTTTATGTGATGTTTATTTTATTAATTAGCAAAGAATCTTTGGCGGTTTCGCTTCACAACGGTAAATAGGGCCACCCTTTGAGCTGAACTTTATCTCATATTCGGTCATCACATTACCTGTAAAATCACTATTATGCAAATCATAGGATACATGTTCCAGCGGCCACTGATAATTAGCAAATTCCTCTAAAGAAAAGCGGAACAATTGCTCATTGTCTGTCTTAAAATGAATATCTCCGCCAGGAGAAAGTAACTGGCGATACATGTCCAAAAAGCGATGGTGCGTAAGGCGCCGCTTGTCGTGACGCGCTTTAGGCCAAGGATCACAAAAATTAATATAAAACCGATTGACTTCTGCCGGTGCAAAAAGATTCATTACATGATTAATATCAAACACCAATAACCTTACGTTTGTTAACTGCTTCTCAGCTATTTTTTGCGCAGCATAATACAAAACATCTTGCTGTGCTTCAATGCCAATAAAATTAATATGCGGATACATTTCGGCCATGCCACAAATGAACCGGCCTTTGCCGGTACCCAGCTCGACATGCAATGGTGCCGTCCGTCCAAAAATACTTTGCCACTGGCCTTGCAATATTTCCTCAGCAGGCCGCAAAACAAAGCTTTCATATTTCTCTAAAGCCTGGCTCACCCACGGCTTCTTTCGTAAACGCACATCAATCGCTCCCAGTCTATATTCTTATTAGCAGATTAATCCCGCTCTAAACCATATTTCTTTAAATAACGGTACAATGTTACGCGGCTGACGTCAAGCATATTTGCCAGGCGGCTAATATTGCCTCCAGCTGCTTTCCAGGCCTCAACAAATATGTCCTTATCTTCCTTCCAGGCTTTCCCCGGGGTAGATTCACCAGGCAGGACAATATCCTCATCTGTTATATGCTCGCCGCTTGTATTGAAAAAGGCCTGCTCTACAACACCCTGAAGCTGCTTAATATTGCCTGGCCACTCATAGGACATCAATAGTTCAGCCGCAGCTTCGGTCAGCTCTTTTTTAGCGAGATTGTGCTGTTCAGCCAGTTCACTGATAATATGTTCCGCCAGCAGGGGAATATCTTCTCTGCGGGACCGCAATGAAGGCATCCGCAATACAACTTTACTTATGATGTCATGAAGCTGACTAGCAAAAACGCCTTTTTCCGTCAATCTCTTAACATCGCTGTCGCAGGCAGCAATAATCCGCGCATCAAAAGAACGTAATACATCTTCACCTACGCGGTAAGTTTTACCTGACGACAGAGCAGACGCCAGGCGGATCTGTAAATGATAAGGAATTTTCTCAACTTCATCAAGGAAAAGGGTTCCGCCATTCGCCAGTTCTAATTTACCGGGACGGCTTTCTTCTCCAAAGATATTGCCAAACAATTCGCCTTCCAGGAGTTCAGCCGGCATATCGCCGCAGCGAACAGAGATCAGCGGCCCTGCTGCCCGGTTGCTTGCCTGATGAATACCGTGGGCCAACCGCTGCTTGCCAGTCCCCGGCTCCCCTTGAAGCAGCGTATGATTGCCACTTTTGGCTGCACGGGCAGCCTTGTCCTTCATGGAAGCAAAAGCAGTATCTTGTCCTACCATTGACCCCATGCTGTAACGGGCTGTATAGCCTACGGCATGAGCTACCAGTGTTCGCAGATCTTCAATCGGCTGAGATATAGCCACAATGCCGCCGACTTCATTATCGCGGTACAAAGGAACAACAGTCGTAATGTCTTCGTAGGTTTTCTGTGCTGTGATCCAAGTAACTTCCTTATTGTAGGAAGGGATTCCTAAGAAGCCTTTATATAGAGGCGTATGGCGATAATTAAGTACTACATCGCTTAAATTAGGATACGTATCTCCCTTATTATAAGAGGCAATGCCGGATAAACGGCTTTGGCCCAGCTTATTCGTATAGGCCACTTCCCCACCAGGTAAAATATGATAAACAGCATGCGGCACAGCGTCTAAGATAGCCTGCTTGGCATCCAGTCTCGCCTGCAGCTGCAGATAGGTTTCCAGAGCATGCGTCATACTCAGCATTAATGCCGCAATAGAGCTGTAAGGCAGTTCTTGCTGTTGCACGGAAACCAATGTAAGGATATATTGCAGTTCACCGTTCAAAAACACTGGTGCAGAGCAGGCATCCCCGCTTTGGCACTCTTTAATCCACATTTCCGGTCCAAAAAGCAAAAATGGCGTCTTATGTCTAGCCACAATAGCAATACTGGATGTACCAATATCTGTCTCAGCCAGTCTCGCGCCTTCCACTTCTCCAGCCACTCTCTGAAAAAAGGGCAGTGCATAGTTCTTTAATACATGGCATTCATTATCAAGCAAAAGTAAACTAAGATTGTACAAGTTAAAATGCTCGTCAATCTCACGGTACAGCCCGTCCAAATAAGTAAGGGCTGTTTTGTGCCGGTCCCTGAGTTCCATTAATTCGGCTTTAGGCAGCCGGTAAAGCTCCGGCATGGCTTCTGAAACGATTCCGGCTTCATGACTGATTTGCCAGGATTCAGCCACCCAGGGGTGAACATTGGGATCAAGGATACCATCAACTATGTATTTCGTATAATAGGTTTGCAGCTTTTCTTTACTACGTCGTTCGCGAATCATAATTAACCTCCACCAACGCACAATTTTTAAAGAAATCATAACATAAAATCAAATTAATCGAAAGTGTATTCACTATTTACCTTACAAAACAAGCGTGATTTATTGCAGCTTACAAAAATATATGCTCCAGCGACCTTCGTTACCTGATAAGACGAGCCAGTGACTTATTAACGGTTTTCGTCACTTTACGGCTTAAAAAGCCCTTCTTTTCCCCTCGCATATCTTGGCAAAATTTTGTTATAATCGATATATATTCTTAATTTGGAGGTAATATCCATGACAACCACCATGGTCCATCATGTTGCAGTTGAATATGATCCTCTGTTGTCCGTTACCGAAATGACTGCTATTGTCGAGGAAGAGATTGCCTTATGGAAAGCCCGGCATAAAGAGCTGGCCCGTGTCCTCTTAACACTTGACGAAGAGAACGTCGTAATAAAAGCAACTGAAAAATCACCTGTTCGCCGGGTTCGTCGCATTACAGGTTATCTTTCTAATATGGAAAACTTTAACGATGCCAAGCAAGACGAACTGCAGGCACGCTACAAGCATTGCTGCAGTTAAGCTAATCCCCTCAAGCCGCTAGGTTTGAGGGGATTGATTTTTCCGGGAAAAACGAATAAAGAAGGTCGTTCCCGCCTCATCAGTTGTTACCTGGATAGTTGCATTGTGCCTGGCAGCAATACTATAACAGATGGCTAAGCCTAGACCGGTACCGTTATCTTTCGTCGTAAGAAAAGGCGTTCCCAGTCTATTTAGGATTGTCGGTGAAATGCCACTGCCCTGATCTTCAACCGCGAGTGTTACTTCTTCACCATCGGCAAAAGTTCGTATTTTTATTTGACCGTTTGGCTGCATAGCTTCTAAGCCATTGCGCACTAAGTTCAAAATTAACTGCCGCATTTCACTTTCATCCAGAATCAGCTCGGGAATTGGCTCCAATTCAAGGAGTATGCTTTTTTCGGCAATTAAAGCATCAGCCCGGAGAAGCGGATAAATGACCTCAATAATAGCATTTAAATTATGCGGTTTTTTATCCATTTTTTTATTGCGGGCTAATGCGAGAAATTCTGATAAAATGGAATTGGCCCGATCCAGTTCTTCAATCATCAGATCCAGATATCCCTTAAACGGCTGACACTCCTCTTTTTTACTAAGCAGTTGCAAGAACCCCCGTACAGTCGTCATAGGATTACGAATTTCATGACTAATTCCCGCAGCCATTTGACCAATTAAGTTAAGCTGCTCATAATGGGCAAGGTCCTTTTCCAGCTGTCTTTGCCGCGTAATATCTCGTCCGACCGCTTGCACTTCCACCAAACAGCCCTGATTATCGAAAAATGCCCGATTAGTCCACTGAACCCAGCGTACTTCACCAGCCCCATCCGTAATCCCATATTCGGAGATACAGGAAGGGGCTGCGGGAGTCAGCGAGGCAATAGTCGCGAGAATATTCTGTACATCCACTTCTAGTACTCCCAATTTGTCAGGAGTCTGCCCGTACACTTCATGATGCTTTTTATGGAGGAAACGGCAATAGGCCCGATTGGCAAACGTTATTGACAAGTCGGGCGCATACCGGCAAATAAATTCTGTCTGATCTTCAACGATGGCTCGGTAGCGAGCTTCACTGGCAGCTAAGTCATCCTGCAGGCGACGATTAGTGGTCATTTTCAATTCTTTGGCCATAATTCACCCCCGCAGCAAATAACATATAGCACATTAATTCGACACGAATCGTCAAAGCCCTTCCCTATTTCCTACAATCTGCGAACAGCAATCGCTTCCCTAACTTTTTGCATATTGGATACCAACCGTTCTTTATGCTGCAGCATAACACCGATGTATAAAACATCAATGATTGCTAGATGAGCAAGGCGAGAGGCCATTGCTTCAGAACGGTATTTTGTTTCCCGTGCGGAAGCAACAAGAGAAATATCTGCAAGCTCAGACAGAGGGGACTTCATATAGCTCGTTAAGGCAATAATGGTAGTGCCGCTCTTTTTGGCCATTGCTACCGAATCAAGAAGTTCCCGATTGGAGCCGGTATGAGAAACTGCAACAACAACATCTCCCGGTGCCAGCAGCGCCGCCGAGGCGATTTGCATGTGGGAGTCGCCGTAAGCCCGCACGCAAACGCCAAAGCGCATAAAGCGATGCTCAATATCTGCTGCTATAATTGCTGATCCACCGGAACCATAAGCTTCAATTCGCTTGGCTTTCGCCAATGCGGCTACAGCTTCTTCCACTGCCTGCGGGTTCAACAGCTTCAGCGTATCCTGCAGTCCTTCATTAATACTATGAAATACCTTACCTGCAATGAGAGCAATCGAGTCCGCTGAATCAACTTCCTCATAAACTGATTCCATTGGTGTATATAAATCACCGGCTAAGGCAATTTTAAAGGCTTGATAGCCTTTGAATCCGATCTTTTGACACAGGCGAAAAATAGTAGCCTCAGCACTGCCTGCCCCTTCTGCCAATTCAGTAATAGAGAGATGAACAACGGCTGCCGGATTGTCCAGCATATAGGTGGCCACTTTTTGCTCCGCTTTTGTCAGCGAACTGAAAACACTGCGAATGCGCGGCAAACAGCCACTTATCTGTGACGTGGTCGGTTGCATGACTATTCCCCCTTATGAGTCTGATATTATTGTAACAAGATCCGTCTGTTTCGTCCAAATATTTTATAATAATCTGTCCTACTTACCTGATCAGAGGTTTACTTTTTCCTGCCATCATGGTATGAATAAGGAAGCCCCACACCATACACAGGAGGATTTACTCATGCATAAAGAAGCAATTTTCGGAGTTGATATTGGCACTACCGGCTGCCGGGCAGTACTCTATCGTGTAGATGGCACAATACTGGCAAGCCAATCCATAGATTACCCGCTCTATACGCCCGAGTCCGATTGGGCAGAGCAAGACCCGGACGAAATATATAATGCCTTCATTACTGTTGTCAGTAAAGCAATGCTCCAATCAGGACTTGCCGCCAAAGATATAGCGGGCATGTCCTTTAGTTCCGCACTGCACAGTCTGATACCGGTGGATACATCAGGTAATCCGCTTTACCGGATGCTTACCTGGGCTGATAACCGGGCACAGGCTTATAAAGAAAAAGTAGCCTCCGGGGATGATGGCAAAGCGATTTATTCCCGCACTGCCTGCCCGCCTCATCCGATGTTTCCGCTCTATAAGATTCTCTGGTTTCGCTATGAGCGTCCCGACATGTTCCAAAACATTGCTAAATTTATTGGTATTAAAGAATATATTATTTACCGGCTTACCGGTAAGTATATCATCGATAAATCCATTGCTTCAGGTTCCGGCTTATATAACAACCAGACCCTGAGCTGGGATGAGCAGCTGCTGGAGTTGACCGGTTTACGGCAGGATCAATTATCAGAGGTTGTGCCAACCACGCACATTGAACGCCAGATAGACCCGGAAATAGCACGGATTCTGGGACTAGCTCCGGATACACCGCTAATTATGGGCGCTGGCGACGGTATGATGAATTGTATTGGTTCGGGCGCCATCAATCCTGGCCAGTTAACGCTTACCATTGGCACTAGCGGTGCTGTGCGGGTCATCACTACAAAGCCTTATAATGATCCTAAAGGCAGGACCTGGTGTTACAACCTCAGCGAGGATTACTGGGTTCTGGGCGGAGCCATTACCAACGGGGGCATTGCCTTACGGTGGGCCAAGGAAAAATTTGCATCAACAGAACAAAAAGTGGCCGAGCGGCTTGGTCTGGATACCTACGATATTCTCAGCCGTTATGCCGAACAAAAGCCGGCAGGCTCAGATGGTTTAATTATGCTGCCGTTCTTTGCCGGTGAGCGGGCACCTTACTGGAATGCCAATGCCCGGGGTGTACTGTTTGGATTAAATCTCAATCACGGCAAACGCCACCTGGTTCGCGCTACGATGGAAGGGATCTGTTACCGGATGTACAGCATTCTCCAGGCGCTGGAGGAAGTATCGGGTCAGGTGACTGAGATCCGGGTAAGCGGCAGCTTTACCCATTCCCGCTTATGGGTGCAAATATTAGCCGACGTATTCGGCCGGGTCATTACAGTTCCCGGCGAACCGGAGGGTGCTGCTTATGGCGCTGCCGTACTCGGTTTGTATGCATTAGGGGTCCTCCATGACATCAAAGAGGTCGGTAATTTCATCAACATCAAAGAGCGTTATTATCCATCAGAAGAGAATCATGAGCGCTATCAGCAGCTTTTTAAAATTTATGAACGAGTCTACTGGAACTTACAGCAGGAATTTGAAGAGATCGCCAAAATACAGCGTACCTGGAAAGACTAAAAAAACCCAGCAGTGAAATCTTCCGTTGATTCCACTGCTGGGTTTTTCTATTACTTTGCCAGCCTCAAATATTCCAATTCTGCTTCCTGCTGCATAGAACGTGCAGACAACAAGCTCAGCATTTTTGACTGTTCAGCCTGCGTTTTCACAATGTAGTCCACGTCTTCTTGCGCAGCCATCTCTTCATGAATAATTTCAAGGAGCTTCATTAAATCATTTTGTTGAATAGCAATACATTCTTCAATTTTAGCATTAACGATACTGTATTGAGCTCCCATATACTGCGTAAGGTTGGATTCCAGATCGTCAACGCGGGAACCAAGCTTGTCCATTTGAAATTCAAGCTTATTGACCCGGGAATCGAGACTACCCATTCGCGAGTCCAGGCTTCCCATCTGCGAATTCAGGTGATCCAGCCGCGAATCAATGTTCGCAATATTTTGCTGCAAACCTTGCAATTGGTGCAGTACTAAAGTTTGAAATTCTTCCGCCGTCACTGCCGTAACACCTTCCATATTTTTACAAATTAGTCATTCCGTTGCTATTATCAGACAAATTTAGTATACCATAGAATGCGGTGAGGGGAAAGAAAAAAGAGGGTGTCGCAAAGCTTTTTGAAAGCAATTACGACACCCTCTTTTTCTTTGTATGTGCAGGCAAAGAGCTATGTTAAAAAAGCCCGGTTCTCTACTTTTGTCATCGAAACAAAAGTAGCAAAAATTCTAGGCCTGTCTTCCAAAATGCTTGGAAAATGCTCAGCTTACTAAAATTCGTAAAACTCGCTGCGCTCAAACAACACGAATTTCTTAACGTAAGCTAAGCATTTCCCATCCCGCGGACCACATTTTTCCAGAAGGGCCGAAAGGAAACGAAGATAACAGCTTCACACGTTAGTGCAACAGCCTCTCTGCTACATACGGTATTGGTTCATGTCTTCGCCAAAATGCTGGATGACCGTTTTAAATTCGCGAATTTTATCCATCATGTCCTGAAGCTTATCGTTATATATGCTGACTGCAGCGCTGACTTCTTCACTAGCTGCTGAATTCTCCTCAGAAATAGCCGCTAACGATTCAATCTTGCTATAAACGGTATTAATTCCTCGCATCTCGTTTTCTAATTTATTGATCATATCGACAATGTTATCAGATACGAGATGAATATTTTCAACATGGCGGGTGTTGCCAGTGACAACAGCTGTTAATTGCCGGCTTTCCGTAGCTAAGATATCATATTCTTCGTCAATAAGCTGCACTACGCCGCTGATAATATCCATCAATATTTTAAGATCACTCGAGATACTTTCCGAGTGATGATGAGATTGTTCTGCCAGTTTACGCACTTCTTCAGCCACAACTGCAAAGCCGCGTCCCTGCTCACCTGCCCGGGCAGCTTCAATGGCTGCATTCAAGGCAAGAAGGTTAGTTTGTCCCGCAATTGCAGCTACCAAGCCGGTAATTTCGGTTATTTTTGCGGCCTGGGATTGCAGATTGTCAGCTGACTTCTTTACAGTAGCAAACATATCCAGACTTTGCGTTAATTTGCTGCTTGATGCATGCACTTCCTGAAACCCTTTGTTGATTTGCGCTACTGCCGCTTCAAGTTGCTGCTTATTCCGGTTTTGTTCGGCAACTACCGTTGTCAGCGTTTCCATGTTGCCACTCAGGATATGTACGGCACCTTCCGTTTCCTCCGCCTGGTTAGTAGCGGCATGTGCAACATCGTTAACAACACCGGAAATTTCATTCGAGGTGCTGCGCATTCGATCAGCAAGCGTGTTGAAGGTACCGGCGTATTTATCCATTTCATCTGTTATGCCTTTGAAGCCTACAAAATCAGTCTTAACTCGCTCCCGGTATTGATCCAGCTGCCGTGCCAGCTCCTCCAGCTCATCAGAAGACTGCAGATGAGTTTCTTCAAAATATCTACGGTCAAGCAATGCACCGACCATCTCTTTGATCGAAGATAAGGGACGCAGTAATAATGCTGCACTGGCACCGGCTGTTATTCCGCCAACCAATGCACCCCACAACAGATTGGTAACTCCCGCTAATTGAAGCGCTTCGTTAACAACCAATGATCCCAGCGTCACACTTATAGCAATTTTTGCAGGTATACTTTTAAAGCCAATTACTGACAGCAGCCGGTTAAAGCGATATACAATGGTCCTAGAGATTGGCTGAGGAAAGCGGATTTTAACTTTAATATGTTCTCCCGAGGATTCCAAAACCTCTGTTTTAATATCTTCTTTAAAAAACTCAGCAGCTCCGGCCAGTAAGCCATACATGTAACCAAACATTCCCCGCTTAGAGCGGTAAGACAGCACAGCTTCGTGTTCGGAGACAGGATTGATCAATAATTCGGGAGGCTTAGCTCCCGGTATTCGTTTAACCATAACAACATGAACATCATACATAGATCGCAAAAAAGAGTAGAGACTCTGTTGACGAAAAAAAGCCGGATAGGCCTGCGAAAAGGTCGTGATATTATCTTTGCCGATTACCCGCCAAACTTCATCATCTGTTTTTCCAGTCTGTTTGGCCAAATACCCGACAAAATTTCTGGTTTTTTGGTCTTCGACATCCTCAGTCATGGAAAATAATTTTTCACTGGTCCAACCGGCATGCTCCATTGCCGCAGCAGTCAGACTTTCCCCCCAGATGCGGCGAGCTGTATTTACCCAAGTACTGACAACGGTACCTTTCATTTCTTATCATCTCCATCTAGTCGCTTGACTCACTTGTTCAATTCGCTTCCAGTAGAGATTTTCCTGTATATTGAATGAAATTCTCTCCGCTAACAATGTTTTTCCTTTTGATTAAGATTTCTTCAAATAACCAGTCAATTATGTTACTGGTTTGGCAAAAACGTTCTCCCTACCGGACTCTGCCACCCGCTTCTTAATAACAGTTATATCCGTGGTGTACAGGCCAGCTTCCTTCATATGTTCAAAGTAAACTGAACCTGAAAAAGTATACTTTTGAGTGAGCCCTTGCTTTTCCTGCATACTCCTCCGAACAAATGCAATGGCATCGCCAACAGCCAGACTAGCCGGTAATTCAATTGGAGCTTGTCCTAAAGCAACCCTGGCAGCATTATGCCCTGCCAATGTTCCTGTCACAATGGCTTCTGTATGCCCTACCAGCAGTCCGGCTTTTTCCCCACCTGCAAAGACGTTGCTCAGCCCGTCTACTTTCAGTGTATTGTCACGTGGCAGCATACCTATGTAACGCATGGAGTTACCAATACCGCCGGCGTAAGGATCTTCAAAGCGTGCATTCTCAAAGCCAGGCACTTGCCGCAGCATTTGGAGCGGATAATAAGCTGACATCAGTTTTGCATGTCCTGTATCGAGGAGAATAATATTTTCGTTAAACTCTTTCATGGCATATTGCTGACAGGCCTTCTGACCAAGAGCAGCGGCGCCTTTCTGCAGCTTTTCAGGAACGGGCACAATAACTACACCTGTCTGGTCAAGCTGATGTAAAATTTCCCGTGACAGCGAATCTTTATGTAGTTTACAGGAGCCACTCATCGCTCCAATAGAGCCATCCGGTTTTGTTCCGATAATCTCGTCAATACCAGCTTTAGCACCAATGCTTAGCCTCGGCCCAAAAGTAGGGCACCGGTAGATACACATTACACAGCCGTTACCGTACTTAGTACAATTTCCTATCGGACCTGCGGTGCCGGCAGCATCAACAAAAGCATCTCCACTAGCGGCTATATCTTTTTCGCCGTGATAGGTATCAGCCGCAACTCCGCTGAGTGCTTCCCCTTTTTGTTCAATCTCTTTAACCCGGGTCTGCATATGCAGTTTAACGCCTGCCTTTTGCAAGGCCTGACGGACTGCAGGCTCAATTGTGGCCACATCGTAGAGAATAGCGTGTTTATGTCCAGGAAATTCAACATTCGTATGACGAGCATGCTGATCGGCAATTTCAAATAAACTACCGCCCCCTAGCAAAATCATTTCTTCCGTAGCGGTAAAGCGTCCATTGTTGCGCATAATACCACCTACCAACCCGGTACCCAGCAGCATATCGGTACGTTCAAACAGTTCAACCTCACAGCCGACCTTTCTCGCTGCCAGTGCTGCACCGCAGCCTGCCCAGCCTCCACCAACTACTATAACTTTTGCCACGATTATACCTCCTGTTCATTAGTATTAAACCGCGCCCGGCTAAGCCAGGCGCGGCCAACACTACTGTTTAACTTTAACGATTAACTCTACCTGAACAGCCGAATTAACCGGCAGTTCAGCCACACCTACTGCTGAGCAGGCGGCTTCACCGGCACTTCCAAATACTTTATCAACTAGATCAGAAGCACCTGAGACAACTTTGGTCTGCTCAACAAATCCAGGAGCACTATTGACATAGCCAACCACTTTGACCACTTGTTCAACGCTTTCTAGACTCCCAAGAACGCTTTTAATAGCTGCCAAACAATTGATCGCACTAACTTTAGCGGCTTCATAGCCCTCTTCAAATGGCACTTCTCTGCCCAATTTTCCTTGAAATTTAACCTCCCCGCCAGCCAAAGGCAGATGTCCTGTGGCATATACGTAACTGCCGACCCGCATAGCGGGCAGCGAAGTCCCTTCCGGTTTGGGCGGATCTGGCAGCGTAATGCCCAGTTCTGTTAATTTGTCTTCAAAACTCATGCAAATCCCTCCAGATTCCCTTACGGCTTGAGCCGCAGTGAGTTGCTACTGAATTAAGTGTTCCAATTATTACGATATTCATCACATCGCTCATGTGTGTTTTTTAGCATTTTGTTTGCTTGGTGCATCTTTAGTGTGGCAAGCAGACAGAATTGTATGTAAAATGTTAAAAATTCCTATCAGTTCAGATGCTTTTTCTGGACACACTAACCGTAGTCTGCTGCAAAGGTGTTGGTAGAAATGGAATTTCAAAATCAAATCTGCGGCTATATTCAACAAATGCGACGCATCGGCTACAGCCAGGCTGCTATTACTCAAATTATTTCTCATTATTCCGGCTACCCCGACTGGGCTGAGCTACCCGACCATAAACAGCGACGACTGGTTGCTGACCTGCGCCGCCATGTCCATATTGCCCGCAGATGGCAGTACTCGGTTACCGGATATCTGCAATAAATTTCCAAGTATAAAAATAAAAGCAGTGGAATTTATGTTAAATTCCACTGCTTTTATTTTTATACTCAACTACCTGTATCAACCTCAACTATTATGGTCTTTTTTTTTGATCGTTTAACCAAATATATTATTCCGATAACGGCTAAAATCGCCAACACAGATAAAATCATCATCTTTTCGGAATATTGATTAAAAAGATCAATGGCTGCAGGCCCAAAATAAAAAATCAAAATTCCTTCTAAAAGAAACCGTTTCGCCCGCCCCAGAAAGGAAACTACCATAAACAATGGCCACTGGATTCGCAGCGCTCCGGCTGTAATACATACAAACTTATAAGGAATGGGTGATAAAGCAGCTAGAAAAATCGCCCAGACAGCATTATTCGTAACATGATGCTGTACAGAGTGAATATATTTGTCCGGTATCATCCGCCGTGCAGCCTTAACACCAACTTTTTGTCCGATCCAATAACCGATTCCACCTCCTGCAACAGAAGCGGTTGTGGCAATCAAACCATAGACAATGGCTTTCTCGTGCTGGGCCAGAGCAAGTGGAATCAAAATCAAATCAGGCAAAATAGGAGATATAAACGATTCGGTAAAGGAAGCGATAATCAGCCCCAGCAGGCCCCATTCCAGTAACACATTTGTTAATTCTTCCATAGGTCTCCTCTTGATCTAATCTCTATCCTAAGTATTGCGAGATCGCTAAAATATATACTCCCGATCAATAGGTCTGTTTATTAAATAAAAAAGACCTTAGTACGAAATAGTCCATACCTGAGGTCTTCGCTTAAGCTGCTAACTGGCGATGTGCCAAGTGCATTACGCTCCCCGGCTGACTACTGCTCACAAGTTATCTATTATCGTTTACTAATCATTTTAGCTAATAACTATAGCAGTGTCAAGGCGGAGATATATTATAAAGTGGTATCTGTGAACATTACTGACACTGTCGTTCCCCGCCGTGATGTTTGCACATCAATGATTGCGCCGTGCCTTTCGGCAATCCGGTAACAAACCGGCAGACCCAAGCCAGTGCCATTATCTTTTGTAGTCACGAAAGGAGATCCAAGTCTTTCAAGGATTTCTTCAGGAATTCCTGTACCTGAATCCTGCACTGCCAATACAGTATGATTACCCTTACGGAATGTCTTAATCATAACAACACCGCTTTCATTCATAGCTTCCAGCCCGTTCCGGACAAGGTTTAATAGTAACTGCCGGATTTCTTTTTCATCAAAACAAGTATCGGGAATGTCTCCGATAACGGTCTCAATAGAATGCCCTGAACGGAGAGCATCTGCCTGCAGCAATGGATACAATCGCTGAATGACATGATTTAAATTATCCATTTTCATTTCTACTGCCTTATTTTTGGCTAAAGAAAGAAATTCTGTAATAATAGAATTAGCTCTGTCCAACTCCTCAATCATTGTGTCAAGTTGCCCACCATAGGATGCGAAAGCTTCTTTTCGTTTAAATAGCTGTAAATAGCCTCGAACCGTTGTCATCGGATTGCGAACCTCGTGTCCGATTCCTGCAGCCATTTCTCCAATAATATTTAACCGCTCAAATCTTGCCAATTCATTTTCGAGTTGTTTCTTATCTGTAATATCTGTCATGACACTTAAATAACATTCAACAGAGCCTAGCGTTATTGAATCAGAGCTGATTAAAGCAATACGTGTCTCGCCATGTTTGGTGCAATATTTTATTTCACAGTTAATCAGCTTACAGGTTGTTGCCATATGCTCTCTAATCTTTTCGGCTTCTCCAGCTTGCAAAAACTTAATCTCATCAACATTGCGACCAATGATTTCTTCACGGCAAATTCCTACAATTTGAGAAAAGCTTTCATTTACATCAATATATGTTTTATCCTTCTGAGAGACAATCGCTACCATACTGGGATTCATATGAAAAGCCTTAAAAAAACGTTCTTCACTCTGTATTTTTTCAGTAACATCGCGAGAAATGACCAAGGCAGTCTGAACTCGCCCCATTTCATCTTTTTCCGGCGTTACCCGGTTACGGTAATGCCTGCATACACCTAGTTCATCAATATAGCAAGAGTCATATTCATATTCTTTTCCTGTGCAAAAAACCTTTTCAAGCTCCTCCCCTAACGGCAGGTTAATTAACTCCGAATAAGCAGCTTGTTCATTGCTTTGTTTATAAAAAGACTTAATTGAAGTTCCCCATAGAGTATGAAATGCCTGATTAATATAAATCCGGCGCAGTTTTTTATCAATTCTGGCAATTGCGTAGGGACAATTATCCAGTAATGTTTTATATTCTGCTTCCCGTTGTTTTAATGTTTCTCTGAGATCATGCACCGCACTGCTAATCATATCCAGCTCTGGAAAGGACCCGGTGTCACGATCCGGTACTTTCCCACTGATTACTTGCTGGATCAACGCTTTTATCGCTTCTTTAAATTTATTATAGACAAACCAGACAAGCGCAAAAACGCCACTCCAAAGGAGGAATATGGTAAGAAAGCTTGGAAGCAATTCCCCGATTGCACTTGCAAGATACTGCTTATGTCTAATAGTTGCAAAGGTATGTGCTATCACCTCACCCTTGTAAAAAACAGGATACGTTACGCCGATCACATCATCTCCCGTCCAGCTAATTGAGCTATTGATGGACATAAAACAGTAATTTCCTGTTTCATAGGTCGATTTATCGTTGGGAGTAATCCCTTTTCCCATTTTATCCACGGTAAAGTTGGGAGAAAGCGCTACAAGTCCGTTAAACAGCGGTGACGAAATGCCTATTGCATAGCCCGGATACTGAGATTGGATTTTTTCCACAACCGGCTGAAAAGCATTGTGCCAGTTCATAATTTCTTCCGGCCTTAAGCTGTTTTTATCGTTATCCAGCATCTTAATCAGTATCGGTTTTAGCTGATGCTCCGTCTTTGCCGAAATATAAATCAGCTTTTGCTTTTCTTGCTCAAGAATCAGATCATCGCGCACATCAACATAATAATAAGACAGAAACAAGGGGGGCATTGTAACGATAAAGAGCAGTACCAAAAATATTCTTTTGAGTTCATTTGATGGCCGCATCTCATATTCCTCCTAGGAAAGAGCTGGGAACCTGCAGCAAAAAAAAATCGATATAATCTCTAGGTAAGATACTGGAGCGAGTATGGTTTCCCCTCTTTTTATCCATAGCATTTTATAATTTTCAAAAAAAATAAGCAGGTGCCCGCTGCACCTACTCTTAACTGTTACCCGCTGCTCAGCTTACATTATTAACGGCCTGCAAGCCACCAGGGAACACCGTTCCAGGTATTCTTAACACTTTTATATACATTTATCATTCTGATTGTCGTCCAAAACAAACAGAATCCTGAAATTCCAATTTGTACAGCAAATGAAAAATCACTTCTCCAAACTTTGGACAATAACCACACTACAAAATATAACTCGCCGGCTTCCAGCAATACCGGCAAAAGCATTTTAGCATAGAATTTAATTATATTTATTGTGATCACCCCTTTGTTTGCTATTTTAATTTCCATATTTTGTTATTTATTTCGTTTTGCCTACCTATAATCCTTCTTTTTATCAGGAATTATCTGCAAAACGTTCCGTACAAAGCTTTCGTCAGGGCTCCTATGATTTGCCCGAGCGGATAATCGCGTACAAAAGCCCAAACAACATGACCATTGCAATCACAAAACCGATTTCAACTACCGGAATTCTCCACAATAAGGACGATTGACCGGCAATTGTCAGGCTGACAATAATGCTGGCCATAATAATACTAAAGGCCAATAGAATAATACAGAAGGATAATTGATTACTGATCCGGTCCTGGTTGTCCAAAATCGGCTTAAGCTCTGCAATAGATATATCGAGCCGCAAACGCCCCCGTTTAGCAATGGCACTCAGCTCTCTCAGGCTCTCGGGAAAGCTGCCAAGAGCTTCTCCAAAATTATTTACATTTTTCCATAACCGTTTTGCCAGATCTTTGGGGTGCATCCGGTCCTTAACTAATTTTTGACCGAAAGGTTCAGCAATATCGAGAATACTCACATTGGGATCCAAGTTTTCAACAATGCCTTCCATTGTAAGCAGCGCTTTTCCTACCAGCACAAAATCAGCAGGCATTTTAATTTTGTATTTTAACGTAATAGCAAATATATTAGTAACTGCTTCGCCTAAGCTAACTTTGCTTAGCGGAACGCCATAGTATTTTTCCTGAAGCAAGGCAATATCATCTCTCAATTGAAGGCGGTTGACCTGCTCCGGAACTATGCCCATACGAAAAATACTTTTCACCAGTTCATCAGGATTTTGGCGCATCAAAGCAATTACCAGCGATGCCAGGTTATACTTTAATTCCTCATTAAGGCGGCCCACCATGCCAAAATCCAGAAAAGCAATCACTTCTCCCGGCAAAACGACTACATTGCCAGGATGGGGATCACCATGGAAAAATCCGCCGATAAAAATCTGCTGAAAAATACCTTTTACAAATTGACCAGCCAAACGGGAAAGATCATAGCCTTGCTGTTCCAAGCTTTCTCTTTCGCTGATTTTTATACCATCAATATATTCTGCAGTTAGTACCTTTTTAGTAGAATGAGCCCAATAAACCTTGGGAATATAGATTGCAGCGTTGTTTATAAACTGCTTGGCAATTTTTTCGGCGTTGCGGGCCTCAAATGTATAATCAAGCTCATTCTGAAGAGATTTAGAGAACTCTTCAACCATATCTACAGGCTGATATGATTCTATCCACGAGAAGCGGCTCTCGGCGAGTCTGGCCAATTCATAGAGAATTTCTAAATCCGTACCGATATCAACAGCAATTCCGGGCCGCTGGATTTTAACTGCAACCTTTTCGCCGGTTTGCAAAACAGCCTGATGCACCTGCCCAATCGAAGCTGCTGCTAACGGCTCCTGACTAAACTCCAAGTATACCTCTTCCAGTTCAGTGCCAAGCTCTTGCCTGATAATCTTCCGTACCTCGGTATAAGAAAATGGCGGAACTTTATCTTGCAGCTTCTCCAGTTCGACAATCACTTCAGGTGGAAGAATATCCGGCCTGGTACTAGCGATTTGGCCCAGCTTAATATAGGTTGGTCCTAACTGCTGAAGCACTAGTCTTATCCGTTCGCCTATCCCTTTGGAGTTTTTGTCTAAAGAATTTGGGCGACTGCGCCGATAATAAGGAACTTTTTCGCCTAAACCCATTTCTTCTACAATATAATAAAAGCCCTGGCTAATTAAAGCAGCTGCAATTTCACGATAGCGATTAATATGGCGAATCTTCTTGCCAAACATAATGTGTCCTCCCAAAGGGCTCCGGATAGCTTCGAATCTGTTGTAAATATTCCCGCTTCAGATCCTGTATATACCCAGGCTATCTACTGCTTAAAAAAGGGGACAGTCCTCTTTTATTGATACAATAAAGGGAGCCTGCATTTCATTTCGCAGACTCCCTTTTTGCAAAAAGTATATCGTTGTATGAATTATTGTCCTAAAATTGCTGCTAGAACCAGGACACCGATCAGGGCGACAACCGAGGCAATAGTAGTTGCGGCAGTATAAATACCGAACATTTTATTCATAGGGATACCCATCGATTCTTTTACGAACCAGAAACCAGGATCAGTTACGTGCGAAGCACCGATGGCTCCGGCACCAATGGCTACGGCTACTAAAGCAGGGTCAAGAGCAGGATAGGCAATCAAAACCGGTGTGATAAACCCTGCCGATGTCATCATGGCAACCGTGGCGCTGCCAATCGCAAAACGCATCACAATGGCGATGACCCAAGCCATGATTAACGGACTGATGTGAATAGCAGTAAGCACACTTTTCAGAATGTCGCCAATTCCACTGTCCAGAATTATGCGGTTAAAGGCACCGGCTGCACCAATGACCAGGATAATGGTTGCCATTGGCCCCATGGCTGATTCCGTGCGTTTTGCCAGGTATGCCAGGGAATGACCGCGTTTATAACCCATAAGATAGTAGGAAAGGATGGCTGCCAGAAAAAGTGCAGTAATAGGGCTGCCCACGAAGCTTACCCATGGCATATAGGGAGCATTTTTATCAGCAACTAGTTCAATAATGGTTTTACCAATCATCAGCAGTAAGGGCAGCAGAATGGTAAACAGCGTAATACCGAAAGGAGGCAGCTTTTCATCCGGCGTTGGTTCCATTTTGCAATAAGCGTCCGGCGGCTGGAAGTCGTACTTTTTGGCAATTAAACCGCCAAAAAGCGGACCAGCAATGACGGAAGCAGGAATACCAACTAACAAACCATAAAAAATCACTTTACCCACATCTGCTTTTAGCGCCAGAGTGATGGCCATGGCGGCAGGATGGGGCGGTACGATGCAGTGCACAACGGTGAGCGAGGTAAGCATGCCGAGAGCTACCTTGACTAAAGGCTGCTTGGATTCGAGTACTACACAGAACAGAATTGGAGTTAACAGTACAATCCCAACCTGCAGAAATACGGGGATACCGCAGATATAGGCAACAATCATCATAGCCCATGCCGCTTTGCTTTGGCCCATCAGTTTAAGGAGTGTCCGGGATAGCTTCTCTGCTCCCCCGGAGATTTCCATCATCTTGCCAATGATAGCACCAAGGGCAAGGATCGGTGCAAGAAAGCCTAATGTACCACCCATCCCGGTTTCAATAGATGCACCAATTTTATTTAAAGGCATACCGGTGGCAAAGGCAATCAGAAAACACGCAGCTGTCAGGGATATGAAGGCGTGAATCCGGAATTTAATGCTGAGAATAATAATAAATAAAATAGCGATACCTAGTACGGAAAGCATTGCTACTGAATGATCCATTTTTGAGGATAACCTCCTTGTATTCTTTATGTAATCCGCAATCCTCGCTTAACGATTACCAGGTACGATGGGCAGCATGTCGGGTGCATGAGTGAGCACAGTAACGCGGGCAGCAGTTCCATGTTTGGCCATAGCAGCATCAAACGCTTGCTGTACCGTGGCAAAAGGCGTAAATCCAAGCTTGCTGACATCTGCATCCTGAATACCATTGGAGACAAAGTATACAGCTTCCCGCTCCTTCACCTGGGCCCAGGCAATAGCAAGCGCAGCAGCTACCTCATCATGAACTTCACCGTTGTCTACCATCTTCCGTAAATGCTGTGAGGAATGGCAAGTCATGTCTGCCATCTCACCATGAGTTACAGCAATCCCTTCATAGCACGGTGTAGCGATGATAATTGTACCACCGGCTTTCACCGCCAAATCAGAAGGATATAAGGTTTTGTGAGCTTGCCAAAATTCAAGATCGCAGGGATGGGAACTGGAGATTACGATATCTGCAGCCTCAGGTATTTCGGTGGCATATACGTGGCGGGACAATTCCACGCCAGCATTAAAGGCTGTTTTTGTATCACCAAAAAAGGCGCCAACCACTTCTCCATGACGATTGAGCACAGTATTGAAAATAGTGTGCATGTTGATCTTATCGGCGATCATATTTAATTCCTGGCGAACCGGATTATCCTCGATACCGAGATAGGACCGCGGCGCCCTTACACTTAGCAAATGAGTCTCAGCAGTTGTTTTCTCACCAGAAATCCCGGGCTGAACTATTTTGGCCCCTCCGGCAAAACCCGGAATGTGATGCGGCACGATACTGCCAACACCAATTTTAAAATCTGCTTCATAAGCCTCTTTATTGACCAGTATATTTGTGCCATTCGCCGTAGTTCCCAGACTAATCAGCGCTTCAGGGTTCTTAAAATCATGATTTTTAATGGTTACCCTCTCTACAACCGCTTTCCCAAACTTGATTTCAATTTCTTCTTCTGTCATAAAGCGGTGGGTACCAAGAGCAATAATAATAGTAATCTGTTCATCCTTTATACCGGCCGCATTCATTTCATCGAGAAGTACCGGAATAATTTTATCGGTAGGCGTCAGCCGCGTGTTGTCGTCGGCTATAATAACCACGTTTTTGACTCCCTGTACCAACTGACGCAATGGTCTAGAATCAATTGGCTCTTCCAGGCAGCGAACTATTTCCTCTGTCAGATTGGCGACTGGCGCCACATCTTTGGGTGAATACACGCCAATCAGATTTTGTTGCGGTATAGCTACTGTAATTTCTTCCCGTCCATAGGGAAGGGTCACTTTAATATTTGACATTTGACCTACATCCTTTCCACTTTTTATATTACGAACTCCAGGATAATCCAAACTTTTTCAATTATCTTTAGCGCTCGCCTCAGCCATCAGTGCCGCCAGCCGGATAGACTCAAGCATGCTCATATGGTTAGCCACACCTTTTCCAGCAATATCAAAGGCAGTGCCATGATCCACTGAGGTCCGGATAAACGGCAGGCCTACCGTAATATTGACACCTTCCTCAAAGCCCAATACTTTAAGTGGTATATGCCCCTGATCATGATACATTACGACCACGATATCAAAATCTTTTTTAACGGCAGCACGGTAAAACACCGTATCAGGCGCAACGGGTCCTGTGACGTTAAGTCCCAAGGTCTTGGCCGATTCAATGGCCGGAATAATTTCTTCAATTTCTTCCGTTCCAAACAGACCGCCCTCTCCCGAATGGGGATTTAGTCCGGCTACTGCAATACGCGGTTCTTTTATCCCGATCTTTTTCATTGCTTGATCTGCTAATTCAATGACCTTCAATACACGATCTTTCTTTACTTTCTCACAAGCCTGACGAAGAGATAAGTGAGTAGAAACATGGATAACCCGGAGAGATCCACCGGTCAGCATCATGGCATAATTCTTTGTGTTCGATAAATGAGCCAAAATTTCCGTATGTCCCGGAAAATGACAACCGCCCTGGTTCATAGCATCCTTGTTAAGCGGTGCAGTAGCAATAGCAGCAATTTTGCCTGCCAGCGCCATATTCACCGCAGTTTCCACATATGTATATGCTGCTTTACCGGCTCGCGGATCAACTTGGGCAAAGGGCAAATCCTCAGGCAGATTGTTCAAGTCAAGCACATCAATCCGACCAAATTCATGCCCACCGCTCAGGACGTCATCAATTGCCCGGCAGGTTAAGTTCTTGCCCACTATCGACACAGCCCGTTTCATAATGCCAAGATCGCCGATCACAACGGGGCGGCAAATATTATATACTTCTTTTTCAGCCAAGGCTTTAACAATAATCTCGGGTCCCACGCCGGCAGCATCGCCAATAGTAATTCCAATTACTGGTTTCATAAGTTCACTCCCTGTTGATTTAGCATTACATCCAGTGATTGCATGATCACCTCCTCATGCCCAAAAGCGCCTGCTTTTGTCACTACCTTCAAGCCTGCAAAAGGCCCGGTATGCAAATACCCAAAAGGTATTCCCGGTGCCACTTCCCCTTGTACTCTCATGCTAGAAGTACCTAAAGCCCGACAGACACTTACGGCTGTGTCACCTCCAGTCAAGAATAGCCCTTCTACGCCGACCCTTACCAAATCAGCAGCAATCAATCCCAAATGACGTGCAATATGATCACTAACCTCAATCGAATTCATACCCAGCACCTCACCTGCCTGCCGGGACTCAGCTACAGCGTCTGCCCGGTTTGAGGATACAACCGCCACATGTCTGCCTTGCCGTAAGGCAATCGCCGCCGCATCGATACACCGTTTTATTTCTTTCGCGGAATGATTCAGCAACTCCTGACCATTAACTTCGACAAGCTGCGTATTGGGTTGTTTTACAAAAGCATTAACTTGACTTGCAGTAACGCTGCTGACACTGCCCGAAACAATCAGTGCCGGTTTTCCCTGTACTTTTACCTCACTGTTTTCATTACAAGCAGGCATATTATAGATTTGCGGCAAAACCTCAGCTAGCCCGGCTGAACCAACCATTACTATTTTTTTGCCGCATTCTTTAATCGCCTGGGCAATCGTTACCAAATGAATCTGCTCGGTAGCATCAAAAGCAATTAAACGGTGACCTTGTGATATCGCCTGCCCTATGGCCTGGCAAACAGCATCACTACCCGTTATAATCTCCTGCAGGCCAATATGCCCAACCGCATACTTTGATTGCTGTTTTAATACCTCAACAAGTCGCGAATCTGTTACCGGGGCTTTGGGATCCCGCGCAATTTCCGAACAAGCAAGCGGTATTTGATTCAGCAAATGATAACCGCCAGCCGTAATCCGGCCGATAGCAGGAAAAGCCGGTACAACCGCTGCACATTCGTAATCCAGCACATCAAGCACTGCATCAATTTCGCTGCCTAAATTACCACGTAAGGTAGAGTCGACCTTTTTATATACCATTGGCACTTGTTTGTTCCTTAGTACTTCCGCAACAACTGCCACTTTGTCAAAGGCTTGGCTAGCAGTACTGGCTCGACTATCCGTATCAAACACTACGACATCTGCTTCTTCCGGCAAAATTGGATTTTGAAGAGCATCCAGAACAACATACGTCCTGAGTCCATATTTAGCAAACTGCACACCTGTATCATTTGCGCCTGTTAAATCATCTGCTATTATCGCAAGACGAGGCATATTCATCACCTGCATTTTGTCATCTTTTTTGCTGTCTTAACCAAGAGCAAGAATCATGCCAGATTATAAGCTGGCTAACTTGTTGCCCTTGCGATCAATCAAAACGCAAAACGCGATGCAAAATACAACTTTTATAGTTGCATTTTGCATCGCGTTTCTATTTCTTTATTTGCTGCTTTGTTGGCTACGCAGTTTTCGCCAAAGAGTCGTTCTATTAATCCCCAACCGTTCAGCTGTACGGCAGTAATTATAATTTTCTTCCTGAAGAACTGTATAAATGGTTTCCATCTCCTGAACTTTCAGCAGCTTTTTTTCTGTATCAGGATGAGAACCTCTTCCTGCCGTTTCTCGCAAGACGGTGCCGATAATCTCTTCTGTGATAATCGGTCCCTCAAATAATAAAAGCGTCCGTTCCATAATATTAGCCAATTCCCGGATGTTGCCGGGCCACTGGTATTGCTTCAATCTATCAATAGCAGCTTCACTAAAAGCAACGCCAGACTTTAACATCGTATGTTTATGGAGAAAATAGTCAACCAACATAGGTATGTCTTCTTTTCTCTCCCGCAAAGACGGTACATGAAGCCGCAAAATATCCAGCCGGTAGTACAAATCATTGCGGAATCGCCGCTCTTGAATTAATTGAAGCAAATCCTGGTTGGTAGCAGCAATAATGCGGATATCAACCGGTATCACTCCGTCGCCGCCTAATCGCATAACCTCTTTTTCCTGCAACACTCGCAGCAATCGCGCCTGCAAAGTTAACGGCATTTCACCCACTTCATCCAGAAGCAGCGTCCCGCCATGGGCTAATTCACATAAGCCAGCTTTCCCCCCTTTCTTAGCACCAGTAAAGGCTCCTTCCTCATAACCAAAAAGCTCGCTTTCTAATAGATTTTCCGGCAATGCTGCACAATTAACTGCCACAAAGGGCCCGCTTGAGCGCTGTCCCAGATTATGAATACTCTGAGCCAGAAGCTCTTTTCCCGTTCCTGACTCACCCGTGATAAGTACAGTCGAATCAGCAGCAGCATATTGAATAGCACGTTTTTTTATATCTGCCATTACTGCTGACCCACCGATTACCTGCTCTAAAGTAAACTTAGCAACTAAGCCCTTGTCATACAACTTTTGACGAACACGTTGTTCATACCGCTGCAGCTGAGTTACATCCTGGAAATTGGCAATTGCGCCTACCACTTGCCCACTGAGTTTAATAGGCACTCGTTTGGTGGCAATCACCCGATTGCCTATTTTTTGTATATCACCAATCTCAGCATCACCGCATGCAACAATTGCAGGAAGCCGCGTATTGGGAATAACGTCACCAACATTTCGTCCTAGCACTTCCTCTGCCCGAAGATGAAATACATCTTCAGCAACAGGATTTAAAATAGTAATGCGGGACTGTTCGTCTACGGCAAGGATGCCATCGGTTGAAGAGTTGATAATAGTATGCAGTAATTCCGATCGCGCCTGTTCTTTACTGCGTACGCGACTAATCTGCTGAGCCTGCTTAATGGCCTTATAAATAGCATCTTTACCTGACTGAATCAATATACCCTGCAATCCATACTGACCGGCAAGCTTAATGGAAATAGCATCACCAATAATGACATTAATCCCTTGGTCCTTAGCTGCCATTATCTTTTCCAGAGCTCCCTGTTCATTTTCAAGGGTTATTTCCTGTAAAGCAATTCCCCATATCTCACCAAAATCTTCGCAGCCATAAATCACATTGCGAAAACCAGCTACTCCGACTTTCTTCGTCTGCCCGCTTACTTGTTTTAACGCCCGCAAAATATCAAAGGCGGTAACTTGTATCTCTACCACCGGCAATTCAATTTGACTGCTGATTAGGGATGCTGTCCCGCCTCGGCTGATAATGACTTCTGCCCCTTGGGCTATTGCTTGATAGGCTTGCTGCAGGCCATCTCCCAAATCACCCATTACCACCTGAATTCCTTCAGGCCACTCATCACTTCGCTCATTTACCACGTCCTGTGCAATCTGCCGCATAGCCGCAAAAGGGGTAATAATCGCTATCTTAGTATCCACTTAGGTTCCTCGCTTTCCCTTGGCCCACAACAACTCACTGTCATTAAAACGCCGTTCATTTTATTTACATAGTTCTCAATATATAGAGAAATCCCTGTTACACTCAAAGAGATTCTTCTTTCCCCCGACCTTATAGCATTTGTACATTAACAAACTCCACTCATGCTGCCTATTTACTTTTAACAGATAATACTCCCTCAATTGCGATAAGATTTCCGGTAATCTTAATGATACTGCTTTGATCAACGCAGCAAAGTGATAAACTGAGCGTCATTGTTGCATCGTCCTGGGCATCCATCCTTATATCACAGATTCGCACGCCGTATGCGCCGATACAATCGCCAATCTGTCCAATCTGCCCCGGCTCATTGCCTGTCGTAATCAGTAGTGTTGTTGTTTGCCCGGTATTATGGAGCTTATCAATTCTAAGCAATAGTGCCAGTGTGAGCAAAATAAGAAATGTTGTATAAAGGGCCCCGCTGTAGTAACCGCAGCCTACTGCCAGCCCTACACCAGAAACTACCCACAGGCTGGCGGCTGTCGTTAGTCCTGTAACTGTAGCCCCTTCCTTCATAATAGTACCGGCTCCTAAGAAACCGACACCGCTCACAACCTGCGCCGCCAACCGGGCAGGATCAGCATTGGTAAGCCCCTGAACAGACTGATAAATATCCAGTGATAAGATCATCACTAAACAAGAACCCAGACAGACGAGGACATGCGTGCGCAAGCCTGCGGCTTTGCTTTGCGACTGACGTTCATAGCCAATAAGTCCCCCTAGCACAAAAGCAACGGACAATCGCATCAAGGTGTCAACTTCTGAAACCACAGGTAATCCCCCTTTCGCCGGAAAAGTAAAAGACATCCTATATACTGGCGGCAGCGCCACTATATGGGACATCTCTTAATATCGGTTTCATTTTTTTGCATTATCATACTTATGCGGAGGGGGTGGATAAATATGACGCAGATTAGATTTTCTATAAAAGCATTGTGAAGTTGGCATAATTAATAGAAGTTCTAGATTAATCATTCACTTAATAGTATCACATAGATATTGTAAAGTTCAGGCGAAAGACTTATTAGCAGTATGTAATTTCTGTTGCTCATTTCTTATGAGAATATGAAAGGATGATGATCGATGTCTTTACATCCTACAAGAGAATATCTATCTCAAAGCGCTGTAGCAAGCCAGGTGAAAGTTGGAGATTTTACTTATGGTCAGCCGCAGGTCTTTTGGTGGGGCGAAAATACGTATTTAACGATCGGGAAGTATTGCTCAATAGCAGTTGGAGTCTCCATTTTTTTAGGTGGAAATCACCGTTCCGATTGGGTTACGGTCTTTCCGTTTTCCGCATGGCCAAACGTTTGGCCTCAAGCTGCTGGAATCAAAGGTCATCCTGCTTCAAAGGGGAATGTAACGATAGGTAACGATGTATGGTTAGGCAACCAATGTACTGTTTTATCAGGAGTCACTATTGGTGACGGTGCTGTTGTTGGCTCTCATTGTGTAGTTACCAAAGACATCCCCCCTTATTCAATTGTTGTTGGAAATCCATGCCATATCATTCGCAAACGGTTTAGTGATCCACAGATTGAAGCTTTATTAAAAATACAATGGTGGAACTTTCCGGCAGAAAAGATAAACAGCCTGATGCCGCTATTGTTAAACAGCGATATCGATGCTTTTATCAAAAAATTCGATCTGGAATTTACCTGATAAACGTTGTTGTTCACAATTTCAACCATATTATTGAAAAATAAAAAAGACCTTCCGAAATAACGGAAGGTCTTTTTTCACTGGAGCCGATAATAGGATTCGAACCTACGACCCCCTCATTACGAATGAGGTGCTCTACCAGCTGAGCTATACCGGCAAATGAACACTATCATTTTATCTCACTGTCACAGTGTTGTCAAGGAAACCACCTGGAAGCTGATTGACTAACTTTTTCAACAGTTTCTTATAATACGAGACTTTCCGTTTTGCCTACAATAAAGAATGTTCCTCGCGCTTTTGCAGCAAGCTCGCCATTATCACTGTACACTTCCGCTTCGGCAACAAGCGTACTTTGCCCGTGATGAAGGACATTAGCAATGACCCGAATAAAGCGGCTGCCTTTAATGCTAATACTTTTAATAAAATTTATGTTCATGTCAATTGTCGTCGGTAAACTACCCGCGTTAGCACAAGCAAATCCCATCGCAGTATCTGCAAGCGACATGAGCACACCACCGTGTACTACTCCCAGTAGGTTGGCGTGATGTTCAGCAATTACCGGCATTTCCAAAACTACCTTATCCTGCTTTATTTCTTTCACTTCCATCCCCAGCCTTTGGGCAAAAGACATTTGGCGAACGGCCTGAGCAAAGTACGCATTTTTATCTTTTTCAGTAAGCATTATTGTCTCCTTATGTCGCTCAAACAGCCGCGTAAGCAGCGGCTCTTTGCTGCATGATCGTGTATAGTTCGGTACTGTTCAGAAAAAGATCACTTACGACGGCGCCATCCAGCTTACGATTGCCGACCATGCCTCTCATAATCTTTTCAATTTCCTTAAGATCAAGCGTTTGACGATAAGGACGGTTCTCGCTGAGAGCAGTAAATACGTCAGCTACGGCCACAATCCGGGAACCAAGCTGCAGGGAATTATCAGCCACCCGGAAAGGATACCCTGCACCATCCAGTGTCTCGTGATGCAAAGCAGCCCACTCGGCAATCATTTGAAAGCCGTCAATTTTCTCTAGAATGCGGTATGTATAGTAGGGGTGCTGCTTAATGATAGCGAATTCCCGCTCAGTCAGCTTGCCTGGCTTTTCCAAAATAGTGTTCGGAATGGCCAGCTTACCGATATCATGAAACAAGCCTGCCACCCGCATCAGCTTAACTTCAGCCTGACTATAACCCCGGGCCTGAGCGAGATAAGCAGCTACTGTCGCCACACTTCGCGAGTGCGCACCTGTAAAGCGGCTCGTGCGGTCAATGATAGTCGCAAAAATTTCGGCAACATCGATAATGTCATCGATTTGAAAGGGCAACCTTCCATAGTCATCCATGTTTTGAAAAAGTTCCTGATAGTAGTGAGGGTTTGTTAAGTCCAGCCAAAAGCTCTCCTGCCGTCCAAAATCGTGCAGTGCCTTTACTAACTCAGGGTCAAAAACGCTGCCGCTTTGTTTGCGAATAAGCGTCAATATAGCGGGACAGTGCTCCAATATATTATCTTCCGGCAAATGAGCTTCTACCTTGTCTGCCAGATTAATAATGCGGGAAAATAGCGGAATTGCTTCTCCTGCCAGCTGATATGGACTTGATCCGTCCCAATGATCGTGATGATGACGGATAATGGGAGCCAGCGGTCCCAGCTGCTTTGAGTCCTTAAGCAGAAGATATCCGGTCTCGGCATGCTCATAAATATTTGGTTGAACCAAATCCACGTTGCGGATACGATGCTTCTCTTCCCAATTGGACACCGCTCCCAAATCATGCAGCAACCCCGCATACACCAGCAGATTCCGCTGCCGTTTCTCGATCCCAATGTATTCGGCAATACGATTAGAAATCATTGCGGTTCGCCAATGATGACGGCCTAAGCCGCCGGTAGAAAGCTCCAGAGCCTGAGACAGCGCCTTGATTAAATTCATAGGGTGAATATTAAACAACATGTCTTGCCCCCCTTAAAAGAGCAAAAAATGCAGATATAAACCTGCATTTTACTTAAATCGACAAAATTTTAGGTTTTATTAACTAAATAATAGTATAACTGGGAAATATTTTCAACTGTTACTTTTCTACCGGACCCTGCCATTTCAGCATTCCACCAGATATATTATAAACGTTGTCAAAGCCCTTTTTCAACAGCCATACTGTAGCTTCCGCACTGCGGGTACCGCTGCGGCACATCACATATACATCGCGGTCCCGGGGAATTTCATTATACCGGCGTCCCAGCTGATTTAAAGGAATCAGCGTAGCTCCCGGAATGTGCCCTTCCTTATACTCATCGGTGGTACGTACATCCAGAATGTATTCCTTGCTTTCCCATTTTCCCAGCGCTTCCACTTCCTTAAGCTCGTGGCCTCTTAGAGCCATCTTCCGGCTTACCAGCTTATAAGCAATTATGCCGGATAAAATCAGTAATGCCACCACTAGCAGCGATGCCATTCAAACACCCCTTTCACTTGTCGACAAGGAGCAAAAATGCCAAGTCTGCTTTCTATTATACTGCAAACAGGCCTGATATGCCAATCCTTGAAGAACATTACCGCTCTTCCCGGTTATAGGGAATACCCAGTGCCTCAGGAGCAGCTACACGGCGAGTTTTCGTTTCCCGGGTTACTACTATTAATACAGCAATGGTAATTGCATAGGGAAGCATTTTTAGGAAGAACGAGGGGATCATAATGCCGAAGTTCTGCATATGAAAACCCAGGACATCAATTGTCCCGAATAGGAAGCTCCCTAACAACGCTTTGCCCGGATGCCATGTGGCAAAGATGACTAACGCTACGGCTATCCAGCCACGTCCTGCCGTCATATTCTCCAGCCACGAAGGAGCATAGGCTAGCGATAAATAAGCACCCGCCATGCCTGCAAGCATACCACCGGCAACAACAAAGACGTAGCGCATGATAAATACATTGATTCCGGCAAGATCTGCCGCACTGGGATTCTCACCTACCGAGCGCAATTCCAGCCCCTTTTTCATCCGGAACAGAAAAAACCAAAGCAGGGCAACCAGTCCATAACTGATATACACCAGGACATCGTGTTGAAACAAAATCGGCCCCAGCACCGGTATATCACTGAGCACCGGCAGCGATACCGGTTTAAAGGTGACAGGCAAGGGCAGACCGATCAAGGACTTACCGATATACCCACTAAGCCCTGTGCCAAAAATAGTTAGGGCCAACCCGCTCACGACTTGATTAGCTCTCAGGGTAATCGTCAAAAATGCATGTATCAGTGCCATCAGTCCGCCTGCAATAATCGCCGTTACCAGTCCCCACCAAGGCTCGCCGGTATGTAAGGCTGCCATAAAGCCGGTTACCGCACCTACGAGCATCATGCCTTCCACTCCCAGATTCAGTACACCTGATAATTCCGTAAGCATCTCACCAAGAGCGGCAAGTAAAATCGGCGTTCCCGCTATCATGCCTGATGCTAAAATAGCGATCCAAATCGATTGTTCCATCAGGCACTCCTCCCTTTTCCTACCCATTTTAAGCGATACTGCATGAAGAGTTCTCCACCCACAACAAAAAAGAGAATTGCCCCCTGCAGCATGGAAACAGTCGCTGCCGGAAACCCGCTTGTTTGAATGCTGAAACCACCGACCAACAGCCCGCCGAATACAACCGAGACCAGCACGATTGCCACCGGATGAAGACGGGCCAGCCAGGCAATAATGATCGCCGAGTAGCCATACCCGGGAGATATTCCGTGCTGCAGCCGCAGGGTAATTCCCGAAACCTCTGTCATACCAGCTATACCGGCTAAACCACCGCTGATAAACATGACAAGCATAATATTTTTCATATAGTTCATACCGGCATAATTCGCGGCAGCAGCACTCTCACCACTGACACGGATCTCAAAGCCCCAGCGGGTGTATTTTAAAACAACATACAGGACCAGTACCGCCGCAAGTGCCAGGATGATTCCCCAATGGATGCGTGTCACACCAAAAGCGGGTAAAATTGCTGCTTCTGAAAACGGTGCCGATATCGGAAAGCCCATCCCCTTCGGATCTTTCCAAGGACCATAAACCAAGTAGTCCACCCACAGAATTCCAATATAATTCATTAACAGCGTTGTTATCGTCTCATTCACCTTAAGGAAAGCCCGGGGTATTGCTGGCAGCAAGCCCCATATCCCTCCTGCAATAAAGCCTGCTGCGGTCATAGCAGGAAGCATCAAAACAGCAGGCCATTCGGGAAAGCTCAACGCAACCCAGGCAGCACCAAAAGCCCCCATGTAGAGCTGACCCTCGGCCCCAATATTCCATAGCTGCATGCGAAAGGCCAGCGCTACTGCCAGACTGCACAACATAAGCGGCACTGCTTTCACTACAGTCTCTGACAAGCCATAGGCAGAACCAAAAGCACCTTCCAGCATTAGCAGGTAAACATCGAGTGGATTCTTATCGGTTAGGGCAATAAAAACCCCAGCAAAAGCCAGCCCCACTACAATGGATAGAAGCGGTATAACAATCATCATTACTTGAGAAACTGCACCGCGCCTTTCTAAACGCCAGCCAGACAATAACTTATACAGCATGCTGTTCCAACATCCTTTTCCCGGCCATCATCATCCCTACTTCTTCCACTGTTGCGGTATGGGGATGAACAACACCCATAATTTCCCCTCTATGCAAAACGGCAATCGTATCGCTTAATGCAAAGAGCTCATCTAATTCTTCCGATATGAGCAATATGGCCTTGCCTGCTTCCCGCTGGGCCAGCAGCAATTCCCGCACTGCTGCCATTGCACCCACATCAAGACCGCGCATGGGATAGACCACGACCAACAGACGAGGATCAGCATGTATCTCCCTGGCCAGCAACAGCTTTTGCAGATTGCCGCCTGACATCATTTTTACGGGATTAAAAACATCGGCCATTTTTATATCAAAGCTGGCAATGGCCTCCCGGGTCTCCTGTAAAGCTCGCTGCCAGTTAATAAACCAGCCATTTTTTGCGTAGCTTTTCAAAATGTAGTTGTCGACGGCATTGAGACCGGGTACAAGTCCCGTTCCCAACCGGTCCTCCGGTACATAGCTTACTCCTGCACGGATCATGTCCTTAGAACTGCTGCCCGTATGATCGACTCCACTCACAACCTTCGTGCCGCTCTCTATTTGCCTTAGTCCGGCCACAATTTCCGCTAGCTCGGTTTGCCCATTGCCTGCCACTCCGGCAATCCCCAGTATCTCACCGGCACGAATACAAAGAGAAGCTTCATGCAGCGCCATTTGGCCCCGGTTATTCAAGCACGATACCTTATCAAGCTCCAGCACTACCGATCCCGGCAGTTTCTCCGCTCTGTCATTATGAGCAGTCACGTTCCGCCCCACCATCCAGCGGGTCAGTTCCTGCTCGCTGGCCAGCTCCGTCTTTGTGCTGCCTGCTGGTTTACCATTCCGCAGGACACTGATCATATCAGTGCCTTCCAGTACTTCACTCAGTTTATGAGAAATCACAATAATAGCCTTCCCCTGATTGGCCATCAGACGCAAGGTCTTATATAGCTCCTTTGCTTCCTGAGGCGTCAGTACGGCAGTAGGTTCATCGAGAATTAGAATTTCGGCACCC
This sequence comes from Anaerospora sp., assembly GCF_032013335.1. Classification (NCBI taxonomy): domain Bacteria; kingdom Bacillati; phylum Bacillota; class Negativicutes; order Selenomonadales; family Sporomusaceae; genus Anaerospora; species Anaerospora sp. The sequence goes on along the minus strand of NZ_DALZUO010000001.1, from coordinate 222,900 downwards.
CTAAACAGGGCTTTGATGATTTCTACCCGCTGCTGCTCTCCTACTGTTAACTGCCAAACCTTTGCCGACGGATCAATACACATGCCATACTGCGTGCAAAACTGTTCTACCTGCGCTTGCACCCCGGTTTTATCATATAGCAGTCCCATATCCTGCAGCCCAAGAATAATGTTTTCCGCCACCGTAAAGGACTTGACCAGCTTGAAATGCTGGTGAACCATACCAATTCCCCGGACAACGGCATCCTTGGGAGAAAGCATTTCCACCTGCTTTCCTTTAATATATATTTCCCCTTCATCAGGCCGGTACAGGCCCGTAAGAATGCTCATGAGCGTACTTTTCCCTGCTCCATTCTCACCAAGCAAACCATGAATCTGGCCGGCTTCAATTGTCAAACTCACATGATCATTGGCGACTACGCCGGGGAAACGCTTCGTTACTTTCACCATTTCAACCATAGGTATCACGCTCATCTCTCTATTCCCCTCTCCTAGCGTTTCTTGGTAATTGACACTTGGCGTTCTATATAAATGCAAACTGCCAACGATCAAGAAAAAGGCCGTTGATAAGGCTCCTTCTGAACGGCCTTAAAAAAATTTCATAAATTGAGGCCGTTTCTTGCAAAACGGCCTCAATTTCTTTACTTAGCAATAGTACCCTCTACCCCTTGGACAAACCAATTAAATTCAAGCATATCTTTATCAGACATCTTTTGACCACTCTCAACTTTTACGCTGCCCTGTTGATCTTTAATTGGTCCGGTAAACACATCCCACGAGCCTTTACTAATTTCATCTTTTTTCTTGGCAATCAGTGTTTTGGTGTCTTCGGCAACCATCGGGCCATAGGGTCCAAGATCGACGATATTCTCTGCCATGGATCCCCAATATTGTTCTGATTTCCAGGATTTATCCAGAACAGCTTTAACTGTTTTTACGTAATAAGGTCCCCAGTTCCAAACAGGGCCGGTCAACACAGCTTTAGGCGCAAAGCTGCGCATATCGGAATTATAGGAAACGGCGAATTTCCCCTTTTCCTCAGCAGCCTGCATGGGAGCAGGAGTGTCCTGGTGCATGGCGATAACATCGGCACCGGCATCAAGAAGACTCTTAGCTGCGTCTTTTTCGGTTGCAGGATTATACCAGGTATTGCTCCAGACAACTTTTACTTTCACATCAGGATTCACGGACTGTGCTCCCAGAGTAAAGGCATTAATACCACGAATGACTTCCGGAATCGGGAAGGCAGCTACATACCCAATGGTGTTGCTCTGTGTCTGCTTGCCGGCAGCGATACCGGACAAATAACGGGCCTGATACATTCTTCCAAAATATGTACCTACGTTATTAGCAGTTTTAAAGCCTGAGCAATGCAGGAAGGTAACGTCAGGAAACTTCTGTGCCACTTTTTGTACATAATCCATATAACCAAAGCTAGTGGCAAAAATAATCTTATTGCCTTTCATGGCAAGCTCGGTAAGTACCCGTTCCGCATCTGCCCCTTCCGGAACAGATTCAACATAGGTAGTTTCCACATTGGGCATTTCTTTTTCCAAATACTTACGGCCTTGGTCATGAGCGGTGGACCAGCCCGCATCTCCAACAGGCCCTACATAAACAAACGCAACTTTCACTTTGTCCGCTTTCGCCGGTGCCTTTTCTGCCGGTGCCGGACTTTTACCGCATCCAGTTACCAGCAACGCCGCAATCATCACCATCGCCAGCAGCAGGATACCAATTTTACGTTTACCTTGTTTCTTCACCGTATCTCCTCCTTACGAATAATGCCTCGCTCTATATCAGGGAATAACCCCAGAGCAGCCATAAAAAGCGCACAAAAGCCCGAGCAAAGGTAGGCTAGCTTGCAACACTGCTCACTAACTCACCCGCCCGGGCTTTTAATCCCTTTGGCGTGTCCCATTAAATGGGTATATACCTTTAATCCATACGCAAATAAAACGACCTATGAATCGTCAGGTACATTCCACTCATAGTAAGGTATTTATCGGTCACCTTGTAGAGACTCTCGGACCTTATTTCCAAGATTATACGAGTGTAAGCTTTTTATTTAATTATAGTCCTCTTGTAGAAAACATTAGTACTTTGTATTTAAGTATAGCTGAATTTTGCGTGAAAGTCTAGGGGTTTTTAATCAGCGGCTAGGGCAAATCGTGCCATTATTTACGTCATAATAAACCACTGGCGTGCTTGTGTCCTCTCCACAAGCATGCACATTCCGTATCAGCTGACGAGTATGTTTATGGCAGGAGAACAAAAAGACTTGCTGCGTTTTGGCTACTTCCAGCAGCACTTTGGCTGTTCCCTGCTGTCGTGGGGCATCGAAGCGAACGAGTACATCATCAAGAATAAGCGGCAATGGTTCAAGCAGGCGGCCAAACTCCAGAGCCAAGCCCAGCCTTACAGCCAGGTATACCTGGTCACCCAAACCACTGCTCCAGGCATTCTCGCCCTTGCTGTTACGGGCTTTGTCCACCAGTTGAACGTCGCTGCCACCGATAGCAGACACCATCTGATACCGGTTATCTGTCATAATCCGGAGAAATTTATCCGCCTCTAAAATAACACTGGGCTGCCGTTCCTGTTCATAAATATTGCGGGCCTGTTCCAGTAGATGGCGGGTAAGAGCCAGTTTTGCCCACTGTCTGCCTGCATCACTTAGCTGATAATCCACAGCATTACGCTCAGCCAGAAGTAAATTCATTTTATCATCCTGCCCCAGCTGCTTTAATTGGTTAGCAATGGCTCCCACTTCCTGTGGCTTTTGTGCACCATCCCTTTCCAGTGCGCTTTTTTCGCTTTGCAGATTATTCTTCTCCTGAGTAATCTTTGCGAAACTAGTATCCTGTAAGGCCTCCTCCAGATAGACTTGTTTAGCTGCCGTACCGGCAACAACGCGCAATGCTGCTGCCAGCTTATCAAGTGTATCCCGGCTAGAACGCCATTGGTTATGCCGTTCCGCTAACGCGCGAAACTCTTCTTCACCGTCTGTTCCGGCCTCCCGGAACAGCTCTGTTAATGCAGCTTCCACAGCTGCAGCTTGCTCCCGGCTCTGCTCCAGACTTGCTTGAAGCTTACTTACAGTCTGTTGTAAATAGGCCTTCTCTTTGGTAAGTACTCTCCCTTGCGCCAGCTCCTGGTACAGCGTCTCCAGATTATGGACAGTAAGCGCCATCTGGGAGTGGCGTCCTGCCTTTTTTAAAATATCGAGGAAATCCGCTTGGAGGTTCTCCAAATACTCACCGGCAGCAGCCGTTCGCGCTTTCGCCTGAGCATACTGACGCTGCAATGAGCGGGCAGTTTCTACGGCCTTCAGTACAATTTCAAAGGCTTCGGGGCTGCTCTCCTGTGAAAAATGACGTTCTGAGAGCCAGCTTCGCCACTCTTCCTCCAGCACTTGTTTTTGCCGGAAACATTCCTGACACTCAATCAATGCGACTTCTGTCAGCTGAGAGGCAGATTTCTGCCTCCCAGCCAGTATTTCAAGCTGTTTGGTCAGCAGCAGCCAATTTTCAAACGCTTTACGGATGGTAACCACTTGTTTCTCCAGTTCATCTGCTTCCTCAAGCGTGTCCGGTTTGCCAAGGCCCATGGCCTGCGTAGCAGCGTCCAGCCGCGACTCACATATCTGCTCCTGCCTGTCTAAATCAACAATAGCACCGGCTATTTTGGCCTTATGCTGCTGTAGCAGCTGCTCTTCTGTTGTTGTATGCTGTGTCCATGCGCTTCGTTCTTTTAGCTGCAGCTGCCGCTGCCTTAGAACAACAAAGGCTGTGAACACCCCGCCAATAGCAGTAACAACAGCAGCAGCCATGGATACTTGCCACAAAAACCATGCTCCGGCCAGGCAACCTGCTCCAAATACCGGTCCTGCCCACCCCGGCAGCAGCGAGTGCCGGAGATTACGCCCGTAATGCAATTGCGCCAGCTGCCTGTCAAGTCCTGCAGCCACCTCAACAGCAGCAGTCCGTGCTTGTCTTATTTGTTCCCCCTTGATTAACTCGCTCCGTGTTATCCGGAGCCCTTCCTCAAGCAGCTCCATTTCCCTTTCATCGGCAACAGCAGGCACTGGCATTTGTTCCAGCCTCTGCCGCAGACCGGCGACTTCCTTATTAAGCTCTTCCAGGGCCTGAACAGTCTGTCTTTCACTTAGCTTTGCTTGACCAATTTTTTGCTCTGCCTGCAGAAAACGGGCTGCATAATCCTGCACCCTTTGCCGGACAGCAACAGAGATATCCACTTCATCCAGCATCGTATCGTGCCATTCGGGGCCGATCTCCCTTAACGAGCGCTCATATTGTTCCTTAAGACTCTGCTGTTCCGCCAGCTGCAGCGGCTGCTGCTTACTCTCTATGGCAAGCCTGCCTTTTTCACTGTATATGCGTTCAATATCACTTTCTACCCTAATAATAGCATCATCAACCAGCAATGCCGTAAGCTGCTCGGTCGCTTCCCTGCAGCTTGCGTTTTTTTCCTGTACGTCTTGCCGATTATCCTGGCGTTTGTGCAGCAACTGCTCCAGTCTTGCCAACCCATTGGCAGGAAAATTGCGGGTATTTTGCAGCTCCTCTTCCTTTTCTTTTTCAAGCTGCATTCTGGTCCACGGTTCCCAGGCTTGTTCCAGCTGGGCCAGCTGAGCTAACCGGCCATTGATCTCTTCCAGGCGCCTCGCTTGCTGCTGTATTTCACTGACAAGACTTGTCCGCTTGGCAACAAGAGCGGCATAAAGAGCCTCATCTTTTTTGGCCTCCCGGCTTTTAACAGCCAGCCCATCCTGTTCTTTGAGGAGTCTGTTAATCAGCTTTTTTCCCTGAGCGGCGGCAATCAGCAGTTCTTCCCGCTGCTCATCTACCTTTTTTATGGCCTCCACAAGCACTGTCCCGCCCGCTCCTGCTGCAAAAAAGCGGGACCGGACAGTGTTTTCAGCAAGCAGCTTCAGACCTTGCAAATCTTCGAGACTGATAGCAAATATCTTCTGATAAGTATTGCGATCAAGCCCGCTCAGCCACTTCATTGCCGGGTCAAAGGGCATTCTCTGTCCATTGCCGTCAGTTACAATCACAGTCTTACCACTGCGGCTAATGAGATACTCCTGGCCGTCCTGGTCTTCAATAAGCAGCTTCCCACTACAATTGGCCTCGCTGTTTCGCGGGAATCCGAAGAAAATGGAGCGCATAAAATTAAGCAACGTAGTCTTACCACTTTCGTTATCGCCCACAAGTACAACTAAACCCTTTGGCAAATCAGCAACACTGTGCTGCTGATAAATGCCAAAATTGTCAATATAGATCGCCTTGATTCTCACTCTTGTTCCTCCCCTGCAAGCAAGAGATCCAGTCCGATAATTTCAGCATCCTCCAGCAGATCGCTCAAGTCCTGATCGGAGAAGGCCATAATGATATGCTTAATTTTATTGCTTTCCGGGCGGCTTAATAAAATATCCCGGATTACTTCTGCGTTGGACTTAACAGCCGCTTCCTGCCGGAGAGCATCGGCAGAGCGGAGAAAATCGCCGACCAGATCAGGTACTTGCCTGCGCTTGTCAATATCCAATTCGGGTCTCGTCTTAATCACAATAGAGTCAATCCAGGCAAAATCTCTGCGCTGCTCTTCACCGTCATTTAAATCAGCTGCCAGATCCCGTATGATGGACCTTTGCTGCAACATTCCATGCAGGGTTCCCCTTCCGGTAATTGTCAACCGGCTGATACTGCCGCGCTCCTCTGCTGCCGCCCGCAGTTCCTGCTGCTTGGCAAACAGCTTCTGCCTGAGGCTGTCAATTGTCTCTGTTTTATCTATCGAGATAGCAGCCTGGTACCACCGCAGTACATCGGTAGGATGAAAATTAATTTCTGTTCCGCCATCAGCCTGCACCCGGACAAGATAACAGCCCTTTTCACCGATTTCCTTGCTGCTCCGGCCTTGCGTATTGCCCGGATAAACAATAACCGGCGAGCTGTCAGACAGGATTGTCCGGTTATGGATGTGTCCCAGTGCCCAATAATCCATATTGCCATTGCGCAAATCGGCTATCGTACAGGGAGCATAATCGTCATGGTCCTCACAGGCGCCTACATTGCAATGCAGTAAGCCAATTGCATATTCATCCGCTTCATGACGGATAAACTTTGCTGCCAGATTCTGTTTAAGCCGGTAATCGTTATGACTGACTCCATACACATGGGCAATTACCTGCCCCTGCCGTACTACCGGAATGCGCTCTACCCGGTCGGCACTAAATACATGAACTTCTTCAGGCAAGGCAATATTCGCCTTCCAGGCCTTTACCGGATCGTGATTGCCATGAACAGCAAAACATTGGATTCCGTGCCTTGCTGCCCTCGCCAGCGTATCGGCATACCGGATTTGCGCTCTGAGACTATTATCGGCACCGTCATATATATCTCCGCCAATCAGGACAAAATCGGCATTATTTTCAATAGCAATGGTAATAACATTATCAAAAGCCTGAAACGTTGCTTCTCTGAGCAGACTCGCTACTCTTTCATTTTTGCCGGACAGACCCTCAAAAGGACTGTCCAGATGCAAATCTGCGCAATGGACAAACGTAAACGGTGTTCTTGTCTTCATCTTTTTCGCTCCCTGCGGCCTGCAGACGTTATCCTTGTTCCACTGTTTCCTGCTCCTAATTCACCGGCCGGAAACCAGGCTTCTTTTAGCAATTGAACGGCCTGCAGCATATTACCTGCTGGTATCTTTGAAAAATACAGGATCATCCGAGGCTGCTTTTCAGGCGTGTTTTCCCAATAATAATCCTGCACCGAGGCAACCCGGCAGCCCTTGGCCATCGCCCGGTCAACCAGCTCCTGTGCCGTAAGCTCAGAATGAACGGTGATCAGTGTATGCAGACCTGATTCCGTCTCATTTACTTCTACCAGTCTGCCGAAGACTCGCTTGAGCGCATCAAAAAACAACAGGCTTTTTTCATAGTACAATTTTCGCAGCCGCCGTATTTGCCGTTCAAGATGACCATCGCCCATAAACTTGGCTAACGCGAGCTGTTCAATCGTAGATGCCGCCTGATTGTACAAAGAGGAGTTCTTGTGATAAACAGGCAATAAACGATCAGGCAGCACCATATAGCTGATTCGCATCGACGGTGGCATAACCTTGGAAAACGAGCCTAAATATACAACATTTTCACCGTAATCCAGCCCTTTCAGAGCCGGTATCGGACGGCCGAAATAGCGGAACTCACTATCATAGTCATCTTCAATAATCGTAGCCTCAACTTCTTCAGCCCACCTGAGCAGCCGGTTCCGTTTACCGATAGGCATAATGTAACCGGTCGGGAACTGATGCGAAGGGCTGACATAAACCAGACGGGTTTTACTAGCAACCAGCTCCTCCATATCAATACCGTCCGTTTTCATTTTAATGGGGATAATCTGAAAGCCGTGATCGGCAAAAATATGACGGCCGTTTTTAAACCCCGGTTCTTCAAAGGCGATACTGCTAGTATCCGCTTTCAATATACTGCAAAGCGTATTCAGCAGGCTTTGTACCCCAGGACCGATAATAATTTGCTCTTTAGAAACCTTCCCGCCCCGGGAGTTGTGTACATACTTGGCAATCTCACTGCGCAATTCTTCCTCGCCCTGAATATTTCCGTACCCGACTAACCGCTCTTTATTGGCAAAAACCTTACTGACATACCGCTTCCATAAGGAAAAATTAAAGCCATCAATGTCCATTTCCCCACTGGCAAAATCGTAAAACACCGTACCCTCTTCTATTTCTACTGTACTTGCGGCAGCTTGGGTGTCTGCCGGCCACGCTGCTTTAAACGCAATACCCTCATAGTTATTAACGCGATAACGCGAGCGGTCACAGTTTTCAATATAGCCTTCGCTCATTAATTGTTGATAAGCCTTTTCAACCGTAATTTTACTAACAGCCAGACTTTTTGCTAAGCCGCGAATAGATGGCAGCTTTTCCCCCTCGCTTAACCTGCTGTTTTCAATTTCTCCTTTAAAATGTTTATAAAGCTGTATATATAAAGGTTCTTTACTATCCGGGCTGAGCATAATTAACTCCATCTCTTTCTCCTCCCAAAACTGTACCTATTAAAAATATCGATTCTGTATATTTTAAAAGCATCATTTATATTTTATAATACAACTACCATTTTGGAAACGACTAATTGATACCGATTATGGGAGGCACAGAACATGAAAGTATATAAAGCTCTTACGGTAGCTGGTTCCGATACCAGCGGCGGCGCTGGCCTGCAGGCAGATTTAAAGACCTTTCAGGAATTAGGAGTCTATGGCATGACGGCCATTACGGTCATTGTGGCACAAAATCCGAAAAATGAATGGGCTCATGACGTTTATCCCCTGCCGCTGGAAGTACTGGAAGCCCAGCTGGAAACCGTTCTGGCAGGCATTGGCGTTGATGCCTTAAAGACAGGCATGCTTGCCACCAGCGAAGTAATCTCATTAGTAGCAAAAAAAATTGACCAGTACGGTGTCAAAAATGTTGTCATCGATCCGGTAATGGTCTGCAAAGGCACCGATGAGGTGCTGCATCCCGAGTCAGCGATCAGCATTCGTCAGGAACTTGCTCCTCGCGCAACTATTATAACACCCAACCTGTTTGAAGCGGCCCAGTTGAGCGGCCTTGCTCCCATTCGCTCCGTTGAGGATATGAAAGCAGCAGCAGAAAAAATCTATGCCCTTGGCCCTAAAAATGTTTTAATTAAGGGCGGCTCCAAGCTTGGTACGGCAACAGCAGTTGATGTGCTGTACGACGGCAAGGAATTTGAAATATTGGAATCTGCTAAAATTGACACTAAATACACTCATGGTGCCGGCTGCACCTACGCCGCGGCAATAACTGCCGGCCTGGCGCAAGGCTTATCTGTCCGCGAAGCGGTTAAACAGGCAAAAGCCTTCATTACTGCTGCAATCGGACATTCCTTCCCCCTTAACTCATACGTGGGCCCCACTTATCACGCTGCACACCGCTTAAAATAACTAAGTTTCTCAATAATTTTACAAAAAAACGGTCTGGCTAAAATGCCAGACCGTTTTGTATTATGCATTACTTAATTCTTTACCCAATGTCCGGCAAGCTTCCAAGCCGTCTTCATCAGGCGCATTTTGGATAATCAAGCCCTCGCCTATTACCTTCGCACCGCAGCCTTGCATTCTGGCAACCCAGTCCTGCATCCATTCACCATTACCCCAGCCGTAGGAACCAAAAAGAGCAATTGGCTTGCCGGTAACAAGGGATTCTATAGAGCTGATAAATGGCTCCATTTCCGCTTCTTCCAGCACTTCTGCTCCCATCGAGGGGCAGCCGATTGCCAATGCATCAGCATGCAGCACCGTATCTTTATCTGCCTCACCAACATGAAGCAATCTTACTTCTGCCCCCTGGGCTTTAGCGCCTGCTACAACAGCCTCAGCCATTGCTTCCGTATTGCCTGAGCCACTCCAATAAATAACCGTAATTTTACTCATCACTCTTCCCCCTATATATGTGTATTGCTTAACCCGCTAAAAAAACAAACAAGCGCCGCCTTGTGCATCAGACTTGCGCCAGGTCTTCCATAATTCCCTGCTGATCTTCAATGATTAATTCACCATCGCAGGTCAACATCCGGTACTGAACATAACTCAGCATCGCTAATGCATGACCATGACAATTGCCTACCGCATCAAGATTAACAACAATCCGACGGTAACCATAATGCAAATGATCTAGCAGCTTATTTTTCAAAAAGTCGATATGCTCTGCGCATACGTCGCCACCAATATTGATATAGACTTGATCGAAATCACTTTTCACCAGAATTGACATTAGCCACCCCTCCTGTTTTCACATTGGAAGTTATGCTGTCATTTATATAGTAGGCTGATCACCTCGCGCAATGCGATTATCAGCCCCAGTAAAACAATCAATAGTCCGATTCCTTTTTTTAGTAGATACATCTTCCCCTCCTCATACTGATATTGATAATCATTTTCATTTATATGATAATCAATTTTTGCTGTTCTTGTCAAGCTATTTGGACAAAAAATAGCCGCCCTTATGGGCGGCTGCCAGATTCACCTGCATTTCGGATATAGGCTGAAAGCCTGTATGCAATTTGCGTATTTTGCAATTGAACACCCGCCAAAACGAGCAACAGACCTAATGCAGATAGTACCGTTATCGGCTCGTTAAGCCACCAATACCCCACTCCCTGAGCAATAATTGGTGAAACATATGTCCATGTTGATGAAAATACAGGCCCGCTCTTCTTCACCAGCCAGTAATAAATGCCATGACCGACCATGGACCCCAGCACGGTAAGATGCAGCCATGCATACATTACCGTTTCGTTTATCTGTACTGCACCAGGCGATTCAAAAATCAAGGAAAGCAGCAACAATCCAACTCCGCCGAAAACCATTTGATAAGCATTAAACAAAAAAACATCAGAAGTCTTTTGCAATGCTTGTTTTGAGCGTACCGCTCCCATTGCCGCACATAATTCACCTGCAAGAATCGCAATGATTGCCCAGACAGCCCAGGCATTATCTGCCACTACTACTGATGGAAATATCGCTAGCGCTACCCCGGTGAAGCCAATAACTAACCCGGCTTTTTGCACAGCCGCTAGTTCATTTTCTTTTTTATACCATTGAATAAGTGCAATCAGTGCTGGTGTAGCTGCAGCAAATAAAGCTGCCAACCCGGAAGAAATATACTGTTCTCCCCAATATAACGCCGCAAACAGGGCTGTCGTCATCATTACACCCACATATAAGGCATCTATCACTTGCGTCCTGGGAAGCCGGACAGGCTTCTTCCGGCAATACATAAATAAGCCAACAGCTATTCCAGCTGCCAAAAAGCGTGTTCCACCAAAGAAGAATGGTGGTATGCCGGCATCTACGCCTACTTTTATTGCTAAAAAGGTGGTTCCAAAAATCAAACACATAACCCCGTACGCTAAGTACAAAAACCTCTCCCCCTCTTGCAGTTATATATAACACTCGCTATTATGTACTTATATAACACCAGTTAGACTATAACAGTCAACAGCAACATATAACAGTCGAGGAGGGACCCCTGTGAATATACATATTGAACGCCCTTCTACTATCCCGATCAAAGAACAAATTTATTTAGCAATTGCCCAGCGTATCCGTACAGAGCTTTTCAAGCCCGGTCAGCAGCTCCCTTCGGTGAGGCAATTCGCCCTTCAGCTTGCCGTCAGTCCCTTGACAGTTGTCGCTGCCTACCGCCTGCTGGAGCAAGCCGGTCTTGTCCGGACAGTACACGGAAGCGGCACCTTCGTCTCTGAGCAAAGCCGGGGATTATTTGATCCTCCGCCACAGTCTGGAGTAGCTGAAGCCAACCCGTGGGACTGGCAGCTATCTCTTAAGGATTACTTGCCGCGGGCAAGTATGTGGAGTCAAAGTGCGATCCGATTGCCTCCAACTATTCTTGATATGGCTACTGCCTCTATTCACAGCAGCTTATTGCCAAGCAATTTGATTACTGACTCTATTCAAAAAGCATTGACGCTTTACTCCGATGCGGTCGGTAAATTATCGCCGTTTAGTGGTGATCCTGAATTCATTGCGGTCATTGCCGATTATCTTCGTACCTACCATGTTGCACTTGAACCTCATCAAATGCTGATTACAAACGGTACCCAGCAAGGCATCGATTTGTTTTGCCGCACTTTTTTAGGCCCTGGCGACACAATAGCCGTAGAAACGCCTTGTTTTTCCGGTGCAATTGATGCGTTTCGCTTAAGTCAGGCTACCATCCAGCCTATACCGGTAGACGGTCAGGGCATTCGTCTGGATGTACTGGAGGAATTAGTTGAAAAGACTACCATTAAAGCGATTTACACCGTCCCCACTTACCACAATCCAACCGGAACAGTTATGCCCCTAAGCCGTCGCCGCGAGCTGCTTGATTTTGCGGTTGCCCATAATATTCTCATTTTAGAGGATGAGCCTCACCGGGAGCTCGGCTTTAGCGATAATGTAAAAAAACTGCCGCCCCCTCTAAAAATGCTCGATGCCAGTGGCAGAGTCATCTACTTAAAAGGGTTCAGCAAGTTCTTATTTCCCGGTATACGCCTGGGGCTGCTTGCTGCTGACGGTACTATTTATAAGCGCCTGCTTGCAGCTAAATCTATTGTCGATCTCGGTTCACCACTTTGGCTGCAAAAGTCACTCATCCCTTTTTTCCGCAGTTCTCAGGCAGAAAAATATCTAACCCGCCTTAATCAGATTTTACGCAAACGCAGTCAATTGGTTACCGAAACGCTCATTTCCTCTCTGTCTCCTGCAATTAAGTGGCAAAAGCCGGCAAGGGGATTGTATCTATGGCTTACGCTGCCTCCATCAGTCAACGCCGACAATCTTATTCCTGAAGCGCATCACCGAGGCATTCATTTCCTGCCCAGTTCTATCTTCTACCCAGGCGAACCGGCTTCCAATCACCTCAGAATCTGCTGGACTAATCTATCCGATAAGGACCTGCCAGTCAGCCTTACGATTCTTTGCGAACTGTTAAACAGTGCTGTACGGAATGAAGGCCGATAACGAAGAAACCACTGATCGCCATATTGGTATCAGTAGTTTTTTCGTTATCGGGCTCTTTTTTCCAGCCCGTACAAATCTTCTATACTATTGCTAAGCAACGCATGTGCATCCCTTATGGCCTGATTATATATATGGGGCCCAATATCTGCAGCAATAAACTCAAGCACTTTTGCCGCCTGAAACTCGCTGAGTTCTTCCTCTCTTTCCTGCAGGAAGAACTCTTGAATATTTCTGATTAAATCTTGCCGGATTTCCTTGCTAAACTCCACCTGCTTCATCTAATTTCCTCACTTCACCTGATGATTTGCCGGGAAACTGACTGCAAAAAATCTTCACCAACTGAGGATCAAATTGCGAGCCCGCACTGCGCTTTAATTCAGTAATTGCAGCTTGATGACTCATGGCCTCGCGGTAAGGCCGGGGGCTTGTCATTGCATCATAGGCATCTACAACAGCCATTACACGGCATTCAAAGGGTATTTGTTCGCCAACTAACCCTAATGGATAGCCTGCTCCATTCCACCACTCATGATGCTTTAATATCCAATCAGAAATGGGCAGCAAATCCGTTGAGGCCTGGGCAATACGATAACCGATTTCACAGTGACGCTGAATCTCTAGACGCTCCTCATCATTTAGCGTTCCCTGTTTAATTAAAATATGGTCAGGAATACCGATTTTACCAACATCATGAAATTCCGCGAACAATTGAATGCCTGTTATTTCCGATTCAGGAATGCCGGCTGCCAGCGCAAAATCAGCAATCAGTGTCTGCATACGATCACTATGAGCTTCGTTATTATAATCACGAGCTACCAGCATTTGTTTAAGCGTTTGTATGATGGAACCCTGAATTCCCGCTTTGCGGTATAATTTTTCCCGGTACATTTTATTATCCGCTTCCCGCAGTAAGTCGGATATGATGAGATCACGCTCTGTCGAATAGGCAAAGCCGATTGACATCTGCACTGAAATAGCACTTTCAGATAGTTTTTCGTTTTCAAGCCGGTTATTATCGCGAATCCGTTTATATAACGTCTCCATATCTTCTAAAGAACTGCCACGGACCAAAATAGAGAACTCGTCGCCGCCCGTTCTGGCAATCACATCCTGAGGACGAAAGGAAAGCTGAAAAATTGTTGCAGCCTGGGTCAGCAAGACATCGCCCTGGGCATGACCAAATGTATCATTAACAAATTTCAAGCCGTCTATATCAATCATAAACACGCCAACACCCTCTGCAGTGCTGCCGGAAAACTCCGTAATTTCCTTTTCAAAATAAGTGCGGTTATAAAGGCCGGTCAACGAATCATGATAAATCAAATACAGCAAATGCTCCTGCGCCTGTTCACTCTGAGCCAGGTATCGCTGTGCCTTGTCCTGTTCTGCTTTGTAATGCTTGAGAATAACCATGAAAACCCATACATTAAATATAATTGTCGTCATCAAGCCAATTGAAATATCAATAAATCGATCAAACCTGCCGGCATAAGCTACAATGATTGACGGATAATAGTACTCTAAGAACAAAAGGGCATTTACGGCTACCAAAAAACCTGCTATCACAGCAATTCTACGAATGCCAAACAGCATTGTAGCGCCCATTGAGGAAAATAGAATTACATAAAAAGGGATACTTCCGGAGATACCACCGTTCAATATCCATGAAGCAGGAATAATAATGAAAACTACTATTACTAAGATCCAAACAACGGTCTGATAGCGGTGCTTTACCACTGATGTATAATAAAGGGCCGCTAATACAACTGCATAAATAATGCATGACAGTACCAGCAATGAATCTAAATCTAAAATATAATTTGTGACGGCGCTCCATATTGCTAAGCAAAAACCGAAAATCAGGATTATATTTAAAAGCCGATGCTCCAAAGAGAATTCTAATTCATTGCCAATCAAATCATAGAAATTAAAGCCCATTTCGGCTAACACACCTTCCTAGTCTGCTCATCTCTTTGCCGAATCATTTATTGCAATAGACTAGTTTATAATGAATGTTACATGATCCTCTTTATATAAGTTTTGTTTATTTTCGACATAATTGTAAAAATTCCCTGTTGAACTTGTACAAAAGCAGCTGAACCACTGTATCAATATTTATACGCAATGCTCTCACTTTTGAGCAATGCAACCATCGTTAAATCGACAAATTCATCCTTTACCCGTTCATACTTTCTGAGTACCCCTTCTTCTTTGAATCCTAGTTTTTCCAACAAACCAAGTGAGGAGCGATTGGCAGGCTCGACCAGGGCTTGTATCCGATTTAATTCCATCTTGCAAAAGCCAAAATCAAGTAATGCTGTCAAGGTTTCAGCCATAATTCCCTGCCTCCAGAACTGCTGACCCAATTCATAACCTATCTCTGCACGACAATTTTCCTTATCCCAATTATTGAACCCGCAAGTACCCAGAACCAAGTTATCTCTTTTTCGCACTATCGCCCAGCGAAATGCTTGTTCCTGCTGAGCAAGATTATTTAGCAGACTAATCATTTCCTCTACCTGCTCTAAATTAGTAAAAGGCTTAATATTCATGTGTCTTACCACCTCTTGATCGGACCAATAGGCAAATAAAACAGGGGCATCTGCAAGCTCTATCTTACGAAGCAGCATTGATGAAGTTTCAAATTGCTCAAATACAGTATTCATTGAAGTTCTTTTCTCCTTATCCATACATGGTTGTCCATCTATTCTTGATCAACTAGTATTTCTCCTCATTCAATTCCCTATGAAACTTTTTAACACCTGCCCAAAATAGGAAGAAAGAACTTCATCCACTAGTCTGCATATTATGTAATAAATACACATAGGAGGTTCCTTTATGTCTAATTGGCAGTTTCCAGAGTTAATTGATTGGGAAGAAGTCACGCTAGAAGCAAAGCAATCCTGTTATCCAACCTATTTTTGTGTACCACGCTTATGCAGCCCCTCTTGGTGTTACCCAAATTCGTGTGCACCAGTTATCTTTAAATAATTTGGCTTAATTTACTTTGCATCATTATAGTGCGATTCGGTTTAAACTAAGCAAGGAGGTGATCATATGTTTCATATGCATCGCAAACGCAAACTGATGAATATGGAAATGCCGGATGTCAACATGCCGGACATGTCTACGACCACAAAGGTTTTAGTGGCGGGTGCCATGGTTTACTTCGGTGCTAAAATGTTGATGGAAGAAATGATGGATTAGCCTCCGTAAAAAGGCCCTGGTTTATTCCAGGGCCTTTTTCATATCCGTATGAATATAATCAGCAGGAGAATACTATTGGCAATATCCAAATGTATGGAGGACCTTACCATGAGTAATGAAGTAATATTATGGGGTTCACTCATTCTTCCCTGGTCAACTATTCTCTTTATGCCAAAAGAAGATATCAAACGTTACATGCCCGTTGGCCTGTTTACAGTGGTACTTAGTGTGCTGATTTTGGAAATAGGTATTTCATTCGGTATGTGGAATATAAAGGAAACAGTTTTCCCTTTCGCACTACTTCCTCCCTTAGTTTACGGATTACCAATATTCACTATGTGGGTTTTTAAGCTTACATACGGCCGGTTCTGGCTGTTTGTTGCAACTAATGCAATTATGGATCTTTTCTTTGATTACTTAATTATACCCTGGTTAGCAAGCAGCGGTATTCTCGATTACAATGTAAGTATCTTGGACTTTTTTATTACCACATTGCAGGCTTGGCTGCTCTATGGATATCAGATGTGGCAGGAAACCATATTTGTCTATTCATCTAGCACCAGTTCTGCATCTGACTTGCGGCCAGCGGCAGCCAAACCAATTCCAAAAGAAGATGAACCTCACGAATAGTTGTTTTAGTTAGCACCAAGCAAGCCAGAGCGACCGCATAAAACGGAGCTCTGGCTTTTTATTATCAAATCACCTTTTATCTTTTTGTTACATATTATGTAAAAGAAATCAAAAAGGAGGTTTTGCTATATGGCTTCCTATGAAAAAATAATTAAAACCATTATTGAAAAATTTCAAAATGCACTGTCACCTCTCAGTGAACTTAGTCAGATAACGCATAACCAGGAACTTCTTATTGCCCAAACACAACAAATCATTGATCTTTTGAAGCGAGAATACTCTGGGCGCGAAGAACCTAGTTCACCGGAAATTACGAATGAAACAAAATAACACATTTCCGTAAGTATTTGTGTTTAAAAACAAAGAATTTGGGAAAGCTAGCAATATAGTTCATATCTCCTCTCCCATCAACTGGCTTTCGGGCCAGTTATTTTTTTTGCGGCATTTGCCGCTTTTTTTACTTTTATCCACCTATTTATGCAATCACTTTTTCCGGGAAGGAACAAAACTAAATATGGCGAACTTATAACGACATAAATCTACATATTTCTTCATTTACCCCTTATTTACCGGCATTAAGGAGGAACCTTGGTGAGCCTACGCTTTACTCAGTTACCGAAAATTATTGCGCTAGCAGCTATAGCCGCTTTTTTTAGTAGCCCTCTCAGTGCATCTGCTGAAACAGTCTCACTGCAATTAAAATGGAGTCATCAATTCCAATTTGCCGGTTATTACGCTGCCATTGAAAAAGGGTTTTACCGTGATGAGGGATTAGATGTTATTTTACGGGAAGGCCTTCCAGCAACAAAAATGGTTGATGAGGTTATCAGCGGTAATGCCGATTTTGGTATCGATAATACCTCGTTATTAATAGAGCGGGATCGTGGCAAAAGCGTAGTAATCCTTGCTGCTATTTTTCAACATTCTCCCCAAGCACTTATTGCCCGGAAAGTCACGGGAATTTTCTCTCCCCATGAGCTAAATTCTCGAAAAATAATGATGGAAAAAGCACAAAGCACTGATATCCTGGCAATGTTAAACAATGAGGGCATCTTTGTTGAGGACGCCAATATTGTCCCCCATACCTGGAATGTTCAAGATTTAATTGAAGGCAAAGTGGATGCAATGACAGGATACACGACTGCAGAGCCATTCCTGCTGCATACTAAAGACATTCCTTTTACGATAATACATCCCATCAGCTATGGAATTGACTATTACGGCGATTGCCTTTTCACTTCTGAACAGCAGCTCGCTGCTAACCCTGAGCTTGTCGCCCGCTTTGTCCGGGCAAGCCTAAAGGGTTGGGAATATGCAATGAGCCATCAGGAAGAAATCATTGATTTGATCCTCACCAGCTACAAGCCATCTCTTTCCCGGGAAAAATTACGCTTTGAAGCCGCTGAAATGCAAAAAGTCATTCTTCCCGATTATGTCGAAATCGGCCATATGAATACCGGACGGTGGGCTAAAATAGCGGAAACCCATCAAAAGTTCGGTCTAATTAGTCCCACTTTTTCGCTCGACAAATTTATTTATAAACCCAACTATTCCAGCAATACAATTTATCAGAAATTGCTTGTGCCTTTGGTCACTATTATCGGCCTTTTACTAGTAGGATTAGTGACCTTCGTGTCTTTCAATGTCCGATTAAAGCATATTGTTAAGGAGCGAACTGCTACCTTAGAAGAAAATCTCATTCAATTGCGCGAAAAAGAAGAGACAATCCGCCTTATTGCCTATCACGACGGTTTAACCAATCTCCCCAATCGTTTAATGTTCATTGAGCAGCTTAGCAAGAACACAAAAGCAGGCCGCTCTAACGATAACCATTTTGCTGTCGTATTTCTTGACCTCGATGACTTCAAAAGAATAAACGATGCCATGGGACATGCAGCAGGAGATGAGTTTCTGCGCATAGTTGCATACCGCTTGCAGCATTGTCTCCAAGAACGGGGAACGGTCTACCGCATTGGCGGCGATGAATTCATTTTGCTTTTCTCCGACACCAGCGACTATGCACATACGGTTGAAATCGTTGAACTAGTGATTGCGGCAATCAGACTGCCCTGGAACTTTCAAGGGAGCGACTTTTATCTATCTGCCAGCATCGGTATTGCCATGTACCCGAAAAACGGGCAAGATCCGGAGTTTCTCATAAAAGCCGCTGATATGGCAATGTATGAAGCTAAACGGCAGGGTAAAAACCGGTATCAGTTTTTCAGTGAAGCCATGCATTCCCAGTCTATTGAAAAGCTTACATTAGAATCAGAACTTCATCAGGCACTTGCCAATTCAGAGCTAGTTTTGCACTATCAGCCACAAGTAGATAGCGATACCAATGTAATAGGTGTTGAAGCTCTAATTCGCTGGCGCCATCCCACAAAAGGCTTACTACCACCAGGTGTTTTTATCCCTATTGCCGAAGAAACAGGCCTTATTGTACCAATTGGTGATTGGGCCATACGCACGGCCTGCCAGCAGTGCATGGAGTGGCAGCACGATGGTCAGCCACCTCTTCGCGTATCGGTAAACCTGTCAGTCCGGCAGTTGCAGCATGCAGATCTCCTGGAAAAAATTCGACATGTACTGATAGAAACACAACTGCCGCCGCACTTGCTTGAACTGGAAATAACCGAAACAGTAGCCGTAACGCACGCAGATCTCGTTGTCCCGCTTATGGATTCCTTGCGGGCCCTGGGCGTCAGACTTGCATTGGATGACTTCGGAACAGGTTACTCATCGCTCATGTATTTAAAGAAATTTCCTATCGACATATTAAAAATTGATAAATCATTTATTCAGGACATAACCACCAACCGCGATAACGAAGCGATTATCCAGACAATCCTTGCCTTAGCGGAAATCTTTAAGATTGAAACTGTAGCTGAAGGAGTCGAGACGAAAGAACAATACCATCGCCTCAAGGCCCTCTCCTGTCCGATTATGCAGGGCTATTTATTCAGCCGTCCGATTCCTGCTGAAGATCTCCAAACGTTTCTTGAAAATTATCAGACTTCCTTAAACTCTAGTCAACTTTAGCAATTACTGTCTCCAAGACGGGCAGAAACTTTTACTTATAACGTTATAAAATATGGAAAAGACGGGAATAATGATATTGTACGTACTTTTCTCCTCTCCTAAACTGGCTTAACAGCCAGTTATTTTTTTAACGTCATTTCTAGGAGGTTTTTTCCATGCCAACCTACCGAGTACTAATCAACCAAAAGGCTACCGGCGATTATGTAACAAGTGCAACACGAGAAGACGCTTACTTTGAGATTGCCAGTTCTATGGCACTCACTTATGAGGACACCGTCCAGTTCGAAGAAGTTAACGCTCCGGCACAATCTATGGCAGATCAGCATATGTAAAAATAGAGGAAGCCCCAAAACAGATTTTTACCGTTTTGGGGCTTCTCTTATTTTTAATTAAAATTTTTCTCTTTTTATTGCTTACCATATTGACCTAACGAAAAAGTGCAGTTATAATTCTTATTGATAATGATTTTCACTCCTGTACATATTTTTTTATTTATTGACTGTTGTCAGTCAATAAGCGTTTTACATTCCAATGATCCTGCATGGGAGAGTTTATGCTGAATACATATCGGACTTTTATTATCATCTACTGACTGTTATCAGTCAACTATTTATTTAGTAGCCTTGTTGCTACAAAAAATTATAAGGAGATGTCTCATGAATAAGCTTCAAAAACAGGTCTTATGCTCTCTAGTAGGCAGCGCAATCTTATTTGGTCTCCCGTCAGTCTCATCTGCTGAAGAAACCAGCAGCCAGGAATTCTCGTTAGATGAATACGTTGTTACCGCTAGTCGGGTTCCGGTAAAGAAAAGTGAAATAGCTGCCAACGTCACTGTTATTACACGTGACGAGATAGAAAAAGGTGGCTATACCAGCGTCCCTGATATATTAAAGAAAAACAACATCCACTTAGAGCAAAGCCGGAGTGCTGCCGTCCCTGTCCTCAATGGGGACGACCGGGTTCTTATCTTAGTCGATGGACGAAAAATGGGCTGGAGCCATCTGGTCATCTCTGGGAATGACCATGCCGGCTTTAACCCTAATTTGGTAGGCGTAGACAATATTGAACGCATTGAAATTGTCCGCGGTCCTGCTTCCTCCTTATATGGCAGCGAAGCTGTCGGCGGCGTAATTAATATTATTACCCGCAAAGCAACTTCAACACAAACTACCGCTTCTACCGAATTTGGCAGCTGGGGATCACGCCGCTACAGCTTTACTACACAAGGGAAAAATGATGATATTAGCTATATGGTTACCGCTGAAAAGAAAAAACAGGACGACCTCGAGTATAAAGATCCAAAAACAGGTCAAGTGAAAACTCTTGATCAAACCTACTTTGATCAAGAATTAGTAACCATGCGCTTGGACAAGGACTTATCAAGCGACCGCTCACTCTCCATGCAGTTTGAACACACAAATGGTGAATATGGATTTGGTGGCATTCTACAAAGCTCTGGTCAAATTCAACATCCAGACGGCTATACAACCTCCAAAAGCAACAATATTGCCCTTACCTATCAATGGGGAAAAGATCGTGGTGCCAATGATTTATTCCGATTTTATCATAATGAATACCAATCCGACTCGTATAGCTCACTTGTTGATAATTCCGATCTCACTGCAAATGGCGTAAATTGGCAGCAAAGCTGGAATGTAAATGAGAATAACAGCTTAGTTAGTGGTGTTGACTGGCGTCAGGAAAAGTTAGAAGACCACCAAACGATTAATAAAGCTGTTACAACCAGTGCAGTCTTTCTTGAAGACCGCTGGACATTACCGCACTCTTGGACCCTCTCGGTAGGCACGCGGTACGACAACCACAGCCACTTCGGCGGTAAGTTCACTTCACGGGTAACTGCCAATCGGGAGATTAACTCTGCTACCAATGTTTACGCCTCCTGGGGTCAATACGTTAAAAACCCAACAATCTTTCAAATGTACACCAATACCGAATATATGAAAGGCAATCCTGACCTGCAGCCCGAAAGTGGAGAAACGACAATGGTCGGTATAAACTCAGAGTTAGGAAGTGGAGTCAAACTGCAGGCCAGTGCTTACCACAGCAAAATAAAAGATGCTCTTGACTGGGATTGGAAAGACTGGAATGGAACCGGGATCGGCACTGAGTATACAAAATATATTAATATCGATAACGAAGAACGTAATGGCTTGGATATTAACCTATCAAAACAATTATCGCCTCAATGGAATATATCGGGCGGTTACTCATATGTAAAAATTGAATCTACAAATAAAAATAATAGAGAGGCAACAGTAGCTAATCGTAACAGCCAGCCAAACGGCTATCGCCTTAATGTAGAGTACGACCAGGATAAATGGAATTCCAATCTTACCGTACGGCGGGTTACCGGGCGGGATCTTGCCCGCTTCACCAGCAAATCCTACACCACTTTGGATATGATGGTTAATTACAAGATCAATGCTGATACACGTATTTATCTCAAGGGTAATAACCTGACTAATGAAGCCTATGAAACAATTGGCGGTTACTGGCAAAGTGCTCCCGGTGAATACCCGATGCCATCACGCAGCTTCTATGTGGGCGTAGAACACAAAATGTAATACATGTTAGCAAAGGAGATTGCCGAAAAGACAATCTCCTTTTCCCCTGCTTTTACCTAAATCGCTACTTATGTTATAGTAATATATGAAAATGAGTTTCATTATCATATATTACTCGCAAAACTTCAGAGGAGAACACCCCTACTATGAGATGTATCCTTCGTTTACTATATGAAGCTAAGAAATACTACTGGCAGTTAGCCGGCGCTGTCGCCGGTATTGTCGCTTATACAGCAATCAACCTGCTTGGTCCCGCCTTAATCAGCCAGTTGATTGATCTACTGACAAGCAACTTTAGTAAAGCCGATATCCCCAAAGTGCAGCACCTTGCCTTGCTGCTGCTGGGTACATACATGATCCGGGCTATTTTTCGCCTGGCCAGCGACTACTGGGCTCATTATGCAGCCTGGAATATAGTCGCCGAAATGCGGGTCAAATTATATAATCACCTGCAAAACCTATCGCTGCGCTTTTACAGTGATAAACAAACAGGCCAGCTCATGAGCCAGGTCGTCAATGACACCGCTCAGTTTGAATTGCTGATTGCCCATGCAATTCCTAATATGTTAAGCAGCTTGTTTATTGTCATTGGCGTTGCGGTGTTACTTTTGTTTATCAACCCCTGGCTGGCGCTGCTTACCTTTATCCCGGTACCGTTTGTTCTGCTTTTCAGTCTCTACTATGCCAGGCGAATCTATCCAGCCTACGGTATTCACCAAGCCCGTTTAGGTGATATGAATGCTGTGCTGCAGGATAATCTGTCAGGCTTAAAAGAAATTCAGCTTTTCGGACGACAAGACTGTGCGTCCCAGCTATTCAGCACTCAGACCTATCAGTGGCGCGATGCCGTCATGAAGGTTGTCTGGCTTGGTGGCGTTTACCATCCCGCCGTAGAAAGTATTTTGGCCATGGGAACCGTCATTGTTGTCGGCTTTGGCGGCATAATGGCACTTGACGGACTGCTCAGCCTCGGTGACATCGTCCGTTTCTTACTGTATCTCAGCCTCTTTTACGCTCCACTGACTACCCTGGTGGCTTCTGTTGACAGCCTGCTCCAGTCCGTGGCTGGAGCGGAGCGGGTATTTTCCCTGCTCGATGCCCAGCCGGATATTCAAGATAAACCAGATGCCGTTGCCCTCGACTCTGCCCAAGGACACCTCGTTTTTCAAAACGTCACCTTTCACTATGATCAGCAAACACCGGTATTGGAGGATATCTCGTTTGCTATTCCCGCCGGCAGCATGGTAGCCATCGTCGGTCCCACCGGTGTAGGCAAGACGACGACGGCGGCACTGCTTACCCGCTTTTATGATCCGCTGTCCGGCCATGTTACGCTAGACGGAATTAACCTAAGGGATATCTCACTTACCTCACTGCGCAACCAGATCAGCGTTGTTCCCCAGGATGTTTTTTTGTTCAACGGCTCCATTGCCGATAACATTGCCTACGGCAAGCCAACAGCCAAACGGGACGAAATTATCCAGGCCGCCAAACAAGCCTATATTCATGATTTCATTACCACTCTTCCGCAAGGCTACGATGCGCTGGTTGGTGAAAGAGGCGTACTACTGTCGGGAGGGCAAAAACAGCGTCTGGCAATTGCCCGGGCCTTGCTGAGAAATACCCCTATTCTCATCTTTGACGAGGCCACCGCCTCCGTCGATATGGAAGCAGAAACAAAAATCCAGCAGGCGATACAGGAGCTCGCCGGTAACCGTACACTGGTAGTCATTGCTCACCGCCTTTCTACCGTGCGCCGGGCTGACAAGATTGTCGTCTTAGATAACGCAGGAGTGGCAGAACAGGGTCGTCACGAAGACTTACTAGCCAAGGGCGGACTCTATGCACGCCTATGTGCCACACAGATAAACTAAATGGGAGATTTTACAGATCATGATGCAATTACGTAATGCAACCAAGGGAACTGCTGACGCTGTTATCCAGAAAAAACGGAACTTCCTCCTCTCTCTGGCAGCACTGGGAACAGCAGCGCTCCTTTCTATCGTACTGGCGGCTTGTCTGGGAACTGTGAAAATCGCCCCATTGGAAGCCCTGCAAATTCTCCTATATAAAATATTCCAGCTAAACTTGGGCGAAACTATTTCCCAAATTTCTGCTGCCCATATGGATATTATTTGGAAGATTCGCTTTCCCCGGATACTAATGGCAGCAATCGTTGGTGCAGGCCTGGCAGTATGCGGTACGGCAATGCAATCCTCTGTACAGAACCCTCTGGCAGACCCATATATCCTCGGTATTTCCGCCGGTGCCTCCCTTGGCGCCACTTTCGCCATTCTAATCCATGCAGCTGCCGGAGGAATGGGAGTGGCCTTCTGGGCATTTGCCGGCGCTCTGACCGCCTGTGTATTGGTTATGGCGCTCTCCACCATCGGCGGTCAAATGTCTACTATTAAAATGATTTTAGCTGGTACAATTGCCAATGCCCTGTTTATTGCTCTTTCCAATTGTATCATCTACCTTGCCGGCAATGCCGAAGGCATCCGTACGGTAACCTTTTGGACTATGGGCTCGCTTGCTGCAGCCAAGTGGCATAATCTGGCCCTGCCCGCTGCAGGTGTACTGGCAGGCTGCCTGTTCTTTCTCGCTCAATCCCGTAACCTGAACACCATGCTGCTGGGAGAAGAGGCGGCGATTACGCTCGGTATTGACTTGGCAAAGGTGCGCCGCAATAATCTCATCATGACCGCTCTCGTAACAGGACTGATTGTTGCCAATTGCGGAGTCATCGCCTTTGTAGGATTAATCATTCCCCACATTGTGCGGGGCTTTGTCGGTTCTGACCACCGGCGCCTGCTCCCCTCGGTAATACTCACCGGAATACTCTTCCTGATTTGGGCGGATGTGCTGGCCCGCTCTATTCTGCCAAGCGGAGAACTTCCCATCGGTATCATTACTGCTATGATTGGCGCTCCATTTTTTCTGTATATCCTATATAAAAATTCGCTCGGCTTTGCCGGTAAATAGGAGGGATCAGCATGGATTTATCCTTACGTGACATCAGCGTAACCTTATACAAAAAGCAAATTATCAGTAACGTTTCCCTTGATGCCAAAAACGGTGAATTCGTAGGCATTATTGGCCCTAACGGCAGCGGCAAGTCAACGCTGCTCCGCACTGTTTACCGGGTCATCAAACCGGATCATGGTGCTATTTTCTTAGGTGGTAAGGATCTTAGCAATATAAAACTAGCCGATTCTGCCAAGCAGATGGGAGTGGTGGGGCAGTTTAACCATTTGAATTTTGATCTCACCGTTTTTGAGATGGTCATGATGGGCCGGTCTCCGCACAAACGCTCGCTGGGCGGTGATACTGAAGAGGACTATCAGATTGCTCTGGAAGCACTGCGCAAAGTTGGTATGGAAAAATACAGCGAACACAACTTTCTAACCCTCTCGGGCGGTGAAAAGCAGCGCGTTATTCTGGCCAGAGCATTGACACAGCAACCTAAAATCCTAGTGCTCGACGAACCGACAAATCACCTGGATATTAAGTACCAGCTAGAACTGCTATCACTGGTGAAATCGCTGGGCATCGGCGTGCTGGCAGCCTTGCATGATCTCAGTCTGTCGGCGATGTTCTGCGACAAACTATATGTCATGAAAGAGGGCAAAGTGATTGCCTGCGGTAAGCCGAAGCAAATCCTCACACCTGAACTAATCCGTGAGGTCTATGAAATTGATTGCACCATTCAGGAAAATGCCAATACCGGCTACCTGTCCATTATTTATTATCCTACTACCCGGTATGCATAACCCAAAGGAGCTATATATGCCTGCATGTACAAAAAAACTAATCCTGAGCTGTCTGACTTTACTATTTGTCCTGCTTGCAGCAGGCTGTGCCCCGTCAGCAGCGCTGTCTCCTGCTGTACCTCCCGCCGATCTTGCAAACACAGCCTATACGCCGGTCACCATTCACAATTTTGATGCTGCCGGAAACCATCTGGACTATACGTACCGGCATTCTCCCACTCGTGTGGCAATCACACATCCCGGCGCGACTGAGCTTCTGTTAGAATTAGGTCTTGAAGACCGCATTCTGGCAACGCTGGCTCCTTATGGGCCTCCACTCAAAAGAGTAGCCGAACGATATTCGAAGCTGACGATTATGGCTGCCCAATTTGTTCCCTCTCAGGAAGAAATGCTGGAAATGGACCCTGATATGATTATTGGCTGGTCCCATAATTTTAGTGAAAGCGCTTTGAGTAATGTACAGTTCTGGCAGGAGCGAAACATAGCCACCTATATTATGCCTAGCTCCCTAAGCAAGACGAAGCCCACACTTGAAGACTCCGTATATTCTCTTGTGAATGATATGGGTCAAATCTTCGGTGTCCGTGATAAAGCAGCCGGCCTGATTAAGAATTACCAGGACCGGGTTGCTTATATTGAACAGCGTACCTCCCCTATTCAACACAAAAAGACCGTTATGGTATTGCAAAACCAGTCAAACGGCCAATTCTCGCTTTATGACAGCAGTTATGTGATTAACTTGATGATAAAAACCGCTGGCGGTATCCCTGTGGCTGACGATATTGCTTTCATCGTCGGTGCCGAAAAAGTACTGGCCTATGATCCCGACTACATTTTATATGTATCGTTCAGTAAGAACGGTACCGAAGACCTGAGTGATGAAGATGCAACGGCCCAGCTAAAGCAGCTCGATGAACTGTCCAGTATGCGGGCTATCCGGGAAAATCATATCATTAATATGCCCTTTTTCACCGTCAATAACGGTGGGATTCGTACCGTTGATGCCATAGAAAAAATTGCTCGCCAGCTATATCCTGAGCACATGCAGGTACCGGCAAGACCAATCCGTTGACAACAGAATTGTTTTATTTTACAATTTAAACTGACGTCAGTCAGAAAACGAGAGAGGTGTTTCCTATTCCAAGAATCTCGAAGGACCCACAGGTACGTCAGGCTGAACTAATGGATACCGCATTGGAATTATTCCTGTCAGCAGGCTATGAGAAAACTACTGTGCAGGATATTGTAAGAAAAGTAAATGTTGCCCAAGGCACTTTTTACTACTATTTCCCCTCAAAAGAAGCGATCCTTGAATCCATATTTGCCCGTCATGTTAAAAACATGCTGCATGAAGTACAGGTCTCTCATCAACAGAGTAGTACTGTTTTAGAAAAGCTGCAGCTCTTAATTAAGCATTTCTATAGATTCTGCTATCACGATGAGCCCAGTCTGATTGCCAAAGTCTTGTATAAAGAGAAGCAAGGCGAACTCATCAATAAAGTCTGGCGGCAAATGCATCTTGTTACTGCCCCGGTGTTCAGAAGCCTGCTTGAGCAGGGTAACCGGGAAGGAACAACAAAGGTGGCCCATATGGAGGAAACGCTCTCTTTTTTTGCCGGCATTATGGCCTCTCTGCTGGAAGCCAGTTCTCCCAACGAATTCGGTCATGAATCAAACCCCGAGATGGTAAAAAACAAGCTTCAAATTGCCGGACACCTGATCGAAACGTTGTTTGGCGCACCGCCCGGCAGTATTTACTTAGAGGAACAGATGCAAAAACATGCATAAGCAAAGCCGACGTGAACGTTCCGTTCACATCGGCTTTTTACATTATCGCCCTTACTCACTTTACCGCACTTTCAATCAATTTTGTAACAATCGGTCGATCGGCCGGAGCAAAGGTATATTCGCGCAACTCTGCAGCCGAAGACCAGACTACATCATCGTGAGCGCAGGCCTTTATCTCCCCTTCAGTCCAAACAGCCCAAAACGCCATTAAATGAACTACCTTACTGGGATATTCATAAATCGAATCAGCAAAAAATTCACCTACGGAAATTGTGATTGCCAGCTCTTCCAGTATTTCTCTTGCCAGGCATTCTTCCGGGCTTTCACCTTCTTCTAATTTCCCTCCGGGAAATTCCCAAAGTCCAGCAAGTTCATCACGGCCGGGGCGACGGGCAATCAGTATTTTGTCGGCCCTTCGAATTAACGCTGCTGTTACCTCTATCATAAAATCTCTCCTTGCCGTGCCTTTTCCTTTGGGTGTACACTTTAGATAGTATTCAATAGTATTTTCTCTGTTATGAAAGGAATGATGCAGAATGGTTCTAGGATTTGTACTTGGAGTTGCGATTGCCTATCTTCTTACCTTTTTTCATATTGATCAGACCATAATCTCCGGAGTAAAAGACTTAATCAAAATGGATATTGGTCAAAGTGGGTATTATTTCCTGTTCGGTGTCATCGGCGGTGTCTCGCGGGTCATGATTGGTGGTTTTATTTCCGGGCTTATTGTCGCCTTCCTGTTTACACTGTTAAATCTAGATCATATCGTCATTGACGGTTTGAAGGAATGGTTCAAATATGACATGACCACTGGCGGCTATTATCTCGTTTTTGCCCTTCTTGGAGCAGCACTGAGTTTTCTCAAGATCATAAGAATGTGTTTAAAACCATTGTTTTTCCTGACGAAGAAAAGCAGCGCAAAATAGAAAAAAAAAGCAGCTACACAGTCTCGCTGCCATAGCCGCTAACAAGTACCGACACCTCTCCGGTGTGGGGATCAAACATTAATCCGTGAATTGGCACATCCTTTGGAATAAGAGGATTATTTCTTATCTTAGCGACAACCTGACATACATTGTCATGGGGATGGTGAAACGTATCCAGCCAAACTGCCAGCTCATCTTTGATCATTTTAATTGCATCGGGAGAAATGCCCCTCGCCAGCATTTTATCGATTACAGTATCGGCGCTGGAATGGGCCACACCGCAATCCTCATGACCAATCACAATGATTTCCTGTACCCCCAGTTCATAGATTGCAATAACCAGGCTGCGAATGGTTGCCTCAAAGGGACCGGTGACCGAATTTCCGGCATTCTTTATTACAACAGCATCTTCGCGTCTAAGGCCAAGGGCAGGCTCAAGAAAATCGACCAATCTCGTATCCATACAGGTAAATACGGCTAGCTTTCGCTTTGGCAGTTTGCCGACATTGTTACTGCTCTGCTCATCAATTAATGCAGTACTATTAACAAAACATTTATTCTTTAACAGCATTTGTTCTAAAATAGTCATGTAGTCCCCTGTCTAATAGTAGGCTTGACCAAATCCTTGCGGTCTTGGGTCAGAATAAACTTGTTCGACACTGCAGTGTGTTAACTCCTTCTAAAATAAAAAAAATACTGCCATTTTATTATCAATCAGTACACCTGAATATATACACCAGATACATTTGTTTATTAATTATAGGATGCAAAAGGCCCTATCTGCTGATAGGGCCTAACCATTTTACTAGGAAGAAACTGCGCTTACGGGTCTACCCTCTCCAGTAACACCTGTTCGCCATTAACCATTTCGATGACTACCATAGACTTTATCGGATTATGATAGCGATTAAAGTAAATCGGACCAGTAACGCCTTCCAGCCTGGTTCTCTCAAGAGCATAGCGGATCATGTTCGGTTCCGAACTGTCGGCACTTTTGATCGCAGCGATCAGAATGGTTGCTGCTTCATATCCCAAAGCACTAAATACATCCGGCTCGCTGTTAAACTCTTTTTTATAGGCAGCAACAAAGCGCTGATTTACCGACGATTGCAGCTGCGTGGAATAGTGATTACTAAAAAACGTATTATTTAATGCCTCTACACCGGCATATTCAACTAATCTGGACGAATCCCAGTCATCTGTTCCTAATAGGGGAGCAGTGATTGACATATCCCGCGCTTGATGGATCAGCGGGCCCACTTCATCAACATATCCGGGAATGAATATAACATCAGGATCAGCCTGTTGAATGCGTGCCAGCTGCTCACTAAAATCCCGATCCTTATGTAAATAGCCTTCTTCCGCTACAATGGTACCCCCGTCGGCCGTAAACGTCATTTTAAAAATTGCGGCAATATATTTTGAGTAATCGGAGGTTTTATCCACCAGCATGGCCGCCGTCCTTGCTCCCAGCTTACCGGCAGCAAACTTACTCATCATTTTGCCCTGATAGGGATCGGTAAAGGCGCTGCGGAAGACATATTTTTTGACCTGACCATTCTCCGCAGTAATTGCCGGGTTCGTTGCAGAAGAACTGATAATCGGCAGCCCCGAGTCCTCTGCTATTGCCGCTGCCGCTCTCATATTGGCATTGGTTACCGGACCGAGCACTGCTGCAACTTTTTTTTCAGTAACAAAGGCTGCCATCACATTAGCGGCGCCGCTTACTTCTGATCCGTTATCTGACGTAACTAGTTCAATTTTGCGGTCTAATACCCCGCCCTCATCATTTGCCTCTTTAACAGCCAACCGCATACCGTTAAGCGTTTCATTGGCGTATTGAGAAGCGCTGCCTGTCAATTCAAGATTAGCCCCGATTTTAATTGAATCAGCATTTTCACCGGAGTCTGAAGTTGGCAGTGCTGGGATCGAAGGCAACGTGATCGCTGATTGCTTTACTTCCGGTGGAATTTGCAAGTTCTCTATCTGATTGATTTGTGAAAAAGTAATCGAAGCAGAAGCCTTCACGGTAGAAAGCATTTCGTTAATAACGGATTTCTTTTCCTCCGGCAAATTTAGTGAGCCAACAATATTTTTCCCCAGGTTAACTAATATCCCCGATAAATCCATATTCACCTGAGTAATTGCATCTGTCTTCTTATCAATTGTAACCGTATAGGAAAGATCTCCAATGTTCTTGAAAATGCCTTCAGGCAGCTGCACCTTTTGCATTCCCAGCGCATTCATCATGCGGGCCATCTCTTTAGACATATAACTGGACTCTATTACGACCTCAAAGTCTCTTGCCTCAGGAGTTTCTTGTAACAGGGCCACATGTTTTATTGCTTTAAAATAATCATCATATGCAGCCAGTGGATTGAATTCGGCCAAGACCTGCCTGGTCCAATGATCATTAAGGAGCGAGTAGGCAACAATCTTTCCCTCGTCCTCTTCTATGTATTGAACTGTCTTCTGTTCTTTCTTCTCCCACTTACTATCCATCGTAAACGTCATATTATTCTTGACTAACAATGGCTTAGCCTGTGCATCAGATTCACTTTTGACACTAAGGCCAAAATTTTCTCCCTGATAAACAAGGGTATACTTATTTTCCATCATCATGTGATAGTTGTTCACTGCATTTAATTTAGCAAAAGCAGCAGTAACAATTTTCTTCGGGTCCTTAGCCGCTGCTGTAGATTTGCCTGCACTACAGACGGAAACCACTAACATTGTGATACATACGAAGACAATTATCGGTAAGCACTTCAGTCTGTTCATTGCTAATCAACTCATTTCTTTGTTTTATATCCTTTTTATGTTATATTCGCCTGCAGCCCTGCCTACTCCTCCAGAATTACCCAAGGCAATTTTACTCCCTTAAAGACACATAAAAGTTACTCTTTAACCATAACTATATTGGAGTTGGAATTAATAGAGGGGGATGAGCATGAGATTGCTATTTCTGTGCCTTGTGGCCGGAGAAATCGGACTTGCTTTATTTTGTTATTACAGACAGATTACATATAACAGCACCGCTTATGTATGGACGGGACTTATCTTTGCTTTGCTGCCCTTACTATTAACGTATATAGAGCCTGAAGAAAATGGACCATTTCAGGAATTAGTGATAAAAGAGCTTAACAAAGCTGCCATATCTTATCAGGAGCTTCGCTTCTCCGGAGATTATGTTGCTTTTGCATCCTGTCTGGAAACAAAAAGAATAACCATCATTACTCCCGATGCTCAGAATCAAACTGCAATCGCTCGCCAGAGCATTCCGATTAATGAAATTAGTAAAATTGCTTTTAGCGAAACTATTGATGGCTGGAAAATTAAAATCAATGATGAATTCACATATATACTCAAACAAACCCGGCTGATTACAAATGCAATGGCATGCTGGGAAGATTTTTTCAAACAGGCCAATATACCGATAACTGTCACTTATGAAGATACTACGGATTATTGGCTTAGTCGTTTACTTGGGATTACCATTTCTATTCCCGCTGTATTGCTTATTTTACTTTCCTTTTAGCTCTGCTATGGAATAAATATAAAAAAGCTGCCTTTGGTATCAAAGGCAGCTTTTTACATCCATTTTATTTTCAAGGAACAACCTTCTCAATCAATTCACAGTGTTCTGGGCAACTGGTGTCTTCACTGTCACAACGTGACTCGCAAGCCAGAACCTGATTGATTTCACGCTCATCAGCTTCTTTGTACACTGGACCCACCCCCTCCACTATTTAATGCTATTGATTAGTGATAATGTTCATAGCACATATCCCCTAAAACCATTATTTTTACTATTTAATATTTATTGTTATTTACTAATTAAAATATACACCTAATGGGAGTAATTGTCAATGTTTTTTTATCAATTAATTCTCGCTTTTCTATTTTGGTTATTTGAAATTATTTTCGCACAGAATAAAGGAGGGTGATAAAATGGACGATAAGCTTCGTAATCCATCCTCATATGCAGAAGAACTACTTACCAGCCAAAATGATGAAGATAAAACCCAGCAGAAACCGCCTAAAGTGAATATCCTTGAAGGTGATGACTGGCTTCCCAGTTAAAAAAGAGAGGTGCAGCTTTTGTCAGAAACAAATGATACCGGTGCAATACTTCATGCCGAGTTTAACAAAGAGACCGCGAAGTATCAGACCAATTATACAAATCCTATAACTGGCGGAGAATTACAGGATATCCTGCGGGAAAAGGAAGCAGCGTTAGAAAGCAAGACCAATCTTCCTGCTAAGAATCAGTAGCATTATGAAAGCAAAAAAGCCCTTTGCAGCGGGCTTTTTTGCTTTCATAATGCTTTTCTTTTGTCACTGCCTGCTTCTTAATTCCTTTAAACGCCGGACTATATCATAACTGTTATTTCTTGCCTGACCAATGCGAATATGGGGCTTACTTTTGCCATGGAAGTCACTGCCGCTGGTAGCAAGGATGCCTTTTTCCTGACAGAACTGAAAATAATAGTCTTCTTGCTCCTTAGTGTGCCATGTAGTAAAAGCCTCCACTCCTACGATACCAAGTTCGAGCAGTTCGTTGAGCAGTATCGTATCAGTTAGGGAAAGCGTAGCAGCCGGATGTGCCAGAACAGGTACGCCGCCGCACTGGACAATACAGTCAACTGCCTCATTCACACCGGGAATATATTGCGGAGAATTATAGGGACGGCCGGTAACGATCCAGTCTAAGCAGAATCTGAGTACAGGATTATCCAATAACCGGTATGGCTTCAGCAGTTGGTTATGATCATTGCGGGAATCTGCAAAAATAGCGCCGCCATAGCAAATTGGCATCGGCTGAGAGCCAAATTCCAACACTTTGTCTTTATCTAGATAAAATCCGCCCTCACGGAGCTTGGCAATCTGAGCATCTACGTTATCCTGGCGAGCCTTATCTATCCTACGGCACCACTCCAGAATGCCCGGATGACGATCATCAATAAAATACCCCAATATGTGAAACCATTTATCTTTATAACTAGCAGAAAACTCACAGCCAGGTATGACCTCGATACCAGCTTTTTCACCCCAGTGAATCGCTTCTTCAAGGCTAGCTACCGAATCGTGATCGGTTATAGCAATAGCATGAAGCTTTGCTTCCTTAGCACGCTCGATAATCTCCCTTGGAGCAAACTCACCATCACCGCTTGCCACAGTATGTATATGTAAATCGACTGTCATGTTCCTCTCCTTTGCGCTCATTCTCGCCAGCCTTTATTTGGTAAACCGTTTACGAAAGCCGCATTTCCGGCATAATTCTTCCACGACATACTGCCTGGAGAATCCTTGTCTTATGCGCTCCGCTCTCGCACCTTGAAGGATCTTAGCAAGGCTTTCCTGATGAATGCTGCCAAGGTTAATCACGCCTTCACCATCAAGACAGCAGGGAATTACCGTACCATCCACCAAAATTGCAATTTGCTGTCTAAGTCCATAGCACGTACCGGGAGCAGTATCCTCCGCTTGCTGTAAATCAGGCCATTTAAATTCGTAATCCTGGTTTAAGTAAACTCGATCACTTATTTTCAAGGCTTTATCCTGCGATAGGTTCCCCCGTATTTGATAGGACAGCTTAAAGTTATCTTCAATTCTATTCAGGATATCGGCATTTCGCTTGCGTTGATCTTCCGTTAATAAGGCTTCCTCTAAATTCCACAGCCGCAAAGAAATGATAATACCAGACTCCGCAATAGCCCTATTGGTAAAGCTGAGAATCCGGTCAATATAGGTGTCTTTGAAAAGATTGTTCTCGTTACCATCAAAGCTGTGCAGAGAAAAATTAATTTGTCGTACAGCCGGCTTTGCAAGCAACACATCTGCAGCCTTGTCAATCAAAGTGCCATTCGTCGTGATATTGACTTTAAGGGCGTTGTCAAAACTGATATCCAATATCCTCCCCAGGTTTGGATGTAATAGGGGCTCTCCTTTTACATGGAGATAGATATAATCGGCAAATGGTTTAACCTGCGAAGCGATATTTTGAAAATCGTCCTCTGACATGAATTGCGCCGTTCGTTTCGTTTCCGGACAGAAATCACATCGCAAATTACAGGCATTTGTTATTTCTATATATACCTTTTTATATTTTTTCATACCAGTAGCTCCCGTTCTTGTGAATGATGTTATTTATATTGCCTATCATACTATTAAAAATACCACTATCTACACCCTCGAACAAGAGCCACAGCTTCAATTAAAAGAAAAGCCTTCCGCCAGTACAAGCGAAAGACTAAACTATACCTAATGCTATTCCAACCACTTATCCTCGCTTTTTACATTAAATCTAAAAGCAAGGTGTTGATAAAATGCTTGGCAGCAGTGGACAGATACCTATTTTTCATCCATATTACCGATTTTCTAATTTTCAAGGGCTCATCCAATATTTCTCTATAGGAAATATTGTTACTTGGGACTAAACCTAACACTGACTTTGGAACAATTGCCAATCCTATTCCCTCATTTGCAAGAACAATTAAAGTTCGAACATCATCACCTTTGCAGACAATATCGGGTTGAAATCCCATCTTATGACAATAGTCTATTATCATCGCTTCGTTACTTCGATGTAATAATAACGGTCTTCCCCGAAGTTCATCTATCGTTATATATTGTGATTGCTGTCCACTCAACCACTCTTTAGACATGGCAATTACCATCGGGTCAGCAGGCAGCTCCACCGCGTGATAAAGCTCTTCATTAAATGCTGATCTTGTGATTCCCAATTCAATTAAACCGCTATTCAATAAATCTAAGATTTTAGGGGTAGTATCCTCTAAAAGCTGAAATTTAATATTGGGATACTTTGCATGGAATTCTCGAATAACCCCCGGCAAAATAGCCACTCCGAATGAAGTAATCGTACCTATAGATAACGTTCCTGTATAGCCGTTATGCAGTTCCCTAACTTCCGCAGCAGTGGTATTTAGCAGCTCAAGTATTTGTCCTGCGCGGATATTAAGTAATTGCCCTGCCTCAGTAAGAGTAATTTTGCGATTGCCTCTGTCTATTAATTTTACTTCTAATTCACTTTCAAGAAGATGAAGTTGTTGACTTAACGAGGGCTGAGTCATAAACAACTGCTTTGCAGCTCCAGAAATCGTACCCGCTAGCACAATACTGCGAAAATATTTAAGTTGTTTAATATCCATACCTATCCTCTTCCCATCATTTTTTCCTATATATGATAAAGTTCTTTAGTATTATTTTTATAGTTTGGATACTGCTATAATGATACCTAAAGACACTGCTAACCGTCAAGGTATAGAACGAGGGCTTGGTCTTAGGAGCAAAATATATGGATACCATCAGTGTGCTTATTGTAGAAGACAATCCAGTGATTGCTAAAATTCATAGAGAGCTAGTTGAGTCTGTTGAAGGCTTTACTGTCGTTTCGATAGCAGCAACTCGAAAAAAAATTGTTGATTTACTAGTTAATAAGCGTCCAAATTTGGTCATTATTGATAACCATTTGCCTGATTTCAGCGGGCTTGAAATTATATCCTTTGCCCGTAACAGCGGATTACCCATTGATTTTATAATGGCCACTGCCGTCAATGACGGAACATCTTTGACCCTGGCTCTACGGTATGGAGTTATGGATTATATTATTAAACCTTTTAGCGCGGAGCGATTAAAAGCGTCATTAGCCTCTTATCGATTATTTTTTATGCAGCTAACAGAAGAGAGAATTCTACTGCAAAAACAAATTGATGAGTGGTATAAAACAAAAACCTTTTTCTCTCCAGCTGACAACTGAGTCGAAACCGTTACGCTATGGCCGCGAACAAAAAGTAAAGCCTCCTGGCAATACACCAAGAGGCTTTACTTGTAAAGTTTCAACTCATCAATTTGTTTTTGCAGTTTTCGTATTTGCTGCTTGAGCTCGGTCACTTCCCGCTTCATGCTCTCAGCAGAGGCCGCTGCCGCTTCCTCATCTTTCTTATCTAGCTGAGCTTGCAGCGCATCATTCAGCATTTGCCTGTGAGAAGCTATGATAAACATGACCTGGGCTGTCTCAAATAAGCCATTAGCCAGCAGGTTCAATTCATCAATCGTTAATTTCTCAGAAATAACCAGTCCAAGAAAGTAAAAAAGTATCGACGATTCCTCGGGAGTAATTTCATAAAATATAGATTCTGACGGAACTTCCTTGAATTGTTCTGCCGGATCTTCTTTAAATAATTCTGCCATATTTGACTCCATCAAATTGCAATTTTACGTATCCCTATACCATATGAATCATTCGTTAGGGCTATGATTCTTGCAAGCAATGGAGCTCTTATTATTTTCTGTTTTTTTCTAATGCTTCCCATAATCCC
This sequence comes from Anaerospora sp., assembly GCF_032013335.1. NCBI lineage: Bacteria > Bacillati > Bacillota > Negativicutes > Selenomonadales > Sporomusaceae > Anaerospora > Anaerospora sp. The sequence continues at coordinate 186,012 of NZ_DALZUO010000001.1, read as the reverse complement.
AGCAAATACTCGACGCCCAAGGCCCGATCATAAAGTCCATAGCCGGGCCGACCGGTTTCACCCCAAATCATTCTCCCATGATCAGGACGCATATAGCCCGTATAGCCAACGTCATGATAAGCTTTCATGATTTCGTACATATCCAGCGATCCTGCAGAACTAAGATGGGCAGACTCTTCGAAGCATTTTCTGCCGGTAATCTTCACATTACGTACATGCGCAAAATGAATTTTGCCCTTGCTGCCAAATTGGCGGATTAGAGCAGGGATGTTATTGTCGGGAGAAACACCGAGCGAGCCGGAGCACAAGGCAAGACCGCTGTAAGGACTATCCACGAGGTTAACAAACCGCTCCAGGTTTTCCTTGTGTGTAATAATCCTGGGCAGTCCGAATATGGACCAAGGTGGATCATCAGGATGAATAGCCATCTTGATTTTTACCTCTTCGGCAGTTTGAATAACACTTGTCAGGAAGTAATGCAGGTTCTCCCATAAGGTTTCTTCAGAGACCGATTTGTATGCCTCCAGTAATGCCTTCATATCTTCCTGCGTATAGCTGGTGTCCCAGCCGGGCAGCTTCAAATCTCCGGTGGCAGGATTCATTTGTGCCACAACTTCCGCATTATAAATAAGTGCAGTCGATTGATCAGGCAGCACATAGTCAAGTTGTGACCTCGTCCAATCAAAGACTGGCATGAAGTTGTAACAGACTACTTTAATACCTGCCTGCGCCAGATTGCGAAGCGTCCGGCAATAGTTCGCAATATATTTATCGCGTGTCGGAAGTCCCAGCTTAATATCTTCATGGACAGGAACGCTTTCAATGACCTCCAGCTCAAGGCCCCGGCTTTCCACTTTTTCCTTCAACGCCAGGATTTTATCTACCGGCCATACCTCACCGACCGGTACATCATAGATTGCAGATACCACCCCCGTCATTCCGGGAATTTGCCGTATGTACTCCAAGGGTATTTTGTCATCGACTCCGTACCATCTAAAGATCATTTTCACAGGCAAATCACTCCTAATTTTATTTTATATTCCTTATTTTAAGGTCAGCCATTTTAAAGGCACTAATACCAAGTCAGGGAATAAGGTTAACAGGAGCAGGAGTATGATCTCGACCCACATAAAGGGCATCACTCTTTTTATAATATCATCCATCGCGATTTTACCGACACCGGCTGCTACGTTAAGCACAGTACCCACCGGCGGGGTCAGCAAACCAATACAGTTGTTGAATACGAACATAAAACCGAAGTATACCGGATCAATACCAGCCTGCTGCACAATCGGCATCAGCACAGGGGTCAAAATCAGGATGGTCGGCATTACATCCATTGCTGTACCAACAATTAAAACAATAATATTAATCAGGAACATCAGCAGGATCTTGTTATCCATAAAATCAGCCAGCATTGCTGTTATCATTCCAGGAATGTTGGCTACTGTAATCAGCCACGACGATACCATTGCAGCAGCTGCCAGCAGCATAATAATACTGGTCGTCTTCGCTGCAGTTGTCAGCACTTTGTGCAGCTCGCTGATTTTAAGTTCCTTATAAATAAATACCCCTACGAACAAGGCATACCATGCGGCAATTGCCGCTGCTTCCGTCGGTGTAAAAACACCACCCCTAAGTCCGAAAATAATAATTCCAGGGAGTACGAAAGCCCACGCAGCTTCCTTTGTCGCCTGCCATAATTCTTGGACTGTTTGGCGGCGCTGAACCACAAACTTTTCTTTGCGAACCATCCAGGCCCAGGTAACGGCCAGAAAGATAGCTAGCAGCATTCCCGGTACAACACCGGACATAAATAATTTGGGAATCGACACATTAGCCGTAACACCAAACACAATCATGGGAATACTCAACGGCATTATGGGGGCAATGATACCGGCCGAGGCAATCAGTGCCCCTGATTTGGCACGGTCATAACCGGCTTCTGCCATCATCGGAATTAATATGGCTCCCAAGGCCGCTGTATCGGCGACAGCCGAACCAGACAAACCGGCAAAAATAACACTGGCAATAATCGCAACATAACCAAATCCGCCGCGAATATGTCCTACCAGGGCCATTGCAAAAGCAATAATCCGCTTGGATATTCCCCCCGCGTTCATCAGCTCGCCGGCAAGAATAAAAAAGGGAATAGCCATCAATGGAAAATTATCGGCACCATCGAGAAGGTTGGAGGCTAATATCTGCGTATCAAACATGTCCAATTGAAGCATAAGCGCAATCCCACTCATTAGCAGCGCCAGTGCGATTGGAATGCCCATTGCCATGACAATCAAGAGTGAGGCAATAAAAACAATAGTTACTTCCACTATTTTTCGCCTCCCGTGATTGACCTTGTGCCCTGCTCAAAATCAGCCTTTTCTTCTGAATCCGTTGTCATAACCAAATCGTTTTCATCAAGCTTATTGGTTATGACACGATATAATTTTCCGATGACAATGGCAATCATACCAATGCTCATAACCGCTCCCGATACATAAACATATGCATATGGAAGTCCAATAGCCGGAGATGACTGATCGATATTAAGCATGGTCAGCTTCCAGCTGCCATCCAATACCAGTAACAGGGTAATTAGTATAATAGCATTATTAATAACAAAAAGGATCTTCTTACCTTTTAGCGACAGTTTCCTTACTAAAGTGTCAACGCCCAAATGCTCATTGTCGCGCAATGCCAGAATAGCTCCTAAAAAAATCAGCCAAATAAACAGAAACCTTGAAACCTCTTCGGCCCAGGTAAGACCAGAGTTAAAGAAATACCGCAAAATTACATTGCCGAAAACAAAAATTGCCATTAAAGACAAAGCAGCGGCTATAAGATAATTAATTAGCCTTGTTGTCAATTCCGCAAACTTGCCCACCATGCTGCCCCTTTCAGAAAATGTAGTGGAGTTCTAGGGAACCCCACTACATTTTTAACTTATTTCGCCTGTTTATTAATTTTTTCTACCATATCTTTAGCCCAAGGATATTTGCCATAATAATCTTCATAGATAGGCTGTACGGCTGCTTCCATTTGCTGTTTAAACTGCTCATTAGGGGTAATAAATTTCATACCTTTGTCGGTAAGGAACTTCTTGTCTTCTTCATAGCTCTTCTCAGACAGTTCCCATTGGTAGTCAGCATAAGCTTTGGCTGCTTCCTCAACTACTTTCTTCTGATCAGCGGTTAACTTTTCCCAGAACTTATTGCTGACAATTAATACATTCGGTGTAAAGCCGTGGCGTGATTCTAAAATATTGGACTGTACTTCATAAAAACCGGACGATCTTACAACTCCGATCGGATTATCCTGACCATCAACTACCTTTTGCTCCAGAGCGGTAAATACTTCAGACAACGGCATTGGGGATACATTAGCTCCTAAAGATTGTCCAAGTTTTACAAATACCGGGGTATTCGGCATTCTCAGGCGTAATCCTTTGAAGTCCTCCATGCTGGCAACAGGACGGCTTGTTGAAAACATTCTAAACCCGTTTACTGACCAGGCCAATACTTTTACACCATGCGCCTTTTCCAGTTCGTCGCCCATCTCTTTGCCGATCGGACCATTCAGTACCGCTTTGGCATGTTTAAAATCCTTTAACAAAAAAGGCCACTCGGGAACGCCCATCTTAGGTACATCGGCCTGCATGATCATACCGGGAATACCCATTTCAATCGTACCATTACGAACACCCGTGTAGAATTGCTGTTCGCCACCAAGCTTATTGTTCTCAAAGATTTCCACTTTTAAGGTTCCGTTTGACTTTTGTTCCACCAGCGGTTTGAACTTTTCCCGCAAGGCCACATTCTGCGGATGCTCTGACGCATAGTAGTTAGCCACCTTAATTGTATATGTTTTGGCTTCCGTTGGAGTGCTGCTAGTACCAGTCTTTGAGCCGCCGCAGCCGGCCATCAGGATTGAGGATGCGAGAAGACATGTCAGGGCTACCTTAATCTGCTTTTTCATTTTTCTCCCCCTATTTATATGTATGATACATTGGAAACTACCTTATAGCACTGCCACTACTTTCATAAACTGGTCAGGATGTTTTGCAATCTGCTGTACAGCCGATGGAACCTCCTCCAGCGTAACGACCTGACTGATCAGTGCATCTACATTAATCTTCTTTTGATAGATAAGTTCCGTTGCTTCTGCGAATTCCCCTGCACTTGTACGGGAGCCAACTATATCCAGTTCTTTCTTGGTTATCATAGCTGTAGGCAGCGGAATCTCGGCATTGGGCCATCCTACAAGCGCAATTCTGCCGGCAAACGACACATACTCAATTGCTCCTTGTATTGCCGCCTTTGCACCAGATGCCTCGATAACAACTTCAGCCATTCTGCCATTCGTAATTGCGCTTATTTTGGATATAGCATCTTCTTTCGTGATATTAATTGTATATTTTACGCCTAAACTTTGGGCCAGATCCAGTCTTTCATCAACCAGGTCCATTACAATCGGTGTTGCACCATAGACATTCGCCACCTGTGCTGCCAATAAGCCGATCGGTCCTGCGCCGATAATGAGAACATGCTCACCGGCTTTAACTTTTGGTCTATGTATAGAATGCAAAGCAATTGTTAAAGGCTCAATCATGGCGACATGCTTCCATTCCATATCGGCAGGTACTTTGCTTACCAGTCGAAGCGGATGAGCGAAGTATTCTGTCATTCCACCATCTATATGAACGCCCAGCACTTTTAAATCTACACAGCAGTTGGTTCTCCCTAAGCTGCATGGATAACAATTATTGCACGGAATATAGGGCTCAACGATGACTTTATCGCCAACTTTGATATCCCGGTCATTATCGCCGACTTCCACCACTTCGCCGCCTATTTCATGACCAATGATCCGTGGATAGGATACCAGTGGATTTGTTCCTTTAAATGCGCCGATATCAGAACCGCAAATTCCCAAAGCTTTTACCTTAATTAATACATCATTAGTTTTTTCTCTAACGGCTGCAGGTGCATCTTGCACATAAATTGAATTGGGCTCATTCAGATTTACCACTTTCATTTTTGCTACGAACTCCTTCCAAAAGCCGAACTTGTAATACAACTACGTTTATGCGTCTATTATATTTTAAATATTTCCATGAGTCAACACGGAAACGTTGTGAATTTTTTAACAATTTACAGTATTGTTTTAATTCCCACAAACAATAGTTGTAATACACATCTATGCATCAAATCAAAAATAGCAGCCCCCTATACTCAAATAAAGGCTGCCATTTTAAATAACATATATTATTATAACGTTACCGATTCCATTTCGTTTATGGTTCGCTGAATATGCTTTTCCATAAAATGAGCAGCAAGTTCAGGATTGCATTCTTCTATTGCCGTGTAAATATTGCGATGCTCTTTAATACTGCTCGATATACCTAGCATTACATTTATATTGATTTGATTTTTTCTAATAATATGGCGCAGCATTTCATAAACCTTTACATTAAGAGGATTTTTACTGCCTCTGGCTATTTCCATATGAAATTCGAGGTCAGCCTCATTGAACTTTACCCGGTCTTCTGAAGCCAGGCTGTGCTCCATTTCTTCCAGGCACAGTTTCAATTGTTTCAGATTATCATCATCCCGGTTAGCAGCACAACCTTTTACAATTCCTACATCAATGACTTTACGAAATATGAGAATATCCCGTATGCTTTCATCGCGGAATATAGCAAAAGCCAGCAGCGGGCTTAATGAATAGGGAGAATCAGAAGCACTGACATAGGTTCCGCCGCCGCGAACCTTCTTCAAAATACCTAAGGCCATCATTCGTTCCAGGGCTGGTCGTACGGATACCCTGCTGGTATTCCAGATTTTACAAAGCTCATTTTCGGACGGCAATTTATCACCGGCTTTTAATTCACCATTAATGATCTTTAATTCTATGCTTTTAAAAATTTCATCGCTTATGCTTCTCATTTTCCATTCTTCCCTTTAAGAAATTATTCATTTAATATTACCATATAACATCCCTCCTTCAAAACAAAAAAGCCCTCCGTTAATTGCGGAAAGGCTCATTTTTTTCTACTTAACTCTTTCATTCCGTCTCTTCAGGATCACTCTCGCATACTATCCGTTTATTGCTGCAATCCTCTAACTCCATACCTGCATAACAAAGATCGAGTCTGAGCTTTACAATATACGGATACCTGCAATGCTTGGCTGCCAACGCATAAATATAGTAATTCTCCTCTTCCTCGTCCCAGCAGGAATAGAACACAAGTCCCTCAATTATATATTTACGCGGGAATTTGCAGCGTTTAATCTCCTGTCCGTCACAATCGTAAATACCAATAAACTGATGGCATCTTCCCCTATAGGCGGCTACATAATAAGGCGGGATCATTAATACAGCGCGGGTGCTCGTTCTGCGGGGTGTCTCAATTAAGCGTATACCGCAGCCTTTTTTGGTTATTTCAATAATCATTTTAGGAAATGCCACAACTAAAATATCTCTTTTACAGTCATAGGCTATACTTACTACATTGCTACAATTATCAGGCAGGTCCTCTATGTAGATGCAGCCAACTTCACAAAAGCAGCGATCCAATTTAAAAATTTTTCCAGCCTCTTCTGCAGAAACTGCCCAAAAACACCGTTCTCTCTCGTCGTAACAAATCGAAGTATAACCCCGGCAAGTTTCTATGGTCTCTACACTCTCAAAACAAGCATCCAACTTATCAATTAAGCAGCTTTGGGGCGAGGTTAAGTAAAAGAAGCACCCATCAAAGGCAATCCCAGTGTATTTACGGCAGTCATCTGTCTTTATCGGCAGTAAAGAACAAGTAGTCAATATACTCATTGATACTCTCCCTCCCTGTATGATCTGTTATCTATCGGTCTAAAACCCTTATGCCATTATATGAATGAAAAGGCAAAACGTTACAGAAAAATGAGTCCCTCTATGAGGGACTCATTTGCATTTTTGCTTAATCAGAAGCTCATACCTATTAAGCACTTCATTTAATTCCTGGCTTACCTTGACAACCTCTGGATCGAGAAAGCATTTTCCATGGGAGGTTTCATGCAGCCGCATACGCAGCTTTTCAATAATTTCTCGCAATTCTTCAATCTGATCCACGCTTACCACCCCAACATAAGAATATCTTTCATTTATTATTGGTTATCATCTATTACATTATCAGCTGTCTATTAAAAATCACCTACCATAAGATAGGCGAGATCCTCAGTGGATAATCACCGCCGTTATACTTTTCTTAACGCTGGCAGGCAACCTGGGTTCTACACCCTGTTTGTAATACAGCTAAATAAAAAAGCTGTTCAACTAAACGTGAACAGCTAGACCATTTTGCGTAAACTATGCATTTTGTCTTCTTATTCTGGTTTAGGCATCATTTCAGCCTTGATTACAACACCCTTTTCGTCGAATTCTACTATAGTACCAGCTTCATAAAGCTTTGTACTACTGCCATCCGCCGCTGCCAGCAGCTGGGCTTTGTTATTTAATGTACCTTTCATAACTTCCCCCTTCTCGTTTAGCTCAAGCGGCTGCTTACCTTTGAATTCAACGAGACCGGAACAGGCTGTATTATTGGTAAAGTTAGCAGTTAAAAGCTGCTGCCAGCCGACTGGGCGTAGATAGGTATTTTTACCCAGCGTACAGGTTGCCACCATTCCGCTGTCATGAAAACTGATTTCACCGCTTGTTATTTGCATATGATTAACTGAATTAAATTCAATACTATCATTAGTGTTGGTTATGGTACCCCTGGTAACCTCACCCTTGGCATTGAATATAACCTTGTTGCCTTCTTTGAATGTGAGAAGGCGATATTTAGGCTTCGTATCGGTCACATAATACGGGATAAACATCATTGGCGGAGCTACTGATGTTTTTCTGAGAGTAGCTGCAGCTGTACCAGATTCATACGGCAAATTTATCGTGTCAGCCAAAATCCCTTCAAGCACATTACCATACTCGTCAAGCGTAACAACAGTTCCTTTTTTAAACATTGGTATTTCACCCTGCGTTGCCATGATAATCCCTGGCGGCGTTATTCTGGTATTGGCATCTAATGTTTTGGTAATTAACGCTGCATTAACACTCGAATTAGGATAAAAAGAAAATAAGGCCGCAACTACCATTCCAGTTATTACTCTCAGCAAAAAACTCTTCACTAAAACCCCTCCTTTATATCTTCACTCTTTATCTTCGGTAACAAATTACCATTACCTTCCATATCGTACTCAGATAAAGAACTACTTAACAAGATCGGCGACCGTTGAAGCAGCTTCTAAATGAAAATAGCCTTTCAAGCAAATGCTTGAAAGGCTACTTTATTTATAGATTATTAAACTTTTCCAGTATTTCTTTTTCTTCCTCTGTTGTTGGCTCATCAAGCACGATGTTGTGAGGTATTTTTTGCTTGTTGCCATCGATGCAAACAAAGGTCGAAAAACCCTCTGCAACTTTAATCTCTGTATTATTTCTAAGAGCTTTCGTATAAACTGTAAGACTTGTCTTTCCAGCTTTTACTCCTGTTGATACAAATCTAATCATATCTCCATTAAAAGAAGGTTTCAAGAATTTCATCGAATGAATTTCAACTGCAACTAAATGATCCTTCTCACCATATTTGCCATATAAGTTGGAGGCTCCTAGAAAAGTTGCTTCAGTAAACCACTCTGCCAATCTGGCTGCAAATAAAGTATCGTGATGATTCATATCTTGACCTGTCACTAATCTGGATGTTTCGAAACTTTTCATCTTTTTCTTTTTTCCTCCCGTCTTATGTTCGACTCTACTACTTGCTGCTTTTCAGTTAGCACTATACATTTATTATACCATAACCCTTCTTTTGAAAAAAATATAAAGACGGGGGGTAAAATACTCTAACATCAAGTGTCTATCGTATCAAGATGGTGTCTAACCACCCCTCTGCAAATAGTAATGTCGCGTAATTATACAACACAACTCATGGAACTCAACTCCAACATGTCAGAAATACTTCTGATACCTATCTTAAACCTGACACTCTGTAATATTATAATTCTTCTCTCTAGCTATTGTAGAAAGCGCCATAGCATACAAACATAACAAAAAAGCTCCAGGCAAGCCTGGAGCCTTGATATACTTGGAGCGGGCAACGAGATTCGAACTCGCGACCCACGGCTTGGGAAGCCGGTACTCTACCACTGAGCTACGCCCGCCCGAATGAAGACGTCAAATTTGACGCCTTTTCATTATAGCGCAAGAAGTCTGAAAAATCAAGGCAGCTTCTTTAATGCTTCCCCTGCAAGCTTGTCGGCCAGTTCATTTCCCTCAACACCGGTATGACCGGCAACTTTGTTAAACTTAACCCATTGCAAATAGTTTCTGATAAAAGCGGCATAGCTTTGCGTAATAGGATTATTGGTTTTCCATTTGCCGGTAGCCCATTCTGAAATACCGATATAATCATGGTGGATGGTAATCACATCCACCTCCTGCTGCTCAGCCCATTGTACAGCCTCAATCGTGGCTTCCAATTCACCGGCTACATTGCGGATAACAACGGCATTTTCATCTTTGCCTACCCCACTGGCGGTGTGGATGACATTGGGACCTTCATAGACGGCGAAACCCCAGCTGTATTGTTTCTTATTATTATCATAACTGCCATCAACATATATATCGTAATGCTTTCCTTCAGGAGTAGCTGCTGTATGCGCAAGCTGACCGGTACCAGTGGCTGCTGCCGGAACTGTACCGGATACATATTCCTTGGCTTCTTCTTCTGTGGGAAAACTTTTAAAAAGTGCACCTTTATAGCCAATAACCTGCTTCTGGCAATCAGCCCAAGTTGTATATATACCTATCACTCTGCCTGCTTTGACACCATAATACTTTTTTGCTGCCATGAAAATTCTCCTCTGTAATGACTTGTACTATATAGTTCTGTTGAACTGGCAAAACTCCTTGAAATCCTGCGGAAATATTGCAATAACGGCACACTTAAAAATGTTGCTTGCTTCTATCCCGCCGAGAGGATATTATGAATAAATATGGTTCTACTGAAAAGGCTATAACTAGGAAAAGGAGGTTGCAATCATGAGACTAACTCGCAAACAGACTGCTGCCAGAGAGCAGGCCGATACATCCCGTATGGAAGAGGCGGAAAAATTCGTTATTGAGTTTATTGGCAAAAAGCCCTCAGAAAGCCCGAAGGCCAAACATATTTATACCAAGCTTTTGGCAGCCAAAAACTTTGAGGCTACGAAGAAATGGTTTCTTGCCAATAAGGAAGAGGACTGGAAACAGGAAAAGCGCTTTAGAAATTAATAGTACTACATACTCCTCTGAGCAATACGCAAGTATAGCTCTTTTTTATTTGTAGTTAGCAATTAATTTAGCAACATCAAATATAAGCTGGCGTTTCTCCGGTGGGCAAATTTGCAGAAGTGTAACCAATTCCGTTTTGAGGTAATCTTGCGTATGATAGGACACGCCAGTTATGAAGAAGCCTGGATTTATATTGAGTATATTGGCTATACGGATTAGCATTTCCAAATTAATTTTTGTTTTTCCATTCTCTATTTGACTAATATAGACTGTAGAAACATCTAATTTTTCACCAAGTCTTTCTTGCGTTAAGCCCTTTTGTTTACGGACTTTCTTAATTCTTTGCCCTATGGCATTATAATCAATATGCATGCAATATCACCCAGTTGTACTATATCAATATCAGAAAATCATCAACATATATCTATTGCTTAATATTAAGTTATCTATTAACATTAATTTGTAGATTAATATTGCGCCCGGTATTTAATCGGAATCCAGTTTCAGGGAATGGTGTAATGAGAAGATTAACAAAAGAAGAGCAACAGGAATACAACAAATTATGTGCCAAAGTTCGCGAATTAAGCGAAACCTTTGACCGCTTGGATGAGGCCAACTTAGATACAGACGAAGTAGCCATGGAGCTTGAAAAAATATTGGATCAATGCTCTTCGTTAATCCAGCGGAAAACAAAAATCCTCTCCTATGTAAAAAACATATGACAGGATTCTGGCTGTAGCTCACTAAATGTCTTGTAATTATATCACTAAAAGTTAAATATTACTATTGATAAATCGGTATAAATATAAGAAATGGAGCAGGTCATGCCTGCTCCATTTCACTATTTTGCAGTATTGATTGCTCTCAGACAATACACGAGATTTTCCTGTTCACGATGAAAGTTAATACACTGGCAGCACTTACCGTGTCTAGGACATGCACTCTTAGGGCACGTACAGTTTTCCTCGTTGCAGTTAGCCATTGTCAGCACCTCCACTATTATAGTACCTTTAATTATAGCATGGCTTATCCTATTGGAATATTAAAATATCGCGCTCTCTTCAACGCTTACGGCGTATATCAATAATATAATAATGGCTATTGCTCACACGGTCATATAGGCCTGCCCAAAAGCCGATGAAACACCCGACTGCAATTACCAGTCCGATTATGAGATAACTATTCCATAAAGAGACATCTATGTGATGATCCACCTTCAGGATAATGCTCACGGTAGTAGCAAAAGCATCATATTGTTCCTCAAGCATTTGGATAGTATTAAGGGATTGATCGGTTATCGGTTCACCGGCAATGACAGAAGAGCTTATAACCCCTGCCCATATCACGAAGAGTACTAATAGCAGCAATGGAATACCAAAGTATCCCCTGGCAGGTTTCTTCTTAACCTGATACAAAGCAGGCATTAACATTACCGGTACAGTACGCATCACAAAACAACACACTCCCTACCCAATGTTATGAGTATAGTTGCTTTATCAATATGCCTTTTGTCCATACTTTAGAACAAATAAAAAAGAGATCATTGCAACTGCAACGACCTCTTTTTTATTATTTCTAGTTATTGTCCGTTCCCCAGTTATATTCGATTCGCCGCGCTACATCCTGCGCAATCAAGCGGCCAAACAACAGTTGTACAACATGAAATGCCAGCTCCAAGCCGGAGCTTACGCCACCGCCGGTAATCATCTTGCCATCCTGCACTACCTTCGCATTGACTAACGTCACCTCAGAAAAAGCAGATAGCTCAGCAAAAGCCGTATGATAGGTAGTTGCTTTTCTTCCAGTTAGCAGCCCCGCCTCAGCGAGTAGAAAAGCCCCTGTACAAACTGAACAAGTATACTGACTGCCCTCATGCTGACGCTTGATAAAGTCCAGCAGCACCGTATTCTGGGCAGCTGATTTACGTCCCTGGCCTCCAGGTATAACCAGAATATCCAGCTGAGGGCACTCTTCGACTGTTTTATCCGGTAAAACCCTTAGCCCATTAAAACATCTCACCGGTTCCAGCGTTTCAGCAATAATTTTGACCTCGACGCTGGCCGGAATCACCTTATTAACATAACTCAGAACTTCAAACGGCCCGGCAAAATCCAGTTCCTCCACATCGGGAAAGAGTAGTACACCAATGGTTATCATATTCATCCCCCTTCCATGTTATCCCAATTGCTGATTATAAGCTTATTGGGTTATTTTTTAGATCAAATTCACATAGTTTTACTATGCAGTTCGAGAGAAGGGATACCAAATGGTCTTTTTCTATGCTCTGGTCGGTGCCTTTTGTCTAGGGCTGGCCCCTTTGTTCGGTAAATCGGCTTTAAACGGTGTTAATCCCATTACAGCCTTTGCATTGCGCACCGTTATTGCCGCAGCCCTGGTAACAACCTGGTTTGTCAGTACCCGCGGCGTTCAGGAGTTTACCTCGCTGCCGGTATCATTTTGGGTCGTGATTACAATTGAAGCTGTACTAGCTGCTTTACTTGGCGATCTGGCTTATTTTTATGCTCTAAAGCAGGGCAATATTAATGAAGTTGCTCTGATTATGGCCTGTGCACCGCTAATCACCATTTCTCTCAGCTATTTCTGGTTAGGCGAAATAGTGAGCAAAAACCAGCTGGTTGGCGCATTATTTATTACAATCGGCTTAGTATTTATCAGTTGGGATTGACTAAACGCTGCTTTTTTCTTGGACTATATATTTCCAGAAGATTTGCTGGAGCTTCTGCTTTCAATACATAGTCAGGCATTAGCTCATTACACTTTTCTGCAGCAGCTTTCAAATCATAGTATACTTCCCATTTGGCTTTAACAAGGTCCTGGCCGGTTAAGCGCAGCAAATAGGCAGGATGATATGTGGCTATAGCAGGCAGTCCGTATTTAGTGTCAAACCAGCGGCCCCGGTCTTTCGTAATGCGGCCATTGTCACCATACAGATATTTCAGCGCCACACTGCCTAGCGCGATGATAACTTTCGGGCGGACAAGCGCAATTTCCTCATCCAGCCAGTGCCCGGCACAGAATCGCCCTTCTTCCACTGTCGGGGTCCGGTTCCCTTTAGGGCGGCACTTGACGATGTTCGTTGTATATATGGAATCGCGGGTAATTCCGACGCTCCACAGCGCCTTATCCAGCAGTTGTCCCGACGGACCTACGAGTGGCACTCCATACTCATCCTCGACGCCCCCAGGGCCTTCGCCAACGATTATCAGTGGACTGTCAGCGATGCCATTATAGGAGGTAGGCCCGCGGTTTCCTTCACGGCACAGGGCACATTGCCGGCAAAGTGCCAGCTCTTTTTCCATTTCTGCAATGTTAGTATACAAGCTATCACCTCAAGAAAATTGCTTATCGGGTCCCTTAACATGAGCAAATTATCTACAAACAGGCTGCCTGCCAAGTCTTAGCCTATTGATCCAGACACTGAGAGAAGATGCCATCAGTCTTGTAGAAATGTTTATTTAGTTCCGTACCGGATAGCAAACCTCCTGCTAAATTAAGCAACTGCTCTGGGACGTTTTTTGCTCTATCTGGGTCTTTTGTCGCCTATTTACACATTTTCTGGTATGCTATAATACAGAGATGGATTATTAATTGGAGTGAAGTGAATGCAAAAGCTATCTGTCAAGTTACTGGAACCCGGTATGCTGACACATGGCAGGGTGCTCACAGCTGACGGCGCTGTATTATTAGGCAGTGAAGTTGTGCTAAATGCCAATTACATAAAAGGCGTTAAGCGGTTGGGTGTATCTGCCATTTTTGTACAAAACTCAATTCTTGACAGCGTTGGTCTGCAATATGAAGAAACACTTTCAGAGGATACCAAGCTTCAGGCCATTGCAATCGTAAAAGATTGTTTTACTGAAGCTAAGGCGGGCAGAATGCTGGACGTTTATAAAATTTCCACACTGGCCAAGACGATCATTGAATCGGTTAAACATAATCAATTAATCCGGCTTGATAACAGCTTTACACCGGATAATTATCTGTATATCCATTGTGTCAATGTAGCTGCCCTAGTCACAGTTATTGCTCATGACCTGGGCTATAACGAAAGCCGCCTTCATGAATTAGTCATGGGTGCATTGCTGCATGATATTGGTATCGCTATTTTGGATCAGGAAAAGGATTTTGCTTTTCAGGAAAACGATGAAGAGCACCCGGGAGCCGGCTTCGAATATGTACGCAAACTACGGGGCTACTCAACCGTTTCCTCCCATATTGTTTTTCAACATCACGAATGCTATGATGGCAGCGGTTATCCACGCCGTCTGAAGCAAAATGCCATTCATGAGTATGCCCGTATTACGACTATCGCCGATACCTACGACTTGCTGATCAGTGACTGGTCAGGCAAGCATCCGCTTTTACCTCATGAAGCATATGAAGCACTCATGTCAATGAGTTTGCATGCTTTTGATAAAGAAATTGCTGATCTCTTTTTAGCTAAAATCCCGCTCTATCCGGTAGGAACTTTTGTCAAATTGGATACAGGCCATATTGGTGTTGTGACGGAGGCGCTTCCAAAGCTACAATCCCGGCCAACGCTCGCAGTTATTCGTGATGGCAACGGAACATTCTTTGCCCAGCCTCAGACGATTGACCTGACACAGCTGCTGACCACTTTTATTACGTATGTATTAACTGAAAAAGAAGTCGTCGAGCTGACAAAAGAATATGATGCGGCTGCCATTGGCGGTACCGGCCTGGCTATCGAATAGTGGTTATGGTAAAATATAACTACCTTACGCGAAAGACGGTGATTTCATGTTAATTGAATTTGAAGGCCGCCTCCCCGATGTAGACCCAAAGACCTTTATTGCTGATGGAGCAAAGGTTATCGGCAATGTTACAATGAAGGAATATAGCAGTATTTGGTTTAATTCAACTGTCCGCGGCGATGGAGCGACTATCGATATCGGCCGGTATTCTAATATCCAAGATAACAGCATCGTCCATCTTGATGTTGGCAGACCTTGTTCTATTGGTGACTATGTCACAGTCGGACATAATGCCATCATTCATGGCTGTATCGTAGAAGACCATTGTCTTATTGGCATGGGCGCGGTTATTCTGAATAATGCCCGGGTTGGCCGGGGCAGCATTATTGCTGCGGGTACAGTCGTCAAAGAGAATATGATTATACCGCCTCACTCCTTAGTCGCTGGCATACCAGCTAAAGTGCTGCGGCAAATACCGGAAAAATGGGACAGCATTCATGCTCAAGCTGTAAAATATAAGACATTATGGTCCGAACGCTATGGAGTATTACCGGATGCCGGCGGCGAACGGTATAACGGTGAAAATATCATTTAAAAACAAAGTCCTTATCTCATAGTTGCGAGATAAGGACTTTATCTATTTTTTACTTTGAGAAGGTACAATACTAACAGTTTCACCAGGATTTACAAGTTTCTCACTGTCAACTATCTCCTGACCATTTACCTTCACCAGATATGAGCCCCCTTTTTCTTTGAAGCAAGTGGAAGGAAGATACGCATATGCTTCATCCTGTTCATGAACTTTATCTAATAATGTCATCACTGACAGTGGTTCACGGCTCGGTATTTCAAACTGCTGAAAATTTCCTTGCTGCTTGTCACCTGTTTCACAGCATATTTGAATGACAATCATTGGTTCAAAACGGAACACCGTTTTTTCTCCTACTATTACAGGTTCTAGAAACATTGCCTTAGGACGCACCCATAGTCCGTATGCACCATACAAAGCCCGGTATACTACCAATTCTTCCATCGTCTCACTATGAGCAGCCTCACCAATCACTTCATAATTATTCCCTTTGTAATGGCGGTAACGCCCCGGATAGAGAATCTCCATAGCTACTCCTTTCATGCTGTTTATCTTTAATCTTACGTTAAAATGAGATTGTCTTGGTATTATTATAAAGGTTATCACGTCTCAAGTATAATTAAACGAATCTTCGAATGATTTTTTCTTTCTGCTTTTTATTTTTATCGGCCCAAGAATGTCAAAAATTAATGTATAATGTATTCTATATGAGTTTCCTGTCAGAAAGGAGTCTTCCATGAATATACCCCGTTCCGTTTCGGTGCCTCTGCGACGGTTTTCTACCTATTACCGTCTGCGTAAAGATACAATAGCCGGTATTACAGTTGGCATTATTGCAATTCCTTTAGGGCTGGCCTTTGCTATCGCCTCCGGCGTTAAGCCCGAGTACGGTATATATACGACTATCATAGCTGCCGTTTTAGTTGCCGTCTTCGGCGGAAGCCGCTATCAGGTAACCGGTCCAACCGGTGCATTTATCCCGGTATTACTCTCTATCGTACTCACCCATGGTTATGAAGATTTGCTGATCGCCGGGTTTCTAGCTG
The DNA here is from genome assembly GCF_032013335.1 of Anaerospora sp. NCBI lineage: Bacteria > Bacillati > Bacillota > Negativicutes > Selenomonadales > Sporomusaceae > Anaerospora > Anaerospora sp. Next base: position 169,333 of record NZ_DALZUO010000001.1, on the reverse strand, counting down.
GAGTCATGCTGGTATTAATGGGCATATTTAAACTTGGCTCACTCATTAAATATATTCCCCGCCCTGTAACTATTGGTTTTACAGCCGGCATTGCCGTTAATATTTTCGCGACCCAGATTCCTGCCTTTCTCGGTTTAACCGGATTGGCAAGACATGAAGCATTCTTGGCCAATATGCATGAAATAGCATTGCATCTCGGCAGTATGAATGCCTACAGTATTTTAACCGCACTGCTATGCCTGCTGATTATTCTCGTCACGCCCCGCCACTTTCCCAAAGTTCCTGGTGCGTTAATTGGTATCATTGTGTCCGGATCTACTGCCTATCTATTGTTTCCCGGACAAGTAAGCACTATTGGTTCTGCTTTTGGTGGCATTCCCACCAGCTTACCTACTCCACACCTGCCGCAAATTGACGGCGATAAAATTGCTGAGTTGCTGCGTCCAGCCTTCGCAATTGCCACACTGGGTGCTATTGAATCTCTGCTCTCGGCAGTTGTAGCTGATGGTATGACCGGTCAGCGCCACAATAGCAACAAGGAATTAGTTGGACAAGGCATCGCTAATATGGTTGTTCCCCTGTTTGGCGGCATTCCCGCTACCGGTGCAATTGCCCGGACAGCTACTAATATTAAGAGCGGCGCTGTCTCTCCTTTATCCATTATCATCTCAGCGGTTTTTGTTCTGCTTACCATGCTGTTTCTGGCACCGCTGGCCGCCCATATTCCGCTCGCTTCAATGGCCGCCATCCTTATGGTTGTATCCTATAATATGAGTGAGCATAAGCACTTTCACGAAATTCTCAAAACGCACTCTAACGATGCCAAGATACTGATTGCTACCTTTCTCTTTACCGTATTCACCAATTTGACAACAGCAATTGAAGTCGGTCTTTTGTTGTCCGTTGTCATGTTTACTAAGCGCATGAGCGATATTATGGCTGTAAACAAGGTACTGCCTGATGAGACTGATCACTTTGAAGCAATTTCTGCACAAGAAGCACTGGGAATTCATGACTGCCGCCAAGTAAGTATTTTCAATATTGAAGGTCCGCTCTTCTTCGGTGCTGCCCAAACCTTCTCGCAAACAGTTATGGACATTATCGATTTTACTCCGAAGGTGCTAATTTTAAGAATGAGTAAAGTGCCCTTTATGGATCTTACAGGTGAAAACCGGCTGCGCAGTATTATTGAACAATTTATGAAGCGTGGTGGTATCATATTTATTTCCGGTTTAAATGCGCAGCCGGAAAAGATCTTGCGCTCAACCGGTCTTTACGATCAAATTGGTGCAGATCGCATGTTCCGCCATACCAGTGAAGCAATCAGCCAAGCATTTTTGTATGTTGATCTTACTGCCTGCACAAAATGCGACAGCTGGGTTTTCAAAGAATGTCCTCATATGAAGCAGCCTGAATAAAAATAGAAAGACCGCAAAATGCGGTCTTTCTATTTTTTATTGCAGCATATATTGCTGCTGGCTCTTGGGCTGGTCAATTCGCACGGCTTTAGCTGTATGCTCCCAGGCCGCTATGATTGACTCTCCCTTGATGATTGTCCCCGCTGGCATAAAATAATCAAAGGAACCAAAAACTGAAAGAATGACCTTTTCTCCTGGTTTTATTGCTAAATCAAGCTTCTCAAAATTAATGAGCATCCGATTGGTTTCGCTCTTTATTTTTCCCTCTTTTACTAGCCGGTAAGTACTTGCAGGATAATAGACACACGTATACTCGCCTTGCTGCTGCCGCTCAACCCAAAGCCATATTTTATCAATGTTTTGAGATGATATTTGAGCAGCTTTCCAATTTAGCCGGGGTTGATCATGGGCCTCAACGGCTATCTCAAGCGAATTTAAAACTATGACAGACTCATCAGCAGTTAGTATTTTACTGTAAATGCAAAGCTTATTTAACTCATTACGCTCTATTATAATTGTTTCTGCCGGTTTGCTATCGTTTGGCGTGACCCATAGATAGCCTGCCGGCAAGTTTTTTACCATATTAGAACATAAGCCGGTTGCAGGAATAATCAGCAGTAATCCTAGCAGAAATAACGTTATTTTTTTCATAAAAAAACCACCTCTAATAGCAGTATTGACATTTGTTTGTCCATACCATACCCGAGGCAGCATTTATTCTTTAATCAAACAGTTAATATTTTTACTGCCTGATAGTTTGGTTTTATTTGCTTTTCTATATAGCTGTCCTGAGAAAAGTCTTTAAGTAACTCTTCATATACCACAAGCGGGACTTTTTGATACCGGTATATACCATTATACAAAAATTGAATCTCCAACTCTTGCTTAATCGAATCATAGCGAATAGAGCGAATGCTGCCGGATTGAAGAATTTTATCCATGCAAATCACCCCTACCGATATTACCGTGGCAGTTCGCGGTAAAAAACCATCATAATTGTATCTTTATCAAGATACAAGGTCTCTCCTGATATGGTTTTATCAAAGTACCATCCTTGTCGCCCATAATCATTTAGCAGATCTTCCAGTTTTTCTCCATCTAATCGCGAGAATCCAAAGGTACTCTTCTTTTTAACTTCAACTACCTTATATTCCCGTGTCACCAGCACTCCTCCTTATACTATTCTATTGCCAAATTAATTCTTTAAAGCAGCTTATTTTCCTTCTTATGGAAAAACATTCTCACAACTCTCTTTATAAAAAAGAGTTATCACTATATTTCCTGGAAATTATTATGGAGCAGTAGCAGTATTTTGTTTACAGATTAGCTATTATTGCCGCTGCAAACTGTGATGTGCTAAGCTCTTCAGCCTTGTCAATCCCACGCGCCAAATCATAGGTCACTTTTTTCTGCTGAATGGTTTTTGTCAATGCTTCAGTAATTGCATCAGCCGCCTCGTGCCAGCTCATGTATGTAAGCATCATAGCTGCTGAAAGAAGAACCGAACCGGGATTGACTTTATCCATACCAGCATATTTAGGAGCATTGCCATGCGTCGCTTCAAAAATAGCAACATAATCACCTACGTTGCCGCCTGGAGCCATCCCCAGACCGCCAACCTGCGCAGCAATTGCATCTGACAAATAATCTCCGTTTAGATTAGGGCAGACTAATACATCATAGTCCGCGCTTCGCAGCAGTATCTGTTGAAACATATTGTCGGCAATACGATCATTCAGTAGTATTTTTCCCTCGGGCAGCTTATTACCTGCTAATTCCTCCTCTGTTATCACTACATGGCCGAATTCACTTTTTGCCAGTTCATAACACCACGTTTTAAAAGCACCTTCTGTATATTTCATGATATTGCCTTTGTGAACAATTGTCACTGTACTGCGTTCATTGTCTACTGCATATTGAAGTGCCTTGCGCATGATTCTTTCTGTTCCGTGCTTACTGAGAAACTTAATGCCAATTCCTGCGCCATCTGGTATCTGGCAATTCATTTCAGAATTCAGGTAATGGGTGACTTTCATTGCATTTTCACTGTCTGCAGGCCACTCAATACCTGCATATACATCCTCAATATTCTCCCGGAAGATGACTATATCTACTAATTCGGGACGTACAACAGGACTTGGTGTACCTGGTACCCATTTTACCGGTCGAATGCAAGCATACAAATCTAGTTCCTTCCGCAATGTAACATTGATACTACGGAAACCGCCGCCAATGGGAGTTCCCAACGGACCCTTAATGGCAACAATGCACTCTTTGATAGTCGCCAGTGTTTCTGCAGGCAAGTAACTCCCTGTCTCATGGTAGGCGTTCTCACCGGCTGACAGCGGGCACCACTCGATCTTGCGGACACCATGATATACCTTGGCAATAGCTGCATCAATCACACTGCTGGCAGCTGACCAAATTTCCGGTCCTGTTCCATCTCCTGCAATATAAGGAATTACAGGATTATCCGGTATTAGCAGTTTTCCATTATGAATTGTTATTTTTTTACTCATTTTATTCTCCTTATAATACGTTTATTTATAAACGCAATAATCCCAAAACAGTCACCTAAGCCACTATCTTACTTGGATCATTACGTTTTACCGAAATGGTATACGGTATACCAAAAAAGACTGTATTTGCCGCGCAAGCGTTGCTAAGTTTAGCCACGCCTGCACCACTGCCGGCAACTACTCCAATGGGCTCGAAAATTCCTCGGAAAGTACTACTTTTTTCATCAGTTCATTACGAGAATGTTCAATATGCTGACAAACCAACTTTTCTGCCCGCTCTACATCGCGGTCAATAACAGCTTGTAATATTTCTTTATGCTCCCGAACAGCACTTTGCCGCCGAGGTAAGCTAGACAAATTGATCTTGCGGTACCGTTGCAGCGATTCTTTTAAGATATACAAGAAGTTCTTTAATAGTGGCATATTTGCCGTATTTACAAGGACATCATCAAACTCGTGCAAGCCTGTATAGGTAGTCTGAACGGCACTACCATTTTCCACTTGTTCTAACTGCTCCACAATAGCCTGTAAATCGTTAATCTGTTCTGACGTAATTTTATGAATGGCGCTGCGAATCGCCAAACACTCCAAAGATTTACGGATGTTATAAATTTCTTCAATTTCCTCGATATTAAAACCACGCACGATTACACCTTTACGAGGCAAATATTCAATAAAACCCTCAGTTTCCAATTTGCGCAAGGCTTCACGGACAGGTGTCCTGCTGGCATTAAATTTGGCTGCAATATCTCGCTCTACCAGGCGCTGTCCCGGTTTAATCAACCCATCTAGAATGGCTTGTCTAACATGATCATAAATTATTTCACGTATTGGTTTGACATCAGTCAATCCCTCAGGAAAAATTAGTCCATCCATTATATCCTCCACGCTGATAAACTTATCCAAATGGAATACGGTATACCAAATTTTATTGACTATTTCTTCGTTTATTAGTAATATCCTGTTTTATAATCCTTAAAAGTTTAACATTAATTTTAATACCAGCATTTTTCTGTTTTTTCTTTGGGTATGCTATAATACTGACATAGGAGCGTGAGAAAAACATTGGATTCTCAGTCGATCATTTTTGAAATCAGTATTATTTTTGCCCTGATCATTGCTAATGGTCTTTTTTCTATGACTGAAATGGCTATTGTTTCATCTAGAAAATCCCGTCTGGAAAAGAAAGCTGATGAGGGCGATAAAGGTGCCCGGGTCGCTTTAGAGCTAGCAGAAGATCCCAATCAAATGTTATCTACCATACAAATTGGCATTACTTTAATCGGTATCCTCACAGGAACATTTGGTGGCGCTAATTTAGCCGGTATATTGTCAGAGCAGCTAAAGATCTTTCCGTTATTAACTCCATATAGTTATAGTATAAGTTTATTTATTGTTATATCCGCAATTACCTATTTTACATTAATCATTGGTGAACTTGTTCCCAAACGCCTGGCAATGAACAATCCTGAACCGATTGCTTCTATTATGTCTGTGCCAATGCGAACCTTTGCTAAGCTATCTTTACCGGTTGTTGCCTTCTTAAGCGCTTCAACTAATGCCGTGTTGCGATTTGCCGGTATTAAACCTACTGAAGAGCCCGCCGTTACCGAAGATGAAATTAAGATTTTGCTGGAACAAGGTGCAGAAGCAGGTACGTTTGAAAAAGAAGAACCAGAATTAGTGGACCGGATATTCCGTCTAGCCGACCTGAGAGCTGGCGCAGTTATGACACCTAGGACACAAATGCAATGGCTTGACCTGGAACAGCCTGCGGAAAGCCTGCTCCAAGTTATAACCGAGAGCAGCCATTCCCGTTTTCCAGTTGCTCGCGGCAGTTTAGACAACTTTATCGGTATGATCTATACCAATGATATACTGGCCGACCATTTACGAGGCAAAAAACTGGATGTCGAGAAAGCCATCCGTACGCCGGTATATATTCCCGAATCCATGAAAATTATGAAGGTACTGGAGATATTAAAGTCAGCAGTTACTCATGAGGCAATTGTCCTTGATGAATACGGGGGAATTGAAGGCTTTATTACCCTTCACGATATTTTAGAAGAAATCCTTGGTGTTATGCCTATGGGTCTTGAAGAAATTGAAGAATCCCGGATTATAAAGAGAGATGATACTTCTTGGCTAGTTGACGGTTTAGTTGGTATTGAAGAGTTCAAAGATTACTTTGACATCGATGAACTACCAGGTGAAGAAAAAGAGCTGTTTAAAACTGTAGGCGGCTTTGTGACATATTTCTTTGGCTATATACCAGCCGCCGCCGAACAGTTTAACTGGAACGTTTTTCAGTTTGAAATACTAGATATGGATCGCGTCCGCGTAGATAAAATATTAGTAACAAAAAAAGAAATAGATGCAAATGCTGATTTTTGGTAAGAAAAACTCCCGTACTTTTTGTACGGGAGTTTTTCTTACCATTTTATCTTTTTACTTCTACTTTAGCCATTTTTTCATAATAACGGATGAGACCGCCATGGTCATCATCTCCCATTCCATCTACTTTTAATGCCTGCATCATTTCCATGACTGCTGCCGTCAATGGTAAAGGTACTCCCATTTCATGGGATGTCTCCAATACATTGTTTAAATCCTTAATATGCAGATTAATGCGGAAACCGGGGTCGAATTTACGATCCATTACCAATGGCGCTTTAGCCTCCAATACGGTACTGCCCGCTAAGCCACCCCGGATAGCCTTGTATACCAGCTCCGGCTCCACTCCTGCTTTACTAGCCAGTACTAGCGCCTCTGACATCGCGGCAATATTAATAGCCACAATAATTTGATTGGCTAGTTTGGTAACGTTACCTGCACCAATATCACCGGTAAGCACAACCGACCCAGCCATAGACTTCATTACAGGATAGCATTTATCAAATATCTCCTGGTTTCCTCCTACCATAACCGATAGACTGCCATCGATGGCTTTGGGCTCACCACCGCTTACCGGTGCATCTAAAAAAGCAACTCCTTTTTCAGCTAACCTCGCACCTACTTCCCGGCTGACCAGCGGTGCAATAGAACTCATATCTATTACCACTGCGCCTTGCTTAGCACCTTCGATAATGCCATTTTCACCTAACACGACTTCTTTTACATGAGGAGAGTTGGGCAGCATTGTGATCACAATATCAGACTGAGCTGCAACGTCTTTGGGAGTAGCGGCGCTTATTGCACCGGCGGCAGCCACTTCACCTACCGCCTCCTGGTTCCGATCCATAACAATCAGCTCATAACCAGCCTTCAGCAAATTTTTGCTCATTGGTTTGCCCATAATTCCTAGTCCAATAAATCCTATTTTCATTTTTCTAAACTCCTTGCTTTTTAGTGTTATTTATAGCGTGTAACTAAATAACTAACGCACCAGGCAGGGCCGTTTGTTGTCAAACTTCCAGTTAGGAATTAAGTATTGCATGGCCGTGGCATCATTTCGGGCACCTAATCCCATTTTATGATAAACCTGATGGGCTTTCTCCACTTGGTCCATATCGATTTCCACGCCTAAACCAGGCTTGTCAGGAACAGTCACCATACCGCCGATAATTTTAAAAGGCTCTCTCGTCAGTCGTTCCTGGCCTTCCTGCCATATCCAATGGGTATCTAAGGCCGCAATTTTGCCTGGTGCTGCAGCCCCAACGTGAGTAAACATTGCCAAAGAAATATCAAAGTGATTGTTAGAATGCGATCCCCACGTCAAACCCCATTCGTGACACATTTGAGCAACACGTACCGAACCTTGCATTGTCCAGAAGTGAGGATCAGCCAATGGAATATCTACAGAATGCAGCTGAATGGTATGACCCATCTGGCGCCAGTCAGTAGCAATCATATTAGTAGCTGTAGGAAGGCCGGTTGCCCGTCTAAACTCAGCCATCACTTCTCTTCCTGAGTAGCCATTCTCTGCCCCGCAGGGATCTTCCGCATAAGCCAGCACATGATGCTGATTGCGGCAAAGACTGATAGCCTCTTCCAGAGACCACGCACCATTAGGATCAATGGTAATCCGGGCATCGGGGAAACGCTTGGCTAAAGCTGTAACTGCAGCTATTTCCGCCTCACCGCTTAACACGCCGCCCTTCAATTTAAAGTCATTAAAGCCGTAACGGTCATGAGCTGCTTCTGCAAGCCTCACAACTTCCTGAGAAGTTAGCGCCTCTTCGTGGCGAAGACGCAGCCAGCCATCCTTAGCATCGGAAGCGCTCAAATAAGGCAGATCTGTTTTCTTACGATCTCCCACATAAAACAGATATCCCAGCATTTCTACTTCTTTACGCTGCTGCCCTGTACCAAGTAATGCAGCTACTGGCACGCCTAGGAATTGTCCTAACAAATCCAGCAAAGCAGCTTCCAAAGCCGTTACAGCATGAATAGTGATGCGTAAATCGAAAGTTTGCAGGCCCCGTCCACCAGAGTCCCGGTCAGCAAAACGCTGCCTCACTGTATTAAGAATATTATTATACGTACCAATACTTTGGCTAACAACCAACATCTTTGCGTCTTCCAGCGTCTGGCGAATCATCTCACCGCCAGGTACTTCGCCAACACCGGTATGACCGGAATTATCTTTCATAATCACAATATTTCTTGTAAAGAAGGGACTATGGGCACCACTGAGATTAAGCAGCATGCTATCATATCCTGCAACAGGAATGACAAGCATTTCTGTAATAATTGGTGTACTCACTGAATTTGTCCGGCTCATTTACTCTCCTCCTCCTTAACGTACAAAGCACGGAGCTTTACTGTCATACTTCCATCCCGGAAGCAAGCACTGCATAGCCATGGCGTCATCACGGGCACCTGTTCCGACCTTATTATACAGTTGATGGGCCTTTTCAATTTGGTCCATATCAATTTCCACCCCAAGACCTGGTTTCTGAGGAACTTCTACCATGCCGCCGACAATTTTAAAAGGTTCTTTTGTTAAATGTTCCTGGTCCTCCTGCCATATCCAATGGGTATCAATAGCGGTGATATTGCCTGGAGCGGCAGCCGCGACGTGCGTAAACATAGCAAGAGAGATGTCAAAATGATTATTAGAATGGGATCCCCAGGTTAATCCCCATTCGTGACACAGCTGGGCAACCCGTACCGATCCCTGCATCGTCCAGAAATGCGGATCAGCCAGAGGAATATCTACCGAGTGAAGGTTTACTGAATGGCCCAATTGGCGCCAATCGGTTGCAATCATATTAGTTGCTGTAGGTATTCCTGTTGCCCGCCGGAATTCTGCCATAATTTCACGTCCTGAGTAGCCATTCTCCGGACCGCAGGGATCTTCCGCATAAGCCAATACATGTCCCTGATTGCGGCATAGCTTAATAGCTTCTTCTAATGACCAGGCACCATTAGGATCAATGGTAATACGGGCATCAGGAAAACGGTTGGCAAGTGCAGTAACCGCTTCCATTTCTTCAGTACCATTCATCACTCCTCCTTTCAGTTTGAAGTCCTTAAAACCGTATCGTTCACTTGCCGCCTCGGCAAGGCGGACAATGGCTGCAGGAGTAACGGCTTCTTCGTGACGCAGACGCAGCCAGTCATCTTTGGCAGTAAGGTTACGAAGATACGGTAGATCAGTTTTACGCTGGTCTCCAATATAGAATAGATACCCTAACATTCTAACAGCATCACGCTGCTGCCCACTGCCCAGCAGAGCAGCAACAGGTACTCCCAGAAACTGGCCTAAGAGATCAAGCAGGGCTGCTTCAATTGCCGTAAGAACATTATCTGTACGCAGATTAATTTCATGGGGCTGTTTTAAGACTGCTGCTTCTGCTTCTGACGTTACTTTATGAACAGTGGCTTGGGGACCGTTTGTATTGGGGCTTAATAATTGCTTTCTAATGGTATTCAAGATGTTATTGTACAGGCCTATCGATTGGCCAATAACTAAGGTTTGCGCTTTTACCAGCGTCTGCCTTATACCTTCACCTCCCGGCACCTCGCCAACACCGGTACGGCCTGCATTATCTTTTAATATGACGATATTACGGGTGAAATAGGGAGCATGAGCTCCACACAGATTAAATAACATGCTGTCATGTCCCGCTACGGGAATGACTTGCATTTGGACAACAACCGGTGTTCCTGATGGTGTACTAACTTCTTGTTTACTCATATGCTGGAAACCTCCTTACCCTGTTATTATTTAAGCTCAACCCGTTTAATCTCTCCCACAATAAATAGATAACTCGCCATTGCCAGGAAAGCATGAATACCGACATAGATTAATGCTCCGTTGAAGGAGCCAGTTGTTCCAACAATATACCCAATGGCAATTGGTGTGGTAATGCTGGATAAATTGCCGCAAGTGTTTAATAAGCCGCCACTTAAGCCTGCAATTTGCTTCGGAGCCGTATCAGAGTTAACTGCCCAGCCCAGAGCACCAATTCCCTTTCCAAAGAAGGACATCGCCATAATTGCAACAATCATCCACTGCGTATCTACATAGTTACAAATGATCATGCTCATGGATAACAACATGCCCAGTACAATAGGTACCTTTCTGGCAACTGATAAGGAATAGCCTTTTTTTAGCAGATAATCAGAGATAATTCCACCTAAAACTCCACCGGCAAAGCCAAATATAGCTGGTACTGATGCAGCAAAACCGGCTTTGAGAATGGTCATACCTCTGGCTTGTACGAGATAAACAGGAAACCAGGTAATAAAAAAGTACGTAAGCGCATTGATGCAATATTGGGCAACATAAATACCTACCATCATGCGATTGCGAAGCAGCTCTTTTATATAGTGCAGGTTAGGTCCTTCCTGCTTGCTGCCTGCTTTGTTGTCCTGATCCATATTGACCAAAGCGCCGCCTTGCTCAATATACTGTACTTCGGCCTCATTAATCATAGGATGTTCTTTGGGGTTATGAATGTACTTCTGCCAAACCAGTACGAAAAGAATCCCCAGTACACCCATGACAGTAAAAACATGATGCCAGCCAAAATTATGGACAAGCCAGCCCATAATCGGTGCAAAAATTACTGTAGCCGCATATTGGGCAGAGTTGAAAATCGCTGATGCAGTACCGCGCTCCGAAGCAGGAAACCAGGCAGCAACAATCCTGCTATTAGCCGGGAAGGAAGGGGCCTCGGCAGCTCCGACCAAAAACCGTAAACAAAATAACGTTATAATAGCTGTAGCGCCCGTTAAAAATCCGACAAGCCCCTGGAATAATGTGAAAACTGACCATAGGAAAATACTGAGGGCATATACTTTTTTGGAACCGAACTTATCTAGTAACCAACCGCCCGGCAGCTGGCAAATAACATAGGCCCAGCCGAAAGCAGAAAAAATATACCCCATTGCTATGGCGTCCATTTTCAATTCTTTCGCAATTGCCGGACCAGCAATGGAAATAGTGGCACGATCAGCGTAATTAATCACAGTAATAAAGAATAATACAGCTACGACGATCCAACGGACATTTGTCTTTTTTTCTAGGGGAATGGCAGAATTCGTGACGGCCAAATTTTTATTATCCATGTAAATCACCTTATGGAATGGTCAATAACCACTCCACTTTTATCCTTTCTTTATTCTTCTCTTGCCAACTGATCTCACTATGAAATTGTTATTTCAGTAATCCCATCTCCAGCAAAACCTGACGAACCTTATCGCGCTCCTCATTAGTCATTGGCCCTACCGGATCCATGCACGGTCCTGCTTCAATCCCTAATTGTTCAAGTGCCTCTTTAATAACAGCCGGGAAAGTACCGATTGTGAAAGCAAGACGCAAGGGCGCTAAAGTAAGCTGGGCTTCAAGAGCCCCCTTAAGATCACCAGCCATATATTTGTCATAAATATCAGCACACAGCCTTGGTGCCACATTACCACAAGATGCTATAGAGCCTGCTGCACCATAGCAAAGTGCTCCGTAGATAAGCGTATCCCGTCCAACAAGTACAGAAAAATCATCTCTCTCTTTGGTTAAACGAATATATTCAGCCGTTAATGTTAAATCTCCACTAGAGTCTTTAATACTGACGATATTTGAAATCTCAGCCAGTTTGGCTACTGTCGGCGCCGTCAGATTAACTCCGGTCTTGGGGGGATTATTATAAAGTACAATTGGCAAGGAAGTACTGGCAGCAATACTTTTAAAATGTCCAATCAGCTGATCCTGGTTTGGCGTGATAAACATCGGCGTCAGCACGGAGACGGCATCTACACCGCATGTTTCCGCCATTTGCGTAAGCAGGACACTTTCACGGGTAGTAATACCGTTTGTTCCTGCATAAACCGGTACCCTCCCTTTGGTTTCATCCATTGTAACCTGAAATATTTCCCGCTTTTCTTCAGCAGACAATCCATAAAACTCACCGGTAGTACCTACAACAAATAATCCATGAGTACCACCATCAATTAAATAATTAATCAACTTTCTCATGGCTTTTTCATTGAACTTTCCCTCTCCGGTTAGAGGCGTAATTACTGCCGGAATTATGCCATAAGGCTTAAAACCGTTCTTTTTACCTGTAGCTGTTTTCAAAGCATCCTTCTCCTTTTTCATTTTTGATTATATTATTTCATATATTGAAATGATATTTTATATATTGATAATTATTCTTTATTTTTTAAAATATTCCTTCATATTTATATTTTTATTTTAATTATTCTGATAACTATTGAGCGAACTAAAAAAGGACTTGACCAAATTAAAAGGTCAAGTCCTTATAAGTTTACATCTTATGTTTTCTCTTTAAAAAGTACCATTACTTGAGCCTAACCGCGTTGATAGACGATTAGCACATTCCAATAAAAAAGGAATCATTTCTTTAAGCTCTTCTACACTATGGTGACTTGTTGGCCCGGAAATACTAATACCAGCTACAATTTCCTCCGCCGGACCATATACAGGCACTGCAATGCAATTTACGCCATTTGCCCATTCTTCAAGATCTAGTGCATAGCCCTGCAGTCTGACATTCTCAAGCTCTTTATCATACTCGGCAGCGCTTGTAATCGTATTAAGAGTATAACGGCGGACACCACGTTTAAAAATATCCTGCACTTTTTCCGGCTGCCTGCTGATTAAAACCTTTCCTAATGCCGTACAATAAATAGGCCTTCTCATGCCAATATGAAAATACCCGTACATACAGTAAGGCGTCTCAGCACGAGCAACATACACTACTTCATTTTCATCAAGCACAGCAAGATTAACATTGACTTTTAAATTCGTTGATAATTCTTCAATAAACGGAAGGCAAACCTGCCTGATAGTCATAGAATTAATGACTATTCCCTGGTATTTAAGAAAAGCTCTTCCCAAAGAGTAAATGCTGTCATTTTGCTCAATGAGATTAAATTCTTTCATTGTCGTAAGAAGACGATAAGCCGTAGGTTGGTTAATTCCCGTTAAACTACTGATATCTTTTAAACGCAGCCGGGGTTTTTCATTTGAAAAACAATTTATGATAGTTATTGCCTTAACAATACTATTATTCAGTAGCTCTTTATTCATAAATTATCACCTTAATTTTACATAGTGAAATTTTATTTTTAATTATAGATTATTGCTATGTAAAATTCAACCTCTAATCCTGCTCTTCTTTTCCCTCTGTTCTGATAGGGTGTACTACCGACACTTCTTCCCTTATACCGTCAATTGCATCAGGATAGACGCTATACTCCCGAATACGATTGGAGGAGTAAGACTTTCTTAATTTACTACAAATTCGTCTTTTTATATGATTTATGCGTAATTTTACACGACGGCAGCTTCTTCCATCATTTTTTAGAAATGACATAGTTACTTATTTCCGCCTTTAACTGTTTCTTTTTCCTTGACTCTCATTCCTAAAGCGGTTATTACGCCGAAGCTTGCAAAGATCATGGCCAGAATATATACATCATGGAATGATTCAGTCATCACAATTTGCTGCATACCTGGCAAAGATAGATCACTTCCTACACTATGATAGCTAATTCTATTTTGCAGATATACACCAAAAATCGTCGATCCAACTACACCACCTAAAAAGCGCATCATGTTAAAAATACCCGAAGCGACTCCTGTTTGCTCGCGGGATACCAAATTAATCACACTCGTCGACAGCGGAGTGCCCGATATACCAAGGCCGATGCCAGTCGTCACCAGAGCGGCTGCCAATATTAGATACCGGCTCTCAAACTTTAGTGTTGAAAATATACCTAACCCAACTACTAATACGATCATGCCTTTAAAAGCATAGTTTTGCCTCTTCTTTTCTGTCGATACATTTCCCATCAAAGGGGCCATAACCATCATCGCCAGTGACATTGGCAGAATAAGTATCCCCGAATAGGTAGGCGAAAAATCATGCACCTTTTGTAAATACATCGGAATAAGCAGCAAGCCGCCAAACATGGCCATACTCTGAATAAAGCTTGTAGTAATAGTAGCTGAAAAAGGGATGTTGCGAAAAAGCTCAATTGACACAAGAGGATATTTTTGTTTTTTCTCCCACCATATGAAGAAAACTAAAAAACATAAGAATACCCCCAGAAGCAGCAAAATCTGACTAAAATAAAGACTAATTTCCTTCATCAATGTAATTGCCAGCATGAGGGATACCATAGATACAATTAAGAACACGGCGCCAAGTTTATCAAATTCCGGTTTTTCTTCAACAGTTTTTATGACAGGAATGTATTTTATCCCTAGTAAAATTACAGCTACTGCAAACGGCACATTGACATAAAATATACTATGCCAGCCTACGTGTTCGGTCAGCACGCCGCCTAGCGTCGGCCCAATCAAGGATCCTGTTGATGAAACCATTCCCCACCAACCTAATACTTTAGCCCGCATCGTTACATCAAAAGGGCTGGTAATCAAGACCATTGCATTCGGCATAATTGCCGCCGCTCCTATTGCCTGAACAGCTCGAAAGGCTAGCAGCAGCCAAAACCCTGCTGCCAGCGAACACAGCAAGGAACCGATTGAGAAGATCAATACACCGATTAAAAATATTCTTTTCTGTCCATATATATCTCCAAGCCGGCCAAAAACGGGCATCGCTACCGCATATGGCAGCATATAGCCCGAATAAAGCCAGGTAGAATACTGAAAATCCACACCAAATTCATTCATAATAGTCGGTAATGCTACATTGACCATTCCGGAGTTTAAAATGGAAAAAAAGCTGGCAGTAAAAACAATCCCAATGATTAGTTTCATTATGTTCTCCCAATAACGTATTAACTTCCTCTCTTAAGGTTTTGCTTTACCTCAAATTCTATACGTTAAGGGATTTCATCTTTTAATTGGCTATGACGATCTTTTTAAGAGACCGCACAATAAAAACATTCTCGCCAGTCCTGTTCCAACAAGTGGTATCCTAAGTATATCCTGCTCAGTTAGTTCTCCTACCAGCAATAAAATTACCCCGTAGACAAAAATAGCTATACTAATATCGGCGCAAATTGCCAGCAGAGCACTCATATGCTGAATCAAATATTCATTTGCTGCGTAGAGCGTAATTCCCATTACAGCAGTCGCAGTAACAATTTTTACTAGGCTGGTGATTGTAATAGTAAATTGACTATACCGGTAAACAAAGAATAAATTAAGCATAGCTGCCACGCCAAAATCGGCATTTGTAGCCCAGCCTGCCCCTAAAATGCCGAGAGAAGGAATCGCTACCAGATTCCAATTTAATGCTACTTTTACAATTGCAGCAATTCCCATATTAATAAGCGGCAAGGCCGTATATCCCATTCCCTGTAATATACCGGTAGTTACTTGATGAATTCCCAGCATATATACACCGACTGCTACAACCTCAATGACTGCACCTGCCTGCGGCGCATGGTAGACGGCAGTGGCAAGCGGCGTAGCCACAATTGCCAGGCCGGCT
Organism: Anaerospora sp.; assembly: GCF_032013335.1. Lineage (NCBI taxonomy): Bacteria > Bacillati > Bacillota > Negativicutes > Selenomonadales > Sporomusaceae > Anaerospora > Anaerospora sp. The sequence goes on along the minus strand of NZ_DALZUO010000001.1, from coordinate 153,520 downwards.
GCAGCCGGTATGGTTACTAAATTCGTCAACCGGATAGCAGAGCCTATTTTTTGTTTGATCATTTGTTTATTTTCGGACGTTCCTGCTGTTGCCATAGCAGGAACCAAAGCTGTTGCTAAAGCGGCCGTAATGAGAGTGGCAAGATTAACAAGAGGTACTGCCATACCGGTTAAATAACCAAAATGCTCTGTGGCTTCCTTTACCGTATATCCTGCCTCTTCCAGTCGAAGCGGTACAATAAAGAGATCAAGATTAGAAACCAAAGGCAGCATAAGACTTGACAACGATACCGGCAATGCCAGATACACCATACGGCGAATCAGGCTTGTATTACTCTCCAAAGGTTTCCTATTTTTGTTTAACTTATCAACGGAGACGCTGCGTTGCAGCCGGACATAATAATAAATCAGCACAAGCAGCCCTGCAGCAGCTCCAAATCCCGCACCCAGGCTTGCACCACCCGCTGCATATTCAATTCCTTTAGGCAGTAATAGTGCAGCAAACAATACCATTGTTGCCACACGGAATATTTGTTCCACAATTTGTGATACTGCCGTCGGTGTCATCATCTGCCAGCCCTGTAAATACCCTCGGAAGCTTGATAATAATGTGACAAGAAAAATGGCCGGTGCAAGTGCAAGAATAGCCGGATAAGCCCTGGCGTCCCTTATAACTCCCTCTTCGATCAGCCAGCCAGCTCCGAAATATACTGCTATACTCAGTACTAATCCTGATAATGTCAATAATGCCAGCGAAGCTGTAAATACACGGTTAGCTCCCCGGTAATCCTGCAAAGCAATTTTTTCAGCTGTAATAATAGAAATTGCCACCGGTATGCCGGCTGAAGATAAACTCAACGCAAGCAAATAAATGGGAAAGGCCATTTGATATAAGCCAATCCCTTCTCCTCCCAATACACGGGAAAGAATAATCCAATTCAAAGAACCAATTACTTTAACAACCATTCCGGCAATGGTTAATACCAGCGTTCCTTTTAGAAAGCTGCCCGTATTATTATTATTATTTCTTTGATTAACCATAAACCACCGCTACTCATCCCTTCACATAAATACTACATTACGGATTATCAGGAATTAGTCTGGTTATATCTTTTTCGATAGTAATAAAGAAAGACTCCTATAAGGCAGATAAGTACAATGAGTCCCGCTCTGTGACCGATTGTATTGACTAGCTGCCAATTCTCACCGAGTAATTGGCCGGCATAAAGTAAACCTATTGTCCAGGGTATGGACCCCAATACCGTATAAATAATAAACCGACTAAAGTTAACACCGGCAAAGCCTGCTGGTAAAGAAATAAATGTCCTCACTACCGGCAGCAGACGACTAAAAAAAACTGCTCTTAACCCATATTTGTCAAACCAATTTTGTGCAAGGCTTACATGGCTGGCAGATAATAATATATATTTCCCGTAAGCCGATACAAAAGGCTGTCCACCCCAAAAACCAACCAAATAAGCAATAACAGAGCCAATTAACCCCCCGGCAACACCGGCAACAGCCGCTGTTGTAAAATCTAGCTTTCCAAGATAGACCATATAACCCGCAAAACCAAATATGATTTCACTTGGTACCGGAATACAGGCACTTTCTAAGGCCATGCCAATACAAATAGCTAAATAGCCCCACTGCTCAATATAATCAACAATTATTTGAAAGAATTGCTCCAAGGTAGCAGCCTCCAAGAAATTCAATAGTTATCTTAGTTCACCATGCATATATTTATCTATGCGAGGTGTGCTATATGCGAATGATTTACATCGGAAGACGTTATTTTAGTTTCTTTTTAGTACCGTTTGTCCTCTTAGCAAATTTATTATTTGCAAATGAGTCATCTCCACAGCTGGCAGATAAAGTTATTATTGTTGATGCCGGTCATGGTGGAGTTGATACAGGAGCAAACCGACCTGGTATTGTGGAAAAGGATATCAATCTTGCAGTAACCTTACAGCTAAAAACGATATTGAATCACAACGGCGCCAAGGTCATTCTATCACGCCAAACAGATATTGAGCTGAGCACAGAATGTGACGATGAAAAAGTAAAGGGACGCTACCATCGTGATTTGGCTGCTCGCGTTGAACTAGCGGAAGAATCGGATGCCGATATTTTTATCAGTATTCATGCGAATGCGGTTGGCAATGCCAAACGACATGGGGCTGAAGTATTCTATTATGCTAAATCGGAACAGGGAAAGCTCTTGGCAAATGCTATTCAAACCGAGCTTCATACTATCACACATACACCTGAAGCAGCTAATCCCGGTAATTACTTTGTATTGCGACGTAATAAAATACCGGCTGTACTGATTGAAATCGGCTATATTACTAATCCGGATGAGCGACGGTTATTACAGACCGAAGCTTATCAACATAAACTTGCAGAAACCATTGCCTTAGGTATTTGTAAATATTATCAGTAACAAAAATGATGGCACTACAAAAGTGCCACCATTTCTATATAAAATTAAATATCCAAATTCCTGACTTCTTTAGCATGATCTTCAATAAAGCGGCGCCGCGGTTCTACTTTATCTCCCATGAGCGTAGAAAAGATTTTATCTGCTTCTACTGCTTCCTCTAATTCAACCCTAAGAATCGTACGGGCTTCCGGATTCATGGTAGTTTCCCATAATTGTTCAGGATTCATTTCACCCAGTCCTTTGTAACGCTGTACATTTACATTATCACGACCGATACGGGTGAGCAGCTGATCCAATTCGGTATCACTATACAAATACCAGCTTTCGCGGCCCTTTTTGACTAAATACAGTGGCGGTTGAGCAATATATACTCGACCTGCAGTGATAAGAGGCTGCATATAACGATAGAAAAAGGTCAGCAAAAGAGTACGGATATGAGCACCATCTACATCGGCATCAGTCATGATAATAATCTTCCAGTACCGGCCTTTTTCCAAGTCAAAATCTTCACCGATGCCGCTGCCAAAAGCAGTGACCATTGATCTGATTTCTTCGTTATTCAAGATTTTATCAAGACGAGCCTTTTCAACATTTAAAATTTTACCACGCAGCGGTAAAATAGCCTGAAAGCGGCGATCACGGCCTTGCTTAGCACTGCCGCCGGCACTGTCACCTTCGACTAAATAGATTTCTGCCTGCTCCGGATCTTTTACTGAGCAGTCCGCTAATTTACCCGGCAGTGAGCTAATTTCAAGGGCATTTTTACGTCGGGTCAGCTCCCGTGCTTTGCGGGCTGCTTCACGGGCACGAGATGCCATAACCGCTTTTTCAATTATTTTTTTTGTAACAGCAGGATTTTCTTCAAAAAACTCATTAAGCCCCTCTGATACAATGGTATCAATAATTCCCCGGACTTCACTGTTACCTAATTTTGTTTTGGTCTGTCCTTCAAATTGCGGCTCTCTAAGTTTAACGCTGATAACGGCAGTCAAACCCTCCCGCACATCGTCACCACTTAAATTTTCGTCATTTTCCTTAATGACGTTATATTTACGTCCAAAATCATTAATTGCACGGGTTACTGCAGTTTTAAAACCGCTTAAGTGAGTACCGCCTTCCTGGGTATTAATATTGTTGACAAAAGAATAGACGTTTTCACTGTACCCATCGTTATATTGCAAAGCAACTTCAGCGACAGTCGTATCTTTTGAACCTTCCAGGTAGATAGGTTTAGCATGTACAGCCTCTTTTGTTTCATTTAAAAATTCAACAAAAGAGATAATACCACCTTCATAATGAAACTCTTCCCGCTCACTGTCACGTTCGTCAGTTAGACTGATAAATATTCCTTTATTTAAGAAAGCTAACTCTCTAATACGATTTTTCAAGGTTTCAAAATGATAAACAGTTTCTTCAAATATTTCAGCATCCGGTTTAAAAGTTATTTTAGTCCCGGTTTCATTGCTAGGTACTTGTCCTATTTCTTGCAGCTGTTTTACTGTTATGCCTCTTTCAAAACGCATATGATAAATTTTACCATTGAGCTTTACTTCCGCTTCCAGCCACTCGCTAAGGGCATTTACAACTGATACGCCTACACCATGCAGACCGCCGGATACTTTATAGCCTTCGCCGCCAAACTTTCCTCCGGCATGAAGAATTGTCAATACAACTTCAAGCGCCGGTTTGCCTGTTTCATGCATCCCTACCGGAATGCCGCGTCCATTATCAATGACCGTGATACTATTATCTTGATGAATGATCACATCCACCTGGGTGCAATATCCGGCCAAAGCCTCGTCAATGCTGTTGTCGACGACTTCATAGACCAAATGGTGAAGCCCTCGGGCCGATGTGCTTCCAATATACATCCCAGGACGCTTGCGAACGGCCTCCAAACCTTCCAGAACTTGTATTTGCTGGGCACCATAATTGCCATTTACAGTAGTATCATTCTCGCTCATTCAGTAACCTCCAAAAAAAAATACAACAAAAAGTTTCCATCAAGCTTACTCTTCATCATCCAGTTCTGCTATATATCCTGATCTTTTCTTCAGTGTGGGTGATGATATGGCAGAAAGATAGACAATCTTGTCAGTAATCACAAAGCTTTTTGCATTACCTTCCGATACATCTACAATCATACTCTCTTCCTGCATCGTATGAATAAATTCATCGTTAATTTTAGAAGGGCTGCTTTTAAGATCAGTTATCGCAATAACATCTCTAAGGGGAATGACTTTATCAGCCCCGAGGTGTAGAAACATGGCTCTTCCTCCTGAATTTAGCAGTCTGGTTTTTAATCATATCATCAGTTAGATCAACTGGAGACAAACCGGTTGTTAGCATTGCTAACGCCGCTTCATCATTTTCATCTGCCTGTCCTAAGCGAATATCCTGAATCAGGTTATTCATTAAATATTGTTTAGCAGTTAAATAGTCGGAGAAAGAGCAGGGCAGACACTGATTAAACTCATTGTAATTCTGCCAGGGAGCTTGTCTGAGCATTTTGCGAACAGCCGAAAGGTTTTCTTTTTTCTGCTCAATTAAACAAGCTGCGCAATAAAGATCATCTGGTGGACAAAGTACCCCACAATGACGGCACTCCTTCCAGCCTTCGTTTTTTCTTAGCTTCTTCAATGCTGCATTTTTATACATCATTGTAAGTAGTTTTTTTTGCAATACCGGATCTGTAACATCTTCTACCAGCTTACGTGCTTCGGTTACTTCCGCCTTTTCCAGGCGAATTGCTCTTAGTTTCACGTATAGAGGTGGAGATTCAGCAGTACCGGTATTTTCTTCATTCGTTCCTCTATGTGAATTTCCTGCGACAAACCGAATATCTGTAATAACATTTTGCCCTATATATGTATTAATTTTACCAATTAAGTCCTGTTTTAGCAAAAATAAATGATGGGTCCATACGGAATTACTGACAGTTACGGTCAATACTCCTCTTTCAAGCCGCTGCGCCTTAGAATGACTGGCAATTTCATCACCAACAATAGTTCGCCAGAATAAGATGGCGCATTGTGCCTGATACTTTTTCATAAGCCCCAAACTGGCAATGGTTTGCGGTACAACCACTCCGACAGAGTTCATAGCTGTCACCTCATTACTTGACCCTGATTAATCCGGAAAAATGCTGCAAACTTAGGCTGATGAAACAACTCTTCATCAGTTGCTGTTATAAACGTTTGAATGCGATCTTTTATAAAATTGAGCAATTGATCTCTTCGGTGGCCATCAAGCTCACTCATTACATCGTCGAGCAGCAGGATTGGATACTCACCAGACTCGGATTTAATAAACTCAAGTTCAGCCAGCTTAAGTGCCAAGACACCGGTACGCTGCTGTCCTTGAGATCCATATGTCCTAAGATTAATTCCATTCACAGCTAAAACAAGATCATCCCGGTGAGGACCAATCGTAGTAATCCCCCGGGCAAAATCAATAGTCCTGGCCTGTTGAAGCTTCTGTAAATACCATTCCTCTGAAAAAATATCCTTTTCATTATCTGATTTTTCATTGAAATAAGGCTGGTAATAAACTATTGATAAGTTTTCCTGACTATCTGTTATTTTACGGTGCATCAAACTGGCTAGCATTGCCACTTTCTTTAGAGCAGCTTTGCGTTTTATGACGAGAGCAGCGGCTCCTGCTGCCAACTGCTTATCCCACGTTTCAAGCAAATCAGCTTGAGCCCTGCGTTCACGGATTTGTTTCAGTAAGTTGTTGCGCTGTTGTAAAATGCGGTTGTACTGAAGCAACTGCTGATAATAAGAGCGGCTGGTTTGCGATATCTCTATGTCAAGAAACCGACGCCTAAGCGCCGGAGCTCCTTTTACTAAAGTTAGATCTTCTGGTGAAAACAGAACAGCTGTTAAATTACCTATTAAGTCTCTTGTTTTAATAGGATGGCTGTTTAGGGATATAGACTTATTTTGGTTGCGTGTAAAGCGGATTGATACAGAATTTTCGACGTCCTTCCGTACAAAAACGATTCCTACATTAGCACCGTCCTGCTGCCAGTTAATTAATTCCGCATCTACTGAAGTACGGTGTGATCGCCCTACTGCAGCAATATAGATAGCTTCAAGCAAATTAGTTTTACCTTGGGCATTATTACCGCTGAATATTGTAATGTTGTTTTCAAAAGATAAATCCAAATGCTGATAATTTCGAAAGTGCCTGAGACTAATTGCGGTTACTCTCATGGAAACACCATCATTCGGCGACTATCTTCCATATCCCCACACCTTTAATTTCCACCGTATCGCCAGGGTGGATTTTTTTTCGCCGTTCCGTCGCAAGCTGTCCGTTTACTAAAATTAAACCGTCATCAAGCATAGGACGTACCTGTCCGCCAGTTTCAATTATCCCTTCCCATTTTAGTAGTTGGTCTAATTGAATGAGTTGTGTATTAATAATTATTTCTTGCATAATTATGCACTCCTTAACTTGTGCGTACAGGTGTTATTACATACGTATAGTTCTGATCATCAATTGGTTTTATGCAAGCTGGGCTTAGGGGAGTATTTAACGAAAAAACCAATTTCTCACTGTTAATATTTTTTAGAATATCTGCAACATATTTTGCATTAAAGGCAATATCCAGCTCATTACCATCCATGTGGGAAGGAACAGTTTCAGTTGCCTTACCGATATCGGGATTATTCGACGTAATTGTTACTGAATCTTCTTTAAAGCTAAATTTAATAACATTGTAGTCCGAATCGCGAGCTAAAAGGGAAACACGTTCGACAGCATCCATAAATTCAGAGGATTTTACCGTTATGTTAGTAGCGAAGCTTGCCGGAATAACCTTATTATAGTCCGGAAACTGGCCTTCAATCAGCCTCGAAATGATATAAACATGTTCAAACTCAAAAGCTACTTGATTGCGATGCCAATAAATATTAACATCAACCGGTATTTCAGAGGTTAGCAGTCTGGCAAGCTCGGATAGTATTTTAGATGGAATGATCATACGGATATTCTTATCATTATTGTCCAAATTATCTCTTTTTAATGCCAGCCGGTGAGTATTTGTCGCTACCATACGGATTCCGTCCGTGTCAGCCTCTAGTAAGCCTCCTGTAAAAATAGGGCGGGCTTCATCAGCTGCGCAGGCAAAAACAGTTTTTTTGATGAGATCTTTTAGGACATTATCTTTTACAGTAAGAACATTTTCATCAGAGAGTGGTTTTAGTACAGGGAATTCTTCAGCTGGTAAGCTTAGCAGATTAAATTGAGCAAAGTTAGAGGTGATTTTGATTGTCCGGTCTTCCTGACTTGTAGCAATTTGTATATGATCGCCAGGCAGACGGCGTACCATTTCCTGAAAATAACGACCTGACAAAACAATCGAGCCTGGCTCTTCCACCTGTGCGTCAATCGTACATTTAATGCCTATTTCATAATCAGTTGCCTGTAGCTGCAATTGATTACCTTCGGCACAGAGAAAGATTCCAGTTAAGATGGGGGATGGAGTTTTAGTGGCAACAGCTTTTTGAACAATTTGAACTGCATGGTGTAATTGTTCTTTTGTGCAGGTTATTTTCATTTTTTTTCCTCCTAACGGTTATATGATTACGAGAAGTTGCATATAGTAATAAGATAGTCGTAATAGTAGTAGGGCCTGTCGATATGTGTAAAAGTGGATAAATCACTTGTCGAATGCTGGACGAGCCTGTTGATAACCTGTCAATAAGCATAGTAGTAGTTATACACATATTAACAGGATATTTTGGGTATAAAGTTATACACAGTTGGTTGACAAGTTTCAAGGGTAGTTATTAACAGCTTTATGCACCGTTGTTTTCGATGCGCTTAATTAATTCCTTGATGGTATTGCTTAATTTGGCATCTTCATTTCGTTCTTTGGCAATTTTGTCATGAGCATGAATAACGGTGGTGTGATCACGGCCTCCAAAGACTTCACCGATGCGAGGGAGTGAGGATTCTGTCATCTCGCGGCATAAATACATGGCAATTTGTCGTGGATAGGCAACATTGCGGGTTCTCTTTTTTGCGAGAAGCTCATCCATTTTTAATTTAAAGTAGGAGCATACAACTTCTTGAACCGTTTCAAGGGTAATTTGGCGGGGTTTGCCATTGGGGAAAATGTCTTTTAATGCTTCTGTTGCTAAATTCATATCAATGGGCATGTTGTTAAGAGAGGCATAGGCCATAACTCTGATTAATGCGCCTTCTAATTCACGAATGTTATTATCGATACGGCTGGCAATATAAACCATCACATCATTGGGGACATTTAATTGCTCAACCATTGCTTTTTTTCGTAGAATTGCAATTCTTGTTTCCAGGTCAGGAGGTTTAACGTCGGTAATTAAGCCCCACTCAAAGCGGGAGCGCAGCCGGTCTTCCAATGTTTGAATTTCCTTCGGTGGACGGTCACTAGAAATAATAATTTGCTTATTTGCCTCATGGAGGGTATTGAAGGTATGGAAGAATTCTTCCTGAGTTCGTTCTTTTTTTGTTAAGAATTGGATGTCATCCACCAGTAATACATCAATATTACGGTATTTTTGACGGAAACTTTCTGGATTTCCATCGCGGATGGCATTAATAAGGTCGTTTGTAAATTTCTCACTGGAAATATATAAAACTTTTAAATGAGGATGAGTCTGCACAATCCGGTGACCAATGGCATGCATAAGATGGGTTTTACCAAGACCAACGCCGCCATACAAAAAGAAGGGATTATAAACTTTGGCTGGCACTTCGGCTACCGCCAAGGAAGCTGCGTGAGCAAAGCGGTTAGAGTTGCCGATAACAAAGCTTTCAAAGGTATATTTGGGGTTAAGAATTGTGGAGAACTCTTCATTATTGGTAACTGGCTTTAAGTGATTGGCCGTATTTGGGGTAATGATGGCGGAAGAGTCATTAATAATGTCAGATTCGGTGTCATAAGGAGCAGGTTCCGCTTTAACGGGCATAGGAGCAGGCGGAATAAACTCCTGCTTAATGTCAGGAGCATTATCAACAGCATCAGGGATATTCAAATTGACTACTACAACTACAACCTGTTTGTTCAAAATGGAGAAAAGAGCATTCTGAATAAGCGGGGCATAGGTTTTTTCAATCCATGTTTTTACAAACTCTTTAGGAACACCAATTTCCATTGTCGTTTCCGTCAGCGACAATGGCATAATAGAAGACTTGATCCAAGTCTCCCATAAGCTATGGTTGATTTCTTTTTGTGTTAAATGTAAAACCTGTTCCCAAACGGCTGCTAAATGAGAAGTTTTCATCCGTCATCCCTTTCCATGGAGGTCATTATTTATAAAAAGTTGCAATAACAAGAAAACATAAGTTATCCACATTGTTATTAACAGGTGTGCATAACTTTGATCTTAATTGAGGTGTTTAGGCGAAAAAAAAATACAACAGTGAGGCGGAAGTACCGCACACTTGTATTCTCCAGACCTCTTAATTATGTAGAATTGTGGATAAGTCTGTGTATAACAATTGATTTTTGTGGATATCCTTTGCATTACCTGTAAATAACATTGAGGTTATTATCGTATCTGTGGATATGTCGGTACTTTTTATATTAACAAATGTACTCCAAGTTATCAACAGATATTTTCGAAATATGACAGATTACCAACAGGAACAGACAAAATTATCCACAAGGGCAAGCCTCAATTTTCTTGACACTCTACGGCATCTCGTCTATAATTTTAGTAGTTAAAATGAAAATCTCATTAAGATGGGAAAATACGCGTTTTACCCGCAAGGAGGTGTAAATAGATGAAACGTACTTATCAACCGAATAATCTTTGGAAAAAAAGAACCCATGGTTTCCGTGAACGCATGAAAACTATAGGTGGCCGCCTGGTCCTTAAAAAAAGACGTGCCAGAGGCAGAAAAAAACTGTCCGCATAGTAGGCCGCCCGGTGTGGCCTATTTTTTCCATTTGGCGCAAGAAGTTCTTGCTATCTTATAGGGCAGGATGATTGTTGCATGTACAAATTTTCGAAACAAAGTGTGTTACGAAAGAATAGAAATTTTCAAACTGTCTACCGGTCTGGTAAATCGTATGCTAATCGGCTGGCAGTACTTTATGTGCTGTCGCAGCCTAAAAATACTGCTGGCCGTCGGCGTGCAGGTTTCGTTGCCGGTAAGAAGCTCGGCGGCGCAGTAGTGCGCAACCGGGTTAAGCGACTAATGAAAGAAGTTTATCGTCATAATCAGGATCAGCTTGCTGAAGGAGTTGATCTGGTTTTTGTTGGCCGGCAGGGAATGGTAGCCGCCAATTACCAGGCGGCGCATAAAGCGTTGCTTGATTTGTTTGGCAAGGCGCGTGTACTCAGTAAGTAGAGGAAGACATATGATTAAAAAGTGTATTCTAATAATGATCGTTTTTTATCGTAAGTTTATTTCTCCTCTCAAACCACCGTCCTGCCGCTTTGTTCCTACTTGTTCCGAGTATGCATTATTGGCAGTGGAAAAGCACGGGGCCGCCAGGGGAACTGTACTGGCAATCAAGAGGATTCTCCGTTGCCATCCTTTTCATCCCGGAGGTTATGACCCTGTTTAATATAGTAAGTTGTCTCTACCTTTAAGAGGAGTGATATTTTTTGGATTTTTTAAGCGGAATAATGCAGTCGGCCTTGACCTTTTTTTATGGGTTAACTAAGTCGGTCGGTGTGCCAAGCTATGGTATTGCCATAATTCTTTTGACTATTGCGATAAAGATGATTCTCTATCCGCTAACAGTAAAACAAGTTAAGTCTATGAAGGCGATGCAGGATCTGCAGCCTAAAATGAAAGAGATGCAGGAGAAATACAAAGGTAATCCTGAAAAGCTGCAAAAAGAAATGGCTGCACTTTATAAGGATGCTGGCGTTAATCCACTCTCAGGCTGTTTGCCGCTTATCGTTCAAATGCCTTTCTTAATTGCTATATTTTTTGCTATTCGTGACTTTCATTATGAAGAACAGTTTCAAAGCTTCTTGTGGATGTCAAATTTAGCTCAACCTGATCCGACGTACATATTACCTGTCCTGTCTGCTGCAACTACCTATGTGCAACAGAAACAAACTATGACCGATAACTCGCAGCAGAATAAAATGATGATGATTTTTATGCCGCTGTTTATTGGCTATATTAGTTTGACTTTCCCAGGTGGATTAGTATTGTACTGGGTTATTTCAAACTTATTCCAAATTGCCCAACAGTGGTGGATGTACCGTAAACCGGCTGAAACTGTAGGGGAGGCTCGCTAAATCCATGAATGTCGTGGAAAAATCAGCAAAATCGATTGATGAAGCGGTAGAGCAGGCATTAAAGGAATTAGGATTAAAACCGGAACAGGTTGATGTAGAAGTTTTAGAACAGCCTGCTAAAGCATTATTTGGTTTTATCGGTGGCCGTCAGGCTAAGGTGCGTGTTACTGCCAGAAAAATTGATCCGGTAGAAGTAGCCAATGATTTTTTAAAGCAAATTTTTACTACCATGAAGATTTCTGTCTCAGTAGAAAAAATAACTACTGATGATCATGTGCTGTTCAATTTGCGCGGTAATGATTTGGGCGTGCTGATTGGCAAACATGGACAGACGCTGGACGCTCTTCAGTATTTGGTTAATTTAGCAGCAAACCGGGACTCTTTGGAAAGGGTTCGCGTTTTGCTTGATGTTGAGGATTATCGTAAACGTCGTGCTGATACATTAACTCAATTGGCTCTCCGTTTAGCTGATAAGGTAAAACGGCGGGGTGAAAAAGTAATTCTTGAGCCCATGAGCTCTCATGAGCGTAAGATCATTCACATGGCTTTGCAAAATGATCAACGCATCGCTACTTTTAGTGAAGGGGAAGATCCTTTCCGTAAAGTTGTTATTGCGTTAAAAAGATGATTTCTGCGCATGCTAAAGACTAGAATAGTCTGATAGTAAAACCCAGTAATGAAAATTACTGGGTTTTTGATCTTACCAAATAAAGTTTGTGGGAATGTATAAATGAGGTGGTCAAATGTTTCAGGATGATACGATCAGTGCAGTAGCAACTGCTATCGGTGAAGGTGGTATCGGGATTATTCGCTTAAGTGGCCCTGAGTCAGTAGCTATTGCGGATAAATTGTTTCTTGGCAGTAATGGCTTAAAAGCCACCATGGTAGACAGCCACCGTATTTATTATGGATCTATTATCGATCCTGATGCAGGGTTTACAGTTGATGAAGTACTATTGCTTGTCATGAAAGCTCCCCGGTCATATACAAGAGAAGATGTTGTGGAAATTCACTGTCATGGTGGACCGGTACCTCTTAGAAAAATACTGGAGCTTACTCTTAAGCTTGGGGCTCGCCTGGCTGAGCCGGGTGAATTTACCAAAAGAGCGTTTTTAAATGGCCGTCTCGATTTGACACAAGCGGAAGCTGTTATTGATATCATTAGGGCAAAAACAGATGCTTCCTTAAAGTTGGCAGTGAATCATTTATCAGGTCAGTTATCAGAGGTAATTCACACTATTCGTGATTCTGCCTTGGAAATGATTGCTCATCTGGAAGCGGCAATTGATTTTCCGGAAGATGACATTGAAGAGGTTACTTCACAGCAGGTAGATGATCAGATTATTCCGCTGTTAGCTAAGCTTGACCATTTGCTGGCGACAGCTCAAACAGGACGAATTTTACGAGAAGGCCTGCAAACGGTTATTATCGGCAAACCTAATGTGGGCAAGTCTAGTCTGTTAAATGCACTGCTTCGTGAGAAAAGAGCGATCGTCACCGATATCCCTGGTACTACCCGTGATATTATTGAAGAGTATGTGAATATCCGGGGCATCCCGCTCAAAATTGTTGATACTGCCGGTATCCGCGAAACAGAAGATATCGTAGAACAGCTGGGAGTTCAGCGAGCCCGTGAGTTTGTTGATAAAGCAGATCTTATTTTGCTGCTGCTCGATAGCTCGTCTCCTTTGTCGGAAGAGGATAAACAGGTATTGGAACTGCTTGCCGGCCGTCAAGCATTGGTATTAATCAATAAAACTGATTTACCACAAAAACTGGATATGTCTGCAATTTTGCAGTATAGTAAGGAATATCAGTTGTTGCGTATATCTGTTCAGGACGGCTCAGGTATGGATGCGCTGGAAGAGGCTATTGTTGAGCGTGTATACAGTGGACAAGTAACCCAGAGTGAAGGGGCTTATGTCACGAATGTCCGGCACGTCGCTTTATTGAGGCAAGCATATCAGCACCTGGAAGAAGCAAGAAGTACAATTGCTATGAATATGCCGCCAGATTGTATCGTGGTTGATTTACGGGCTGCCTGGGAAAAACTCGGTGAAATTACTGGTGATACGGCAGGGGAAGATTTGCTTGATCAAATATTTTCCCGCTTTTGTATTGGCAAGTAACTGAATATGTTCATGAATGTAGGTGGATGTCATGTTTACTGTAGATACGTATGATGTTATTGTTGTGGGCGCTGGTCATTCCGGCTGTGAGGCTGCATTGGCACCAGCCCGCATGGGTTGTAAGACACTCTTGATTACGCTGAATATGGACAATATTGCTTTAATGCCTTGCAATCCTGCTGTCGGAGGACCGGCTAAAGGTCATTTGGTACGTGAGATTGATGCATTAGGCGGGCAGATGGGGATTAACACCGATCAGACCTGTATACAAGTACGGATGCTGAATACGGGTAAGGGACCAGCTGTTCATGCCTTACGGGCACAGGCAGATAAATGGTTCTATCAGCATTTAATGAAAGAAACGCTGGAAAACCAGGATAATTTGGATGTTAAGCAATTAATGGTCGAGAAAATTCTGGTTGAGGATAATTGTGTTATCGGGATTGCAACGGAACTGGGCGAAATATATCGCTGCAAGAGTGTTATTTTGGCAACGGGAACTTATTTACGGGGTAAAATTATTATCGGTGAGGCTGTATATACCGGAGGCCCTAATGGACAAAGGGCTGCTGAAAAATTATCAGAGTCACTCAAAGAGCTGGGGATAACCTTAATGCGGTTTAAGACAGGTACTCCTGCCCGCGTTGACCAGCGTACAGTCGATTTTACCAAAATGAGTATTCAACCAGGTGATAAGGAAGTCCACAATTTTTCTTTTATGTCTGAAATTGCTACAAGGGAACAGATTCCCTGCTGGCTTACTTATACGAATGAAGACACTCATGAGATTATCAGGGCTAATTTGCACAGGGCGCCAATGTATACTGGAATTATTGAAGGTACCGGTCCTCGCTATTGCCCGTCAATCGAAGATAAAGTCGTTCGTTTTGCCGATAAAAAGAATCATCAGCTCTTTATTGAGCCTGAAGGTCGGCATACAAATGAAATGTACGTACAAGGCATGTCTACCAGCCTTCCTATTGATGTACAATATGCGTTTCTCAGAACCATACCAGGGCTGGAGAATGTAAAAATTATGCGACCTGGTTATGCGATTGAATATGATTGCATTGATCCGACTCAATTGAAGTCAACACTGGAATTTAAGGCTGTTAAGGGATTGTTTTCTGCAGGCCAGGCCAACGGGACTTCCGGGTATGAAGAAGCAGCTGCTCAGGGACTGGTAGCTGGTATTAATGCTGCTTTAGTTGTAGCTGATAGAGAGCCGTTTGTATTATCACGTGCAGATGCGTATATTGGCGTGCTAATTGATGACCTTGTTACGAAGGGCACGACTGAACCTTATCGTATCATGACTTCCCGTGCTGAATACAGGTTAATTCTCAGGCAGGATAATGCTGATCTGCGTCTTACGGAAATGGGCCGCAATGTTGGGCTGGTCAATGATGAAAGATATCAGTGTTTTAGTGACAAGAAGAAAGCTATTGATGAAACACTTGTTTATTTAAAAGAAAAAATGATTACACCCACAGTTGAGAATCAGAGCAAATTATCGGAACTGGGTTCGTCTGAACTCAGGACTGGAATGAATTTATATGATTTACTGCGACGTACCGAGCTATCTTATGACTTGCTGCAGAGTAAGTTTGAAATGCCCGATTTACCGGCAGCTGTAAAAGAACAGATTGAAATTGTTATTAAGTATGAAGGTTATATAAAAAAACAAATTGATCAAGTAGACCGGGCGCAAAAACTGGAGACGAAGCTGCTGCCTGAAGATATTGATTATATGCAGATTCAGGGACTTGCACTGGAAGCACGTCAAAAGCTCACTAAGATTAAGCCCCGTTCTATCGGTCAGGCCGGTCGTATTTCAGGTGTATCACCGGCAGACGTATCGATACTAATGATTTTTCTTGAGCAGCACCGGCGAAAGGAGAACAGCTAGTGTTCACTCCATATTTACGTCAGGCAGCCATTGATTATGGCATCGAATTGAGTGAAGAGCAATTGAGTGCTTTTAACCGGTATTACCAGCTTTTAGTCGAGTGGAATGAAAAAATGAATTTAACAGCTATTACTGAACCTCAGGAAGTTGCGGTTAAGCATATGATTGATTCTTTATCTTGCTATGACACCGCTTTTTTTGCTCAGAATGCTAAGATGGTGGATGTAGGTACAGGTGCCGGATTCCCAGGCATCCCGCTAAAGATTTTTCGCCCTGATTTGCAGCTTACCCTAGTTGACTCTTTAAATAAACGGTTAACGTTTTTGCAGTGTGTGATAGCAGAGTTAGGCTTAACTGATGTAACTGTTGTACATGCACGGGCAGAAGAGGGAGCTCGTAAAAGAGAACTGCGTGATAAGTTTGATGTGGCTTTGTCACGTGCTGTAGCAAGACTAAACGTATTGAGTGAGTTATGTTTGCCTTTTGTTGCTCCTGGCGGCTGCTTTATTGCTTTAAAAGGGGCGCAATATGAAGAAGAAGTAAAAGAAGCTCAACAGGCAATTCGTGTATTAGGCGGCAAATTAATCAAGACCCAGCCGGTCAAACTGCCTGGTCTTGATGATAAAAGGGCAGTGATTTATATTCGTAAAGAGAAACCTACACCTGGCGTATATCCCCGTAAGCCGGGAACTCCAGAAAAAAAGCCGCTTTAATTAGAGGAAATTCCCAATTTTATGCCGAATAGGAAGATAGATTGTGGTAAGGCGGTGTTCTCATGAAAAAATTAGCCCGGTTTCTGGGTTTGGGGAATGAGAAAATGGAACAGGACAAGCCGGTGTTAACGCATTTAGAACATATAGCCGAGACAGCTGCTGTTATTGAGAGTTGCGTAGAAAATGCGGTAGAAATTCAAACTGTTGCCATCGAAACAATTGTTCCTAATCCATTTCAGCCTCGAAAGATATTTAATGATGAAGCGTTGCAAGAACTATCCAGTTCAATACGGGAGTATGGAATTATTCAGCCTTTGCTTGTCCGGCGTACTGATGCTGGATTTGAGCTGATTGCCGGAGAACGTCGTTTGCGGGCTTCTAAGCTTGCCGGATTAACGGAAGTACCGGTTATTATTCGCGTTTTGGATGATAAGGAAATGGCTGAACTAGCCATGATCGAGAATCTTCAGCGCGAAGATTTGCATTTTTTAGAGGAAGCATTGGGTTATCAAACCTTATTGTTTAATTTTGGCTTAACGCAGGATGAATTAGCTCGCCGGCTGGGAAAAAGTCAGTCTACTATAGCGAATAAGCTTCGTCTATTGAAACTTCCCGGTGATGTACAAACGATTCTCGTTGATGATAATCTGACTGAGCGTCATGCCCGTTCATTGCTTAAAATTGAAGATCCTGCTATGCAAATGGAGATTTTAAACAGCGTCCGGCAAAAAGGAATGAATGTAAGGGAAACGGAGAATTACATTGAGGAAGTTCTTGAAGACATTTCCCGGGAAATGGCAAAAAAGAATGCTCCTAAGCAAAATGTTATTAAAATTATCCGTGATGCTCGCATTTTTATTAATACAATTAATAAAGTGGTAACTGATATAAAGAAAACAGGTTTAAATGTAATGGTTAAACAAGATCAGGATGATGATTATGTTACCATTAATCTCAGGATACCAAAACGAAAATGATCATAAATAAGAGGCACGCTGCATAAAAGCAACGTGCCTCTTTACTGTATCAGAGCTTATAAGTTTTAAGAGGATAGGAAGCATGAAGCTTTATAGTTGGTCAGTCAGTGCCACTACTGTTTGAATATCATTTAATGGCATGATATGAACACCATGAGCTATATTTTTGGTGCCTCTGACCAGCTCGGCTGCTATCTCAAGTCCGGCTGCTTTTCCACCTGCTGCCATACGGTCCATAATTGTCTGAGGAATAGTAATTCCTGGGACCTTTTCGTGGAGATAAAGCGCCATTTTGTGGCTCTTAAGCGGTAAAATGCCCATCAAAACGTAAATTGGCAGGTCTTTTACTTTCTCCATAAATCGCTTGGCTATTTCCAGGTCATATACTGGCTGTGTTTGAACGAAGCGGGCACCTGCAGCTATTTTTGCTGATAACTTTTCCAGTTCTTTATCTAAATCATCGGCTCCGGGATTGACTGCGGTGCCGATAAAGAAAGAAGTACCTTTCCCTAGTTCATTTCCCATAGTATCGCGCCCGTTATTTAGCTTTGCCGATAATTCAATTAATCCCGTTGAATCAGTTTCAAAAACAGCTTTTGCCTGGGGATGATCTCCTTGCTGAGGATGATCTCCTGTGAGCGCTAGTATATTATGAACCCCAAGAGCGGCAGCTCCCAGTAATTCTGCTTGCAATCCAATGATATTGCGGTCACGGCAGGTAAGATGAAAGATTGTCTCTAAACCCACATCAGCCTGAATCACATGGGATAGGGCAATGGGACTCATACGCAGATTAGCCATAGGGCAGTCTGCAATATTGACAGCATCGATACGGCTCTTGAGCTGCTGTGCTTCTGAAATAGTTTTTGACGCATCAGCACTTTTAGGAGGATCTAACTCTACCGTTAAGGTAAATTGGCCATTAGCGAGCTTGGTTTGTAATGTACTCATATGGTCGTTTCCTCCATTAATTGTTTGGCAATATTGACTGCAGCGACTCCGTCAGATGCATAGGTATCGGCACCGGCTCTGTCTGCATATTCCTGTGTGAGGACAGCACCGCCAACGATTGTTTTTACTGAGAGTCCGGCATTCTTTAATGCTATTATTGTTGCATCAATTTGTGGCATCGTTGTCGTCATTAATGCACAAAGGCCTACAATATGAGCTTGATGGCTGTAAACCGCTTCAACAATTGTCGCTGTATCTACGTCTTTGCCAAGATCAATAACGGTAAAACCATTATTCTCTAATAGAGCGGCAACGATATTTTTACCAAGATCATGAATATCACCCTTGACTGTTGCCAGTACTACTTTTCCGCGGCTGGTGGTACTGTGAGAGGGAAGGATTTCTTTAATGGTGAGAAACGCTGACCGCATTGTTTCGGCAGCCAACATAACCTGCGGCAGGTAGCAGTGGCCTGCTCCATAGGCAGCGCCAATGTTGTTCATCGCTGCAGTTAAGCCGTTATCAGTAATATCAAGTGCTGTATGACCATCATTCAGAGCTTGGCGTACCAGCGGAATGACAGCTTCTTTCTCGCCGTCTTCAACAGCAATGCGTATTTGGTCAAGCAGACTGCCTGTTCGGTCTGCGGCTCTAGCTGGAGCACTCGGCGGTGCTGCCCCATAAACGGTACTATAGTATTTGCCGTTTTTATCATGACCTAAGAGGGGCTGTGAAGATGCTATTATATCCTGCATTAATGGGTCATAAGGATTTAAAATCGGTGCATCAAGACCTGCAGCCAGGCTCATAGCGCAGAAGGTGGCATTCATCAGATCACGGCGGGGCAGGCCGAAGGAGATATTGCTTAAGCCCATTACGGCCGGATAACCAAAGTGCTGACGATATTGCCGGAGGGTGTCCAGTGTTTCCAGAGCTGCTTGTTTCTCTGCTGCCACAGTGAGAACTAATGCATCCAGCAGCAGGTCATTGGGCCGTAATCCGGCGGCAAAGGCAGCGTCTACGATCGTGTGAATGACATCAACCCTCTCTTGGGCAGTTTGTGGCACTCCTCCGGGGGCTATCGGCAAGCATAGTACGGCTGCACCGTATTTTTTCGCTAAGGGTAAAAAGCTTTCCAGTCTTTCCGGTTCTGCACTTACTGAATTGATTAAGGCTCTTCCGGGATAAGCTTTTAAACCTGCTTCTAATGCCTCCGGATCAGTCGTATCGATTGCTAATGGTACATCTACCAGCATAGATAATTCCCGTATAGCCTGAGTCATAGCAGCTGCCTGGTCAATACCGGGGACACCCATATTTACGTCAAGTATTTTCGCGCCTGCCCGAACCTGGCCGAGAGCTTCTTTCTTTACTGCGATAAACTGGCCTTCCTTTATATCTGCAGCCAATGCTTTTCGCCCGGTAGGATTAATCCTTTCGCCAATGATGGCAGTAGGAAAGGAGGGTCCGAGAAAGACTGTTTTGCTGCGGCTGGTTAAAGCTGTATATGCCGGTACTTGACGATGCGGCACCAGATTTTGGTCGAAATGATCTACTACGTTTCGAATCTCCTTAATATGATCAGGTGTTGTACCGCAACAACCACCAATGTAAGAAACACCTGCAGAAAGCAATTTAGGTATCCACTCGGCCATTTGCGCAGCACTCATCGGAAATACAGTCTGACCATTGATTAGTTCCGGCATACCGGCGTTGGCCTGAATACTGATAGGCAAGCTGGTTGCTTTGGCGAGGCTTTCTGCAATTGGCAGCAGTTGAGCCGGACCAAGCGAGCAATTAGCGCCGATAACAGAGGCACCCATTGCCTCAAGAATGATAGCTGCCGTCTGTGGGTCTGTTCCTGTGACTGTCCGGCCATCTGCTCCGTAGGAGAGCTGACAAATAACAGGCTTAGTTGTGGCTGCTTTAGCAGCTAATAAAGCTGCACGCATCTCCTGGATATCAATTACTGTTTCTATCAGGATATAATCAACACCCGCTTCAGCGAGAGCACAAATTTGCTCATAGAAAACATCGTAGGCTTCATCAAAGCCTAAATTGCCGATTGGTGTAATAAATTTACCTGTTGGTCCTACAGAGCCGGCAATCTTAGTTTGTGGGCCGCAAGCCTGGCGTGCAGCATTAACAGCGCATTTATTGAGCTCTGCCACTTTATTGCTCAAACCATAGTGCTGAAGTTTGATACGGTTGGCACCGAATGTATTTGTTTCAATGATCGTAGCACCGCTGGCAATGTACTGCTGATGGATTGCGGTAATGATATGAGGCTGTTCAATATTATACAATTCCGGACAATAGCCAAGTGGTAACCCTGCTTGCTGCAGCATGGTACCCATAGCACCGTCAAATACATGAATCATAGTAGGTTAGGCTCCTTTCTTTATAAAAAGGGATTGTTTTTATTTGTATGTAAGAGACTGTTATTTTGTTTTCTTGCTGTGGCAATCGACTTGGCTACAATTTGCACATGTGTTCTTGATCTCTGAATCTGCAGCTGTAACCATAGTAGATGAGCGGGGAATAAAACCAATGACGGCGGATACTGATTTTCTAGGTGACATCATAGACGTTTCAGTTACTGTAATACCGATTTGTTCGGCTCCGGCAAGTTTAATGATTGCGGTCTGAGCTGTGATGTCCCAGTTGCCATAGCCAGGGCTGAAGCGCCAGGTGGTTTTATACCCAAGACGGGCTGCCTGCTGGTCAATTAACTCATTCAGTTGATCAGCTACCATTTCGACAGCAGTAGTAGCTGCTGCATCCAGTAGTAATGCCGAGGTGTATTCACCTTTTTCAAAATGACCGGTTATTGCTTGCTCTAATTGCTTGCCGATTGTTACAGCTAATATAGCTACTTTTTCAGCACCAGCAAGATGTTTTTTGATAACTTCACCGGTGAGTTTTAATGGTTCAAGGGCTGCAATGAGTGCCTGCTCTGATTGGTAGGGGTATATCTCATAAATCCCCGCAGGTTTTGCCAGGCTTTGTACCTCTAAGCAAGCTTCACTTATTAGTTTAGTCGGGAAATCCTCACTTCGTGCCAGTCCGGCATAACGGCGAGTTTCCTTTTCATCAACTTTTTGTAATGTGGCATTATAAACCGGCACTGATTTCCCTCCTTATAATACATAAGCCCCCAATCCGTAAGGAAAGGGGGCAATACCTTTCCTCTCATCTTTCAGGAATACTTTCCTGCTGGATTTGGCACCACTGCATTGCTGCCGGTTGCCGGGTGTCATCGGGCCAGTCCCTCGACCTCTCTGGATAAGAGATATTAGTATGTAGTTATCGTAATGGAATTACTATATCGTATTAGACGAGAAGTTGTCAACTAAAGGTTAATATTTATCGTTATGTTAACCATAATGATAAATATTAACCTGTTTCATTTTATTATTATTATGTTAATAAGAATAAAGTTTTGTCGGGCAATGGCTTTTCTGGTATTAAGATGTATTTTTTGCAGGAGAAAGATGGTTTTATGTGGAAGTTCAGCAAGACTTACATTAGATGAGGTGAATTATTTTGGTTAAAGTGATCGCCATTGCCAATCAGAAGGGAGGCGTTGGTAAAACAACAACTTCTGTTAATCTGAGCGCCTGTTTGGCCGCGCTTGGCAAAAAGGTACTGCTTGTTGATATAGATCCGCAAGGAAATTCTACGAGTGGCCTGGGAGTAAACAAATCAACTATTAAGCGGTGTGTATATGATGCTTTGGTTAATGATGTGCCAATCGAGTCGCTAACGCTGCAAACAGAAGTCCCCAATTTATCATTATTGCCTGCTACTATTCAGCTAGCAGGTGCAGAAATCGAATTAGTATCCATTATGTCCCGTGAAACAAAAGTAAAGCGTGCACTAGATAAAATTAAGTACAATTATGATTTTGTGATTATTGATTGCCCTCCTTCATTAGGTCTTTTAACGATTAACTCTTTAACTGCTGCCAATTCTGTTCTTGTCCCTATTCAGTGCGAGTTCTATGCGCTGGAAGGATTAACACAATTGATGAATACCATACAGCTCGTTCAAAAAAACTTAAATCCTTCTCTTACCTTGGAAGGGGTAGTTCTTACAATGTTTGATGCCAGAACAAACCTCTCTATTCAGGTTGTAGATGAAGTGAAAAATCATTTTCGTAATAAGGTATATCAAACAATTATTCCCCGTAATGTCCGCTTAAGTGAAGCGCCCAGCCATGGTCAGCCTGTTATGATTTATGATCCAAAATCCAAAGGGGCAGAAGTTTATTTTGATTTAGCTAGAGAGGTGATTGGTGATGAGTAAACGTGGATTAGGTCGTGGCTTAGACGCTCTTATACAAACCGCGTCAACAACCAATAGCGAACAACTTGGACCAACTACAGATATTCCTGTAACGATTATTACACCTAATAAATTTCAGCCTAGACGAGTATTTGATTCAGAGGCTTTAGCGGATTTAGCACAATCAATTAAGCAATATGGTGTTGTTCAACCAATAGTTGTGCGTAAGACGCTCAATGGTTATGAGTTGGTTGCAGGCGAGCGGCGCTGGCGGGCATCACAATTAGCAGGTTTAAAAACCATTCCCGCTGTTATTAGAGAGTATACTGATGCAGAAATGACGGAAATTGCATTAATTGAGAATCTGCAGCGGGAAGATTTAAATCCGATTGAGGAAGCTTTTGCTTATAAAAAGCTGATGGAAGAATTCGGACTTACGCAAGAAGAAGTAGCTCGTAAGATTGGTCGTAGTCGATCTCACATCGCGAATATGGTCCGATTGCTTAATTTAACGCTTGTTGTACAAGAACATGTTTCACGTGGAACATTATCGATGGGACAAGCAAGACCAATTTTATCATTAGAAAGTGAAGAATTACAGATTGAAGCTGCAGATATTATTATCGAAGAAGATCTGTCTGCCCGTGATGCAGAGGAGTTAGTGAAACGTTTAGCTACAACACCGCGAGTAAGAAAACAGGTGCAACCTGAGAAAAGAGAATTTTTTCTAGTTGAAGCTGAGGATCGTCTCAAAATGATTCTCGGGACGCAGGTGAAAATTAAACCAGGCAAAATTAAAAGCAAAATAGAAATTGAATTTTATTCTGGAGATGATTTAGAACGAATCATTGAGACTCTTGGCGCGCCACAGGCGGAAGCGGCAGCTAGTAAGCTTCAAGGACCTTTAGTTGTGTAATGTTTCACGTGAAACAAAAAAACATAGCAATAGGTGATTGCAATGGATAATGCTTTTCGTGTAGAAAAAGACCTCATCGGTGAACGGAACGTTCCAGCTGAAGCCTACTATGGCATACACACAGTGAGAGCAGTAGAAAATTTCTCGATGAGCGGATTTCCGGTAGACTTAACACTTATCAAGGCTATTGCATTAATTAAAAAGGCCGCTGCTATGACTAATAGTGAATTAGGATGGTTAGAACCTGCAATTGGCAATGCAATTATCAAAGCAGCTGAAGAAGTAATAGATGGACGGTGGAATGAACAATTTGTCGTGGATGCCTTACAAGGGGGAGCAGGAACTTCGACCAATATGAATGTCAATGAAGTACTCGCTAACCGGGCAATCGAGTTATTAGGCGGCAATCGCGGTGAATATGGCCTGGTACATCCGCTTAATCATGTTAACCTCCATCAGTCAACAAACGATGTTTATCCGACAGCACTTAGAATAGCAGCAATATGGCTGTTGCAACCGTTAAGTGAAGCCTGTGCAGCTTTACAGCAGCAATTACAAGAAAAAGAGGCGCAGTTTGCTGCGGTTGTTAAGGTTGGTCGAACTCAGCTGCAAGATGCAGTTCCTATATTGCTCGGTCAGGAGTTTAGTGCTTTTGCTCAGGCAATTTCTCGTGACCGGTGGCGGCTATATAAAGTGGAAGAGCGACTCCGCCAGACCAATTTAGGTGGTACTGCAGTGGGGACAGGATTAAATGCGGATCGAAAATACATTTATATGGTCAATGAACGGGTACGCGGTTTAGCGAAACTTGGCCTAGCCAGAGCAGAGAATATGGTCGACATAACGCAAAATGCCGATGTTTTTGTTGAAGTATCGGGATTAATAAAAACTCTTGCAGTTAATTTAAATAAAATAGCAAATGATTTGCGCTTATTATCATCCGGACCGATAGCCGGTTTAGGAGAAATATGCCTGCCTGAAAGACAGGCTGGTTCTTCCTTAATGCCGGGAAAAGTAAATCCGGTTATTCCAGAAGCGGTGAATCAAATTGCTTATCATGTAATTGCTGGTGATGCTGCGATTACAATGGCAGCGCAGGGTGGCCAGTTAGAATTAAATGCTTTTTTACCGCTGATAGCTCACCATTTGTTAGGCAATATTCAAATGCTGAATCGCTGCGTCATAGCGTTTGGGGATCTGTGTATCTGTGGTATAGAAGCTAATGAAGAGCGGTGTAAGCAGCTGCTGGATAAAAGCTTAGCAGCTGCAGCAGCCCTGGTTCCTTATGTCGGGTATGACCGGGCAACACAAGCTGCCCGTTATGCTCATCATAAAAAAATGGCGATTGATCAGGCAGCTATGGAATTAGGGATAGTCACAAGTGAAGAATGCAAAGTGATTTTTGATATACAAAGAATGACTCAGCCTCTTCAGCGTGCAAAAATATAAGATTAGATCGATAATGGAGAAGTGAGGAATATAGCATGCAAGATACACCGAAAGGATCGAGACTGCATATTGCTATTTTTGGCCGCCGTAATGCCGGAAAGTCCAGTCTAATTAATGCTTTAACGAATCAGGATATTGCACTTGTATCAGATGTACCGGGGACTACGACTGATCCTGTATATAAGGCAATGGAGATCTTACCACTGGGACCGGTTATGATGATTGATACAGCCGGTATTGATGATGTTGGTGATTTGGGAGCACTTAGGGTCGAACGAACAATGCAGGTATTGAATAAGGCTGATCTGGCGGTTATTGTGCTTGACCCTGGCGAGGGAGTAACTGAGTTTGAAATTAGCCTGAAGGAAAATATTGATAAGCGTAATATTCCAGCCTTAGCAGTAGTGAATAAAATCGATATACTGAAGCCTGATAAAGAGGTTGTGGCAGTTTGGGAAAAAGAATTAGACCTAAGAATTCATCTGTTGAGCGCTCAAACTAAGCTAGGAATAGAGGAATTAAAACGGCTGCTAATAGAAAAGGCTCCTGCTGACTGGGAAGGAACGCCGGTTATTGGAGACCTGCTGAATGGCGGAGATACGGTTGTTCTTGTTGTTCCTATTGATACAGCTGCACCAAAAGGCAGGCTGATCCTGCCTCAAGTTCAAACGATTCGCGATATATTAGATCATGATGCCTCATGTATTGTGGTAAAAGAAAGAGAATTAAAAGATGCCTTGGCGAATTTGCGCCAGCCTCCCCGGATGGTGGTGACGGATTCGCAAGAATTTCTAAAGGTAGCTGCCGATACGCCTGATGACGTATTGTTAACCTCCTTCTCTATTCTTATGGCACGCCATAAGGGTGACTTAGAAACACTCGTAGCAGGTGCAAAGGCTATTGATACGCTGCAGCCGGGTGATAAAGTGCTAATAGCAGAGGGCTGTACGCATCACCGGCAGGCTGATGATATTGGCAAAGTGAAAATCCCTCGCTGGCTCAGGCAGGCAGTAGGTGGAGATCTACAGTTTGACTGGGTCTCAGGTATGCAGTTTCCACAAGATATCAGTCAATACAGTCTGATTGTTCATTGCGGATCATGTATGCTTAACCGGCGGGAAATGCTGTATCGCCTGGCAGTTGCCAGGGAACAGCAAGTGCCAATTGTTAATTATGGAGTATTAATTGCTAAAATCCATGGTATTTTATATCGAACCCTCGGACCTTTTCCGCTAGCGCAAATGATATTGGATGAGTAGTACTGGTTGGAGAAAGATGATAGTGATATGTAGCATAGGCAGCAAATGAACTTGTTAGCAGCCAGAGGAGGGTTGAATGAAAGGGACGATAGCAAATGTAGTATCAATTTTGGCTGGTTCAGTCGTGGGATTATTAATAAAAAGCGGTATCCCGGAAAAAAGTCAAAATACGATTATGCAGGGCCTAGGAATGGCAACTTTTATTATTGGAGTACAAATGGCAATAAAATCGCAAAATATCTTGATTGTCATTTTGAGTATTGTAAGTGGGGCCCTTGTAGGAGAAACCCTGAAAATTGATGAAAGATTGCAGTGCCTTGGTGACTGGATGACAAAAAAAGTTGGCAGTCGCTATGGAAATGTAGGTGAAGGTTTTATTACAGCTAGTCTGATTTATTGCGTCGGTGCAATGGCTATTGTTGGTGCCATCCAGGATGGTCTTACTGGTGATGCTTCCACTTTATATGCTAAATCGATACTGGATGGGGTTTTGTCAATTGTTCTTACATCCAGTATGGGAATTGGCGTTGCGCTTTCCAGCTTCTCCATTTTAGTCTATCAGGGTGGGATTACATTGTTGGCGGGACAAATCAGCAGTGTATTTTCTGAAGCTGTTGTTAGAGAGATGACGGCAGTAGGCGGAGTACTGATTTTAGGAATTGCAATGATTATAATGGACGTAAAAAAAATCAATGTTGCTAATTTACTACCTGCTATTCCCTTAGCAGCAGTTATTACAATATTATGGGCATAAGTTTAGCTCGCTAGGAAGGATGTTTTGAAGCGTGGATTTTACACAAATAAATAATTTTATTATGGTTAACTTGCAATATGTACTGCTTGGAATGACCGCTATTATATTTGCAGCATTATTGATTTTTATTAACATAAACTTGAAACTGTCTCGAATGAACCGCCGTTATCAAAAACTCATGCAGGGAGTTGAAGGTGCAAACCTCGAGCGTTTACTGCATGCTCACATTGAAGAAGTAAGGGAGGTTGTAACAAAAGTAAACAACTTATCCCATCAATGCAAAGAACTTGACATAATATGTAATAATTCAATTCAAAAAGTTGGTGTTGTCCGCTTTAATGCTTTTGAAGATACAGGCAGTGATCTAAGTTTTGCTATTGCTCTCCTTGATGGCCACCGAAATGGACTGGTTCTCTCAAGCTTATTTGGAAGAAGTGAATCACGCATATATACAAAACCGATAGTGAATGGGCAATCTACCTATTTACTGACAACAGAGGAAAAGGAAGCAATTGCTAAAGCCATTAGTGCACAAGACAGCAAATAAAAAAACAATACAAGCAGGCAGGAAAATCATACCATAGGGCGAATCTATAACTAGATATATATGAGCGTCGCATTTTGTAATATGGTGGTGGTTCGGTGACTGTAACAGGATCAAAAGCGAAAAAACCTGAACGTCGTGAATATACGCTAATGGTAGTTCCTCATCGGGGACAGGCAGTATACAGTATACGTGTACCCATGCTCTTGCTGAAATATGCTGGGATAGCACTGGCAATAGTGATTGTTTGTCTTTCCGGAGTATTTTTGCATTATCGGTATGAAGTTCATGTGGCACAGAGTGATAAAGTTGAATTGGATAAGCTGCGGCAGGTAAACGGAGTACAAGTACAGCAGATAGAACAACTGGCAAAAGCAACAGCCGCATTACAGGAAGATATGAACCGCTTAAATACCTTAGATGGAGAGCTGAGACGCATGGTTAACAGTGATGATGCTGCTCAAACCTCCCGTTCCGGTGTGGTCCGGCCATCTTCCGGCCAAGGCGGTAAAGGCGGACCAGTGGTAAAGCCACAGCCTGACCAATTGCTTTTGCTCGTGAAAGAGTTACAGGAAAGCGCTAAAGTACGTGAACAAAGCCTGTTGAATTTGAAAGATGCAATTAATGATAAAAATTCCCGGTTGGCAGCGACACCTTCTATTTGGCCGGCGAGTGGTGAAGTAACTTCCCGGTTTGGCTGGAGAGGTTCTCCCTGGGGGGGCGGAAGTGACTGGCATCCTGGTATTGATATTGCTGATGACTATGGTACTCCGATTTACGCAACTGCTGATGGAATAGTAGTTTTCAGCGGCTGGTATGCGGGCTATGGAAAACTGGTGCAAATTGACCATGGTAATGGGATTCACACCTTGTATGGACATAATTCGGAAAACTTGGTTGAGGTTGGACAGTCTATTAAAAAAGGAACGCATATTGCCAGAATGGGAAGCACAGGTTACAGTACTGGTACCCATGTCCACTATGAAGTTCGGGTTAATGATAATGCTGTAAATCCAGCCAATTTTTTGTAGCAAGGAAGGGGAATTTTACATGTTTGGTACAAAAAGAGTCACAGTAAATTCCGGCGATCATGTAGGTACGTTAATTGGGCAGGGTACGCAGCTTAAAGGAAGTATTACCGCTACTGGTGCGCTGAGAATAGATGGAGAAGTGGAAGGGGATATTGTAACTTCCAGTGAAATTGTTATCGGAGAAACGGGTAATGTAAAAGCCCAAATAAAGGCCAAAAACGCCACAATCGGCGGAACTGTTACCGGTAATATGGAAATAAGCGAAAGACTGGAATTGCTTGCTTCTGCTAAACTGATAGGGGATATTAAAGCAGGTACGCTTATTATCGGTGAAGGGGCAATCTTTAAAGGCGCATGTGAAATGCGCTCCGTTGACGAAAAGAAAGGTAAAGAAAGTAAAAATTAGGCTGAGCAAAAACTTAACAGTTATGAAAATTAGCACCGATGTAAACACTACAATGTAGATGAATACAGGAGGTGCTTTTATTATGCGTCTAGTTTCCATTGAAACTGGTCTCGATGATATCAAAGCACATTTAAACACTTGCGGCTGCGAAGTAATTGATATGGCCGACTGTGTCCGTCCTGTACAGGCAGTAATTTTTTCCGGCCTGGTTGCATCGTCTGCGACAAGCAGCCGTTTAGCAGGGAGCACCGTTCTGGTGAATGCTGCCGGCAAAACTCCGCAGCAAGTGGCAGATACCTTAAATGAGCAGCTTTGCTAAACAGATGAGAAGGTGAGGTGCAAAGATGAATGGTTTGATTGCTGTAGAAAAGAATTTATCCCGGTTAGCTGATTTTCTGGAGAATGAGGGATATGAAGTCATTGATCTGGATGAGAGTAGTCTGGATACGGTAGATGCTGTAGTAGTTAGTGGTGCAGATAATAATTTAATGAATATCGAGACAGCATTGACAGATGTGCCGGTAATTGATGCGACAGGTAAAAGTGCTGCTGATATTTTAGCTGAACTGCAGAAACTGTAACAGCAAAGAAAAGAGGGGGATTCCGGCTAACACCGGAATCCCCCTCTTTTAGTAATAAGATTGACAAGAGTACAAAGTAATTAATGGCGAACTGAGCTTAATCCAAAAGACAGGCCGTGTGCAATGGTATCAGCCATTTTAACAACTAGATTAAGGCGAGTACTTTGCAGTACCATATGCTCCATAAAACCGCCGACATTCACAATACCCGTAATATACGCATCACCGACCGATGGAAGATCCTTATTGACGGCAGCTCCGGGCTTTACTGGTCCATAACCCAACGAGACATAGCCGACGCTTTCGAGTTTTCCGAGGCAGGCATCAACAGCAATTATAAAAGGGCTATTATAGTTTAACTGAATATAACTAATCATAGTAGCCAAGTTAGTGGCATGAACAGGATCATCAAGAGTCCCAAAAATGTGAGGATGCTGGTTGAGCGTTTTTAACTTGCTGCCGGTTAACGGACCTAAAGAATCACCTGTTGAACGATCGGTACCAATGCAAAGAATAACAATATCTTTGCTTTCAGCAGCAGCCTGGCGGGTAATGTCCCGAACGGAATTAGCAATATCATACATGGTGGTAGGCTGGTGAACGCTAAACTTTTGCTCGTTTTTCACAGGCGAAGTTTTAGGGAAATTAAATATAGTAGTGAGCATTAGTGAAACTCCTTGCTGTATTTTATTACCAGTATTAACGGTTTACCCTGTTGCTATACAAAGTCCACAAATAAGATCAAATAAATTGCAGGAATGGAATAAATTTTTTTACAGTCATTCACTCCTTACGGACAAAGATATTTTGTATACAGAAAAACAATTCAAAACATTGTTAACAGTATGCAATGTCAACATGTAGACAAATTATTACCCTTAACAGCCGAATTATTTGAGAAAGTTAACACATTTGATTAGCAAAATCAGCTGATTTTGCAAGCAACTAAATGCATAAATATTCACATGTAAAATAGTAATGCAGGTATCCAATGCTGTATTTGAAGGATTTATCAGAATAAACTTAATAAATAAATGCATATTGACACATTGGATCAACCTTCTTATAATGAAGTAAGCAGTTACATATTTACGTAGAAATGTTGCGTAGGTATACTGTGAAAAAACAAATATCCAGTGGGAGTGTGCCTAGGGTTCCGCGCAAAGGCGGGCTGGACCGAGCGGCACTAGACGTGCCAGCACGTTACACCGTGGGAAGAAAAAGCCCTAGCGGAAAGTCCCGGATTTGTCCGGAGCTTCCCCCTAGGGCTTTTATTATTTTAAAAATTATGTAGGCAGGAGAGGTGAGAACTGTGTGCAGGATAGGTGCGATTAAAAGCAAACACTACTTTCATCCGTCGCAGGCCCTAAAGCTGATGATTCCGCAGCAGGAGGGACATGACAATTCGGGTTTCGCCATGGTAATTCAGGATTTAGGTGGCGTTTTTGCCGATTATAAGGATAAACCGTTAATGTCACTGGCTTGTACGCAAAAAGGCGCAAATCTGGTAGAAAACTATATGGAAACTCGCGGCTTTATTGCAATATACGAGTGGGTACCTAACATGAACAAGGTACCGGGCCTAGATATTCAGGCTATGCCACATTATATTTTTAAGGTATATGATTACCCTGAATATTTTAAGAAAGCAAGCAAAGAAGCAAAAGAAGATTTGCTGACCGAAACCCGTTTAGCTGTAAGAGCATTGCTGGAAAAGGATGATCAAGGATATGTTTATTCATTTTGGCCTGATGTTCTTACATTAAAAGAGATTGGTGATCCTCGCGATATTGCCACTTATTTCCGGTTGTGGGATGATTCGGGAGATATGGTTGCCAAGAATATCGTCGTACAGTGCCGTCAGAATACAAATTATGATATTGTCAGATATGCGGCGCATCCATTCTTTATTCAAGGATACACACTGTGTGCGAATGGCGAAAATACGTTTTACACTAAAAATAAAGAATATCAGCGATCTTTGAATAAAGGATATATTGGTTTTGAATCCGATTCCCAAAATTTCCTTTATACATTGCATTATGTACTTAGGACACTGAAGTGGCCTATTAAATACTATAAGCATGTTATTACGCCCTTATCCTTTCAGGAAATTGACTCTCGCCCTGATAAAGCAGTATTGCATTTAATTCGTCAGACTTTGGGCCATTTGGAGATCAATGGACCTAATACGATTATTGGCATGCTGCCTGATGGGAGTATGATCTCGTGTTGCGACTCTAAGAAACTGCGCCCCGTTATTATTGGGGGCGACGGAGATACGATGGCGATCTCTTCGGAAGTATGCGGGCTTAATACGATTCTACCGCATCGCAACCGTGATTTGGATATCTATCCAAACGAACGAGAAGTGGTTATGATTACGCCTGAAATGGAGGTGCAACGATGGAAACAGTAAAAATACAAGACATAACATGCAATGATTTGCCTTGGAAAATTGAGTATCGTCCTGAACGCTGTACGATGTGCGGCAGCTGCGTTGCTGCCTGTACCTTTCAGGCAATTGAAGCTGTTATGGAGAGACGCTCTGTTACTGTTTCAACCGGTCATCAGCCTGAACCCTCGCAGCGGCACACGGCAAGTCCGGTGATTAAACAAAAGAAATCATTAGCTAATGCTTGTGTTGGTTGTGGAATGTGTGAGAAAGTATGCCCTAATCAGGCTATTAATCCTGTTAGAAACCAGGACACACGCTTTAATCTGCTTGCCCGTAGCGGTGGTTCGCCGATTAAACGCGGCGGCCGCACTAATGTTATGGCGGACCGAGTCCTGGATAAAATTGTTGTTGGCCGCATTTCCCAAATGACCGACCCTTCTTTGGATGCAGAACGGCACAGCTTTGATATTTTAGCTCCCTTTGGGCGTGTTCTACTGCCGCAGGAGCTGCCGTTCTCAATTCAGGACGGGAACTTGGAGATTAATGCTAAAACACCACCGGTAAGCTGGATTTATCCGCTGATTTTTAGTGATATGTCAGTTGGGGCTTTGTCAACCCGGGCGTGGGAAGCAGTATGTCTGGCAACTGCTTATTTAAATGAAAAGCATAATTTACCGGTGAGGATGTCCTCCGGTGAAGGCGGCATGCCTGTTAAATTATTAAAATCAAAGTATTTGAAGTACACCATTATCCAGATCGCATCGGGACATTTTGGCTGGAACCGGATTATAAAGGCAATGCCCCATATGGTTACCGATCCTGCAGGTATCCTAATTAAAATCGGGCAGGGAGCAAAACCGGGGGATGGCGGCTTGCTGCCTGCTGCAAAAGTAGCAGAACATATTCAGGCTATCAGAGGTGTTCCGAAAGCCGATCTGCTGTCACCTCCTAATCATCAGGGGCTTTATTCAATTGAAGAATCAGTACAAAAGATGCACATGTCACTCAATGCGGCATTCAAATTTCGTGTGCCTGTAGCGATTAAATGTGCTGCTTCAGCAACGTCTGTCTCGGTTTACAATAATCTACTGAGGGATCCCTACTATATTTGCGGTGGATTTTTTATCGATGGAATTCAAGGGGGAACAGGCGCAGCAAACGAAGTCTCCCTTGATCATACTGGTCATCCGATCGTATCCAAGACCCGTGAATGCTATCTGGCAGCTGTTAAGCAAGGCCGTCAGGGCCAAATTCCTTTGTGGGCAGGCGGCGGTGTAGGACTGACCGGCAATGCTGCTGCCGATGCTTTTAAATTGATCTGTTTAGGAGCAAACGGCGTATTCATTGGAAAAATTCTTGCGCAGCTCATGGGTTGCATTGCGAATGAACAAGGACGCTGCAATGCGTGTAATACCGGCCTTTGCCCGACAGGTATCTGTACACAGGATCCGCGGCTGGTTAAACGGCTGGATATTGATAAGGCCGCTCAGAGCATCGTAGAATATACGCTGGCCTTTGATCAGGAATTACGTAAATTAATGGCCCCTATCGGCAACAGTTCACTTCCGGTAGGCCGGTCAGATGCCTTAGTAAGTACAGATAAGGCAGTGGCAGATAAGTTGGCTATTCAATATTCATGTTAGGAGGGAAGCGTTATGTTTAAAATAAACACTACGAATGGTAATGAACGTATGTCAACGCAGGATCTCCTGCAAGCAATTAATGAAGCGCTGGCTGCTGGCGAAACAGATTATTATATAGAAGCTTCCGGACAGCATGATATTGGTGGCCCGTTATGGCATCCGGAAGGCAAGACGCTGCGATTCTATGTGTCCAATCCAGGGCAACGTGTAGGGTCGATGTGTCTTGCAGGAACGGAAATTATTGTCGAGGGATCTGCTTCCGCCGATGTTGGCTGGCTGAATGCAGGCGGCAAGATTGTCGTTCGCGGTGATGGCGGTGATACGACAGGGCATTGCGCTGCTTCGGGTAAAATATATGTAGGCGGTCGTGCCGGTACTCGTACAGGTTCACTCATGAAGCACGATCCCAGCGATACTCCACCGGAAATGTGGATTCTAAAAAACTGCGGCAGCTTTTCTTTTGAATTTATGTCAGGCGGTATTGTCGTAGTATGCGGCTATGACAGTGAACAATTTGAATCGGTTTTAGGAGACCGGTCCTGCATGGGAATGGTAGGGGGTAAGCTGTACGTCCGCGGTACCATGAAGGGGTTGTCGGCTAAAGATGTCAAGGTTGAGTCATTGGCAGCTGCCGATATCGAATATCTCTCTAATAATATGGAGGACTTTCTAACGTCAATAGAACAGCTAGCGCTGAAGGAGCAGTTGACCAATTGGCAGGAATGGAAGAAAGTAACCGCTCTGTCCTATGATGAGCGTCCTAAAAAAGCAAATACCGATATGAAAGCGTTCCGCACCGGCAATTGGGTAGAAGGCGGTATATTCAGTGATGTCTGCAATGATGATTTTGTTACTGTAGGACTGGTAAATACCGGATTGTATCGCCAGCGGATTCCGCTTTGGGAAAACGCCAGGTATAATGCGCCCTGTCAGTTTCACTGCACGGCGTCTATTCCTTCTCAGCAGCGTTTTAATTTGCTGAGGGAGGGAAAGGTGGAGGAAGCCTACCGGCTAGTACTTGAATATACACCATTTCCCGGATCAGTTTGCGGAGCTGTATGCCCTAATCCCTGTATGGAAGGCTGCTCCCGTACCGATATTGATGTGTCAGCTCAAATCAGCGCACTTGGCAATTATTCTATTGAGGTAAACCTTTCTGCACCGACTGTTTCAACCGGTAAAAAGGTTGCCGTTATTGGTGGTGGTGTTGCTGGTCTGACAGCGGCTTGGCAATTGAGAAGACAGGGGCATGATGTAACCGTGTATGATGCAGGTGAGGTAATGGGCGGCAAGCTGGAACAAGCGATACCGCGCAGCAGGCTGGCCCATGAAACATTGCTTAGGGAATTAAAACGAATAGAAGATATAGGTATACGTTTTGAAAACAGTATCAATGTAGATAAGGTGAAATTTACAAGCATTTCAGAGGAGCATGATGCTGTAGTAGTAGCAACCGGTGCCCATATTCCCCGCGTATTTCCCTGGCCTGGCCATGAACGGATTGTCAAAGGTCTAGATTTCCTGAAGGCAATCAATCGCGGTGAGAAACCTGCAGTTGGCAGAAGAGTCATTGTAATCGGCTGTGGCAATTCGGGTATGGATGCGGCTGTCGGTGCTTATCAGATGGGCGCTGAGCAAGTAATCTGTATTGATGTGCAGAAACCGGCTGCTTTTGAAAAGGAAATAGATCACGTTGAGGCGCTAGGTGGTCAATTAATGTGGCCGGTAGCCACGCAAGAGGTTACAAATGAAGGAATTATTACAACTACAGGAGAGTTGATACCGGGTGATACGGTCATTATAACCGTCGGTGAAAGTCCGGATCTGGCGTTTCTTCCTGAAGGAATCCCGATGGAGCGGGGTTGTTTGAAACCTGACAAAGAGTACCGTATTGCCGATAAAATTTTTACAGCAGGCGATACGATCCGCCCCGGCAGGCTGGTTGATGCTATAGGGGCAGGCCGGGAAGCTGCTTTGTCGGTGGATGCTTACCTATCGGGAGTCGATTTTGTGCCGACAGCAAAAACGGTAATACCGACTGGAAAATTAAGTACGGCCTACTTTAAAAAGTGCAGTGCAAGCGATGTCCCTGCAGCAAATGAGGATTATTTGCGGTGCATCAGCTGTGGAACGTGCCGTGATTGTCATATGTGTCAAAAATCCTGTCCAGAAAATGCAATTAGCAGAGTTGCCAAAGATGGGACATTTGAATACGTGTCAGATGAAAAAAAATGTATTGGGTGCGGTATTTGCGCTGGCATATGTCCGTGCGGTATTTGGACGATGACTAATAATGCGCAGCCGATAAATATGTACAAAACTGAAAAAGCACATTAAAATACTCCGGATACTTTTGCTAAAAGTATCCGGAGTATTTAATTTTCAGACTCATTGACACAAGATGTAAACAAATGTCTCCAATTAAAGAACATAGGATAAAATTAGGGCATAAACTTTACAAAAATTCTATTGACACTTCATTAAGTGTCCTCGTATAATGTGTATATAAACACAAATATCTCTGAGTGACGCACCAAAGATGTTGAAAAGATGTAAACTTTACGAGATTTAAGGATCGTTTCAGGGTAGTGGAGGCATGTCCGAGGGTGAAACGACCCCGGCGGAATAAACCCTTGTGCAAGGGCCTGCTGGGGATTTTTTATGTTAGAACTCGGACACAAACTGAAGGGGGGAGGGTAAACCGTTATCCCGATAAGCATAAAAGGTATTATTATTGTTTTTTAAACAGGGTAGAGGGGGACTTGTAATGATAAAAAAGAAATGGTGGTCTTTAACTAGTCTGGCACTTGGTGTTACCATGGTAGCCGGTCTGGTAGCCGGGTGCGGCGGCTCTCCATCAGCAACTGAATCCAAGGATATTAAAATAGGCGGAAATTTTGAGTTAACCGGCGGGGTAGCCACCTTCGGCCAGTCAGCTGCTAATGGCATTAAGCTGGCATTTAAAGAAATCAATGCAGGCGGTGGAGTGTTAGGCAAGCAGCTGGTTTTTGTGGCTGCTGATAATAAGTCGGAACCGTCGGAGTCCACGAATGCAACAACAAAACTAATTACCCAGGATAAAGTAGTGGCCATTCTAGGGGCAGTTGCAAGTACCAATACACTGGCAGCAGTACAAGTCGCTTCCGATAATAAAATCCCACTGATTACTCCAACTTCTACGAACCCGAAAGTTACCGTGGATAACGGTAAAGTAAGGGATTGGGTCTTCCGCTCCTGTTTTATTGATCCTTTCCAAGGTACTGTAATGGCATCGTTTGCCAGCAAGAGCCTCAAGGCAAAAACAGCAGCTATCCTGACCGATAATAGCTCCGACTACTCCAAAGGGCTTACACAGGTTTTTGAAGATAGCTTTGCGAAGGCAGGCGGAAAGGTAGTATCTAAAGAGGCCTTCCTTCAAAAAGATCAAGATTTCAAAGCCACGTTAACAAAGATTAAAGCAGCTAACCCGGATGTAATATTTATCCCTGCTTACTATGAAGAAGTAGGCCGCATCGTAAAGCAAGCCCGTGAATTGGGGATTACCACTCCTTTGATTGGCACCGATGGCTGGGATTCACCTAAACTGGTAGAAATTGCTGGTGCTCAGCCGCTGGAAAATACCTACTTTAGCAATCACTATTCCCCCGAAGATAAAGATCCTAAAGTCGTTAAGTTTGTAGAAACCTATAAAAAAGAATACGGCCAAACTCCTGATGCCCTTGCCGCTCTTGGTTACGATGCAGCTCTAATGGTAGCTGACGCAATTAAACGCGCTGGTGCAGCTGATCCGGCTAAAATTAAAGATGCTCTTGCTCAAACAAAGAACCTTCAGTTAGTTAGCGGCATTATCACTCTAGATGCAGATCATAATCCCATCAAGAGTGCAGCGATCATTGAAATGAAAGACGGTAAACAAGTATTCAAGGAAAAAGTAAATCCCTAGGCAATGTAGCCTATATAATGTACACAAGAGGGATAAAGCGTAAGCGTTATCCCTCTTGTGGATTTTATTCTGCGACAAAACCTCTTGAATGTATTTGTGGAAAGGACACCGACTGTTCATGTCTCCCCTGAAAACATTGACAGTCACCAAAAGTCCATCTATAATATACACCATGACTATGCGATATGGCAGGCTGAAACTTTCTTATCTGAGGGACAGCTTCAAGAAATGTTCCTGCCAAGTCAGCAAGTATCGGGAGGAAGAAAACATGAAACTAAGACAATGGAAAAAAGCTGCCAGTTTAGTAATTGCTTCTGTAATGGCTACGGCGATGCTGGCGGGATGCGGCTCCGGGCAAAGCGGATCTGACACGATTCGCCTGGGCGCAAATCTGGAAATGACAGGCGGAAATGCCACATTTGGCGGATCAGCTGCCAACGGAGCTAAATTAGCGATTAAAGAAGTTAACAGCAAGGGCGGAGTTTTGGGTAAGCAATTGTCACTGGTTATTGCAGATAACCGCAGCGAAGCTTCAGAAGCCGCTAATGCCATGCAAAAGCTGGCAACCCAAGATAAGGTCAGCGCAATTATTGCTCCGATTGCTTCATCTAGTGTCATAGCAGGTGCACAGGTAAATCAGGATAACAAAATCCTGGCTATCAGCCCGACAGCTTCTAATCCAAAGGTAACTGTTGATCCAGCAACCGGAAAAGTAAGGGACTTTATCTTCCGTGCAGCATTTATTGATCCATTTCAAGGATCGGTAATGGCAAACTTTGCTGCCAAATCCCTTCAGGCAAAGACTGCAGCACTTTACATTGACAATTCCAGTGATTATGCTAAAGGACTGGGCCTGTTTTTCAAAGAAACTTTTGTGAAAAATGGCGGCGTCATTGTAAGTGAAGAAGGCTATTTGCAAAAGGATACAGATTTTAAAGCTACTTTAACCAAAATAAAATCGAAGAACCCTGATGTAATTTTTGCACCTGGCTATTATCAAGAAGTGGGCATGATTATTAAGCAATCCCGTGAATTGGGAATTACTGTACCATTCCTGGGCGGAGACGGCTGGGATTCAGCTAAACTGCCTGAGATTGCCGGTGCCCAGGCATTGAACAATAGTTTCTTCAGCAATCATTATTCACCTGATGATAACAGTGCAGCTGTAAAAAGCTTTGTAGAGGCCTATAAAAAAGAATACGGCCAAACTCCGGATGCCTTTGCCGCACTCAGCTATGATGCCACTATGATGATCATTGAAGCAATGAAGCGTGCTAACTCGGCAGACCCGGTGAAAGTAAAAGACGAATTATCTAAAACTAAGGATTATGCTGCAGTTTCCGGACAAATCACGTTAAATGCTACTCATGATGCTGTAAAAAGTGCCGTTATTGTTGAAATGAAAGACGGCAAACAGACATTCCGCGAAAAAGTTAATCCTTAAACGATGATTTCCCGGCTGCATACAATTAATTTATTACTTTGAAGAGGAGGGATCTCCCATGGATTTTGCATCGTTTGGCTCGCAGTTTGTGCAACAATTGGTTAATGGTGTATCTCTCGGCAGTATTTATGCATTAATTGCCCTTGGCTACACCATGGTATATGGTATTATCCGACTGATTAATTTTGCACATGGCGATATTTATATGTTAGGCGCCTATGTCGGCTTTTATGCCACCACCATGGGAAAACTTCCCTTTTTACCAGCACTAATTATTGCCATGGTTGTCGCAGCCATAGTAGGTGTTGTTATTGAACGGCTGGCCTATCGGCCGCTGCGTAATCATCCCAAGATAGCGGTATTAATTACTGCGATTGGCGTATCATTATTGCTGGAATATGGCGGTATGCTGCTTGTATCGCCTCAGCCTCGTACATTCCCACCTGTTTTCGGTAATGAAATCTATAATGTTGCCGGTATTATTGTCAACCTTCAGCAAATTGTTATTCTTGCTATTTCAGTAGCATTAATGATCATATTGACGTATGTCGTTAATCACACAAAAGTAGGTAAAGCAATGCGGGCAGTATCTTTTGATACAGACGCTGCTAAGCTGATGGGAATTGATGTTGACCGCATTATCTCTTTTACTTTTGCTATTGGCTCGGGACTGGCCGCTGCCGCTGGTGTACTAGTCGGTATTTACTATAATTCCATTGATCCCTTAATGGGCATCATGCCGGGCTTGAAGGCATTTGTTGCTGCTGTTCTAGGCGGGATCGGAATTATTCCTGGTGCCATGTTGGGCGGAGTGCTTTTGGGAGTAGTTGAGTCTATGGTCAGTGGTTTTATTTCTTCTACTTTCCGCGATGCAGCAGCCTTTGGCATATTAATCATCATCTTGCTTTTCAAACCCTCGGGCTTGTTAGGTAAGAATGTGCGCGAGAAAGTGTAGGTGACGAACATGAACGGAATAATAAAGAAAGATCTGCTAATGTTTGGCGCCTGTCTAGTTATGTATGCTGTTGTGCAAGGCTTAATCGAAATGGATGTTATTGGCCCCTTCTGGGTGCTTAATATTATCCTTATCTGTATTAATATTATTCTAGTTACCAGCCTGAATTTAATTAATGGATTTACCGGACAGTTCTCTATCGGGCATGCGGGTTTTATGGCAGTTGGTGCCTATTTGGCTGCTGTTTGTACAGTTAAATTGCAGCTGCCGTTTATTGTTGCTATATTGGCAGGTGCCGTGGCAGCAGGTATTCTTGGCTTTGTCATTGGTCTGCCGACGCTGCGTCTAAGCGGTGACTATCTGGCTATTGCAACACTGGGGCTAGGTGAAATCATCCGCATCACTATTTTGAACATCCCTTATGTAGGTGGAGCATCAGGTCTTATGGGTATTCCACGGTTTACTAATTTTACCTGGGTGTTTTTTGCTACAGTTTTTACCGTATTTTTTATTAAGAATCTAATAAACTCTACTCATGGGCGGGCTTGCATTTCCATTCGTGAGAATGAAATTGCCGCTGAAGCCATGGGTATTGATACCACTCGTTATAAAGTGCTTGCCTTTACAATTGGGGCCGCTTTCGCCGGTGTCGCAGGAGCATTGTTCTCCCATTATTTCTATATTGCCCATCCTGCTTCATTTACTTTTATGAAGTCTTTTGATATATTGACGATGGTAGTATTAGGCGGCTTAGGCAGTCTAACCGGCTCGATTACAGCATCAATTCTGCTTACATTCGTATCGGCTGCACTAGCCAGCTATCCCGAATGGCGGATGGTTATTTACTCGCTAATGCTGATTATTCTCATGCTTTACCGGCCACAAGGCTTGTTCGGCAATAAGGAATTAAGCCTCAAAATGTTTGGCCGGCTGATGGGAGGTGGCAAAAATGGCTCTGCTAACGGCAACTAAACTATCTAAAGTCTTCGGCGGCCTGCGGGCGGTGTCGAATTTTTCCATCGATATTAATCAAGGCGAGCTAATTGGTCTTATTGGCCCTAATGGTGCCGGTAAAACAACAGCTTTCAATTTGCTTACCGGAGTATATGAACCAACAGATGGGCAGATCGATTTTGACGGCAAAAGCCTGATTGGGATGAAGCCATATCAGATCACGCAACGCGGGATAGCCCGGACGTTTCAAAATATCCGTCTTTTTTCTAATTTAACTGTACTGGATAATGTTAAAATTGCTTATCACTTTCATGTGAAATATGGCTTGGTTGAGTCAGTACTACGCTTTGGCCGCTATTTCCGGGAAGAAGAAGAATTGGAACAAAAAGCGATTCGCTTTTTAGAAATTTTTCAACTGGATCATAAAAAGGATGAGATTGCCCGCAATCTGCCTTATGGTGAGCAACGTCGATTGGAGATTGCCCGTGCGCTGGCTGCTCAGCCGCAGCTGCTGCTGCTTGATGAACCAGCTGCAGGTATGAATCCGCAGGAAACTCAGCAGTTAATGGAGATGATCCGCTGGATTCGTAAAGAATTCAATTTGACGATCCTCTTGATTGAACATGATATGAGCCTGGTTATGGGTGTATGCGAGCGTATTTACGTACTTGAGTACGGCAGTATTATTGCTCATGGCACTCCGAATGAAATTAAAAATAATCCGAGAGTCATCGAGGCCTACCTCGGCGAGGAGGTACACTGATGCTAATAATTAAAGATATTAATGTATATTACGGTGCTATTCATGCTCTGAAAGGTATCAGCGTAGAAGTAAAAGAAGGGCAGATTGTTACTCTTATTGGTGCCAATGGTGCTGGTAAAAGTACTACACTAAGGACAATATCGGGATTGTTAAGGCCTAAAAGCGGTGAGATATCATTTGAAGGTAAGAATATTGCCGCTATGCCTGCACAAGATATTGTTAAACAAGGTCTGTCACAAGTGCCGGAAGGCCGGCGTGTTTTTGCTAATATGACGGTATTGGAAAACTTGGAGCTGGGTGCCTACACTCGTTCTGACTCCACTGGAATTGCTGAAGATATGGAGACCGTATTTAAGCGGTTTCCCCGCTTGCGTGAGCGCAAGTCTCAGCTGGCAGGTACTTTGTCCGGTGGCGAGCAGCAAATGCTGGCGATGGGACGTGCATTGATGAGCCGGCCGCGGTTGTTGTTGTTAGATGAGCCCTCAATGGGCTTGGCGCCACTCTTGGTAAAAGAAATTTTTTCTATTATTAAAGAGATTAATCTAACAGGAACTACCATCCTGTTGGTCGAACAGAATGCACATATGGCTTTATCTATTGCAAACTATGCTTATGTACTGGAAACCGGTCGTATTACCATTGAGGGATCAGCGGCTGAACTTGCACAAAGCGAGGAAATCCGCAAGGCATATCTTGGTGGATAATGCTGGTCTGGCTTAAGCATCGACTTGCTATTGCAAAAATGCCTGTGAGTAGGAGCGAGCAATTTTAAAGGAGGAGACTTACCATGTTTGTTAGCAATCGCATGACAGCCAACCCTTTTACGCTTACTGCCAATGCCACAGTAGCCGATGCTTCGGAAACGATGCGGACTCACAAATTCCGCAGGCTGCCAATTGTAGAGAATGGTAAATTGGTAGGAATCATTACAGACCGTGATTTACGGGAAGTATCTCCATCGCCGGCCACCACATTGTCGATTTTTGAGTTGAATTATTTGTTGGCGAAAATGATGGTTAAAGACATTATGAAGAAAGATGTTTTAACCATTCAGGCGAATTCTACTATTGAAGAAGCTGCTTTGCTGATGTACAAGAATAAAATCGGCGGATTAGTAGTTGTGGATGACCAAGATTCAGTTATTGGTGTAATTACGGAAACTGATATTTTTAAGACATTTGTTGATGTAATGGGTATTACACAAGGAAAAACGACCCGGGTTACCATTGATGTAACCGATAAAGTCGGTATACTGTGTGATATTACGGGTATATTTAAAGACCTCAGTATGAATATCAGCAGTTTGGTCAGCTATCCTCTGGAAGATGGATCTTATGAACTGGTAATTCGTGCACAAGTAAATAATAGTGACGCCTTGGTAGAACACCTTTCTTCTGCCGGCTATCCCGTAAAACATATTACGCAAATTAGTTAAGGCATTTAATTTTACACATTTTCCCCGCTGTGGTAATATAATATAACAGGATCAGGCAACCGAACTTTTCGGTGTAGCCGGGCTGAATGCAGCAGGAAAACCTGCGGGACCTTAGGGGACCGCAG
Source organism: Anaerospora sp. (assembly GCF_032013335.1). NCBI lineage: Bacteria > Bacillati > Bacillota > Negativicutes > Selenomonadales > Sporomusaceae > Anaerospora > Anaerospora sp. The sequence continues at coordinate 110,255 of NZ_DALZUO010000001.1, read as the reverse complement.
GTTTATTTTGCTTGTCCGGCGGCTGAAAATGCAGTTTGGCTGCTTGCAGTAACGGTTATACTGATACTGATGAAAAGTCAGTTTCAATTTTTTATGGGGGGACTATTTGCTTGGAATCATATAATCAATTGAAACAGAGTACAGCTCGGTTATCGGTTATTTCTAATTCCCTGCTGGTTATTTTAAAGCTGGCCGTTGGGTTATTAACTGGTGCGGTGAGTATAGTGTCTGAAGCCGCTCATTCGGGTGTTGATCTGATTGCAGCGCTAATTGCTTTCTATGCAGTCAAAAAATCCAGTAAGCCACCGGATGAGGATCATGCCTATGGACATGGTAAATATGAGAATTTGTCGGCAGCAATTGAAGCATTCTTGATTATTCTAGCTGCACTGTGGATTGTCTATGAGGCTGTTTCTAAGTTACAGTCACCACAGGCACCGGAAATGCTCGAGTATGGTATTGCCGTAATGATTGTCTCAATTGCTGTTAACTACTATGTGTCAGGTAAGCTGTTGGCAGTAGCGAAAGAGACTGAATCGCATGCTCTGGAAGCAGATGCTTTGCATTTGCGAGCCGACATTTGGACTTCAGTGGGAGTATTAGCAGGGTTAAGTATTATTAAGGTAACCGGGCTAGTTTGGCTCGATCCGATCATTGCCATAGCAGTTTCTGTTATTGTTTTCAAAGCCGGCTATGAAATGACAAGGAAAAGCTTATATGAGTTAACGGATGTAAGCTTGCCTGAAGAAGAAGAAGAATTAATTAGAGAGATACTGAATAGCCATCCTGATGTTATTAACTTTCACCAGCTGCGCACTCGCCGTTCAGGCAGCCGTCGTTTAATTGACGTTCATTTGGTGCTTAACAAAAATATGCATCTTAATAAGGCTCATGCTATTTGCGATCAATTGGAGGAAATAATAATAGTTGAATTAGGAAACTGCGATGTGGTTATTCATATTGAGCCGTGTGACTATCATGAGGACATGGGATATTGCCCTTTTGATGGCAGCGAGGCAAATAAATAAGCACGAGCGTTATGCTCATGCTTATTTTTTCTTTTTATCCCGGTTATTTTTTGGGGGCTGCCCATATGGATCATCAATGTGCTTTAACCGAACGCGGCTGGGTCGCGGCATATGAGTTTCGGTCTTTAATTCATTTAATACGCTTTCATTTTCCTGGGAGGCTTTTGCTGCAATAGCGGCCGCGATCGCTGCTGTAGAAGGCTGGATTGTTTGGTCATTCTGCGCAAGAACATCGTTGGGAAGAGGATTGGATAAAAAGCCGGTTTGGGTAAGATTACTGATGATCTTTGTTTCTACTACTTCGGCGATATCGCTGTCGACTGGCAGCGCGGTCTCATCTGATGGTGGGGCTGTTGATGACGGTGAAGATGATGGGCTAGGAGGGACAGGGGGCTTAGGGCATACTACAGGGCGATCAGGCAGGCAGTATTGGTCGCCACAAAAACAGCCCTGGAGACGTCTAAGAGCTGCCAGACCGACGACTTCTTCAGCGGTACGGCAAGGGACATCCTGACCATCTAAGCAGGTAATAAGATAGCGGACCAAGTCGACAGGGCCACAGGTTACGCGAAGCAATTCAGAACTAAATACAATTTTACAGCACAATAATTCCAGTAATACGTCAAGCAGCATGCCGGCGTTATCGTAGCGCCGCACTGCTCGCTCAAACACATCAGGACAAACATTCGGTGTACGGTTAATTTCCTCTGCTGCTCCTACAAGCAAACGGTAAGAGCTGACGAGGCTGTTAAAATTGGGAAGAACGGCGTTAACGTCAGCAAGGATTAAATCAATGATTGCCAGTGGTGCGAGGTCTGTAGTGGTAGTCGAGGTTGTCGTAGCGGTTGTATCGGTATTAACAGTCTGAGAAGTAGTAGTACTAATGGGCATGTCAAACACCTCGCTTGTTTGCTACGCTATTATATGCAGACCTGCCGCTTTTGGCTTATGATAAAAAGTAGTATTCAGAAAAGGATTTTTATATCAGGAAGTATAAATTAAAGAACAGCAAGGTAATAACTAGTACTGCTAACTATGCCGTTTTCATAAGGAGGTATGACGATGGACGTAAAATTAACCCAGTATGCAGCTAATGGCGGTTGTGCCTGCAAAATTGGCCCCAATGCCCTATCGGGGGTACTCCACCAATTGAAGCTTCCCCGTGATCCAAGATTACTTGTAGGTATAGATACGTCTGATGATGCCGGAGTATATAAGCTGAATGAAACAACAGCGCTTATTCAGACACTGGATTTTTTTAGTCCTGTCGTTGATGATCCTTATTTGTTTGGCCAAATAGCAGCAGCAAACAGTCTAAGTGATGTATACGCAATGGGTGGCAAACCGCTGACTGCTATGAATATTGTGGCTTTTCCCCTTACTATCCTTGACGGAAGTATATTGCTTGAAATTTTAAAAGGCGGACTTGATAAAGTCACTGAGGCAGGCGCAATTATTGTCGGTGGACACAGTATATACGATAAAGAACCTAAATATGGACTAAGTGTTACGGGGACGGTGCACCCTGATGCCGTTTTGACAAATGCAGCGGCAGTTCCCGGGGATGTGCTTATTTTATCGAAGTCTTTGGGGACAGGCATACTGGCAACAGCCGCCAGGGCGGAGCTGTTTTCAACAGGTGTGGAAGCAGCTAAGCAAAGTATGATCACGCTGAATAAAAAAGCAGCAGAATGTATGAAGCATTTCCGGATACACGCCTGTACGGATGTGACTGGCTTTGGCCTATTAGGCCATTTATATGAGATGGCTTCTGGCAGCGGAGTACAGGCGGAAATTAATAGTTTAGCCTTGCCTCTATTACCAGAGGCATTAGAGGCAGCTGCTATGGGATTAGTGCCGGCAGGTGCCTACAGCAATCGCGATTATTTAAAGTCAGTGAGATTTTCCTCTTCCGTACCCGAAAACATGCAGGATCTATGCTTTGATCCGCAGACATCGGGAGGGTTGCTGATGAGTGTTCCGGAAAACCAGGCAGCGCAGTTATTGGCGGCGCTCCATGCAGCCGGAGTGGAAGCAGCTGCAATTATTGGCAAAATGACAGCAGAAGGAAAGGGTGAGATATATGTCTATTAATGTAGATGCCCGTGGGCTGAACTGCCCTCAGCCGGTTATTGCGACAAAGAAAGCATTAGATACGATTGCGGAAGGTGTAATTACTACAATTGTCGATAATGCTGTCAGTAAGGAAAATGTTGTGAAGTTTGCCAAAGCAAACTCGTGTGATGTTACTGTAGCCGAAAAAGGTGACCATTTTTATATTACCATTACTAAAGGAGCAGCTAATGGACTTTCGCTGCCGGTTGTGACTTTTCCGGAAGACCTGGGGGGGACCCATGTTTTCCTCATAACCCAGAATACTTTTGGACATGGCAGCAGTGAATTGGGTACAATTCTAATAAAATCATTCTTTTTTACCATGGTAGAAAAGGAGCCGCTGCCGAAAACTGTGCTTTTTGCCAATAGCGGAGTGAAGCTGACAGTAGAGGGATCTCCCGTGCTTGACCATTTACAGGCACTTGCAGCGCGGGGCGTAGAGATTCTCTCCTGTGGCACTTGTTTGGATTATTATCAGTTAAAGGAGCAGCTCGCGGTAGGCGGCATAACCAATATGTATACGATCATGGATGAAATTACTGCTCATAAGGCTGTTACATTGTGAGATGATGGTTATTTATCCACAATATGATCGGCTATTGTCTTTTGCGTCCATCCATCATGCGATTCGAGCTGAGAAGGTTCTTAATGAGGGCTGCATACCGGTGGCGGCTGCTCCGACTCCGCGGGAAGTGGATATTAGCTGTGGACAATGCCTGCTCTTTTCAGCTGTAAACGAGCAAATTATCATGGATGTGTTAAATGGCAATTCTATCTGCTGGTCAAAACTGTTTCAAAGGGATGTACAGTCGAAAAGCTATCAACTAATAATGGAATACAATCATACAAAATAGTGAAGATGGTGTATGGAGGTTAAAGTGGGGTTGACGGAATTTCTGACACCAGAGTTCTGGTTTTATGCTGCCGGTAAAATAATGCGCATTTTATTTATTCTTACGGCAGCAGTAGTGGTACAGCGCATACTGGGCGCTGTAGTAGAGCGGTTTTTCTTTGTTGGCGGTGGTATAGCTGCACTTCATTTTGAAGAAAAACGGGCAAGAACGCTTACGGAATTATTAAAGACATTAATTCGATATTTACTGTATTTCATTGCATTAGTGCTTGTGCTATCCGAGTTTCAGGTTGATACAACCTCGCTCATTGCCGGTGCCGGTGTTGTAGGCTTAGCGTTGGGTGTTGGTGCACAAAGCTTAATTAAAGACTTTATTACCGGCTTCTTTATCATACTAGAGGATCAGTATGCTATGGGTGATTATATTGTTAGCGGCGATCAGGCCGGTACCGTCGAAGAAATTGGGTTTCGTGTTACCAAGCTGCGTGACGCCAAAGGGGTACTGCATATTATCCCCAACGGCAGTATCGTTAAGGTAAGTAATCATACGCGCGGTCCTATGCAGGCAGTAGTTAATATTCCCGTAGCGCAGGAAGCCGACATTGATCAGGTGCTGATGTTGTTGGAACAGGCTTGCAGCGAAGTACAAGGTATGTTGGAAATAGTGGAAGGGCCCAAAGTGGTAGGAATTGTGGAATTGCGGGCTGCAGAAGTGGTTGTCCGAATTACGGCTAAAACGATACCATTAGAGCAGGCTAAGGTTGAGACGGCCCTTCGCTATCAAGTTAAGAGGTTGTTTACAGAGGCTCATATTCCAATTCCGGCAGCGGTACGAGCTTAAATAGGAGGTTGCTCATATGGTTATTCGCTATCAAATCGGTGATATTGTAAAAATGAAGAAACCTCATCCCTGCGGATCGGATCGCTGGGAAATTACGCGCACTGGAATGGATTTCGGACTTAAATGTCTGGGCTGTGGACGGCGGGTAATGGTTCCACGGCCTAAATTTGAAAAAGGGGTTAAAACGATTTTAGAAAGCAAGGAAGTCCAGTCTGAGTAGTTGCTATTTATAAGTGATGAGAGCCAATCCTTTAAATCTGGGATTGGTTCTTTCTTTGCAACGGAGAGGAATCAAAACAACGCTGTCGAAATATTCATATATCAATAGTGAGTTTGCACCTATACATGGCTATTCGATTTAAGAAAAAGTTTTTTGGTTAATGTGAAAAAAGTAACAATGTTAATGGAATTGATGAAGTATATCTTGAGGTGAAGTATGAAACTGATTATTAGTGCGATAACCTGGGAGTCGCTGCTCCAATCGGGTATGAAGCAGTGGGAACTGATTGAACTGGCTAAAAAACTTGGCTGTCAAGGTGTGGAGTTCCGTCAATACTGGAAGGATATTGAGGTTGAAGTTCCCCATATCCGGGCTCTGCTTGCTGAAGAGCAAATGGTTTGTACTTATGCCTGTAATGAGGGATTACTGGCACCAACCCGTGAGTCTACGGAGCAATCTTTAAGATTGATTACTAATCACATTGGAGTAGCCTGCAGCCTGGGTGCCAAAGTGCTGCGTATTAATATTGCAGCAGGGCTTTTTAATGAAGATTTTATTAATGCTTCCTGGTGGCGCCAAGCGGTAACAGGAGTTATGGCCGAGGCTTCTGCCAAAAAAATGCTGATAGTAGTCGAAAATGGTCCTGATCAGCATAAAAGTAAAATTCAACTAGTACAAAAATTGCTAAAAGCGGTAAACTCACCTTGGCTAAAGCTTACCTACGATACAGGTAACTGGATCTATGCAGGTGAGGTACCGGAAGAGGCGCTTACAGTCCTGGAAAATGAAATTGGTTATGTCCATTTAAAAGATATTGTAGAAAAACCTGACGGCAGCCGCGGTCACAGTTATTTAGGAACCGGACTGGTCGATGTGCGCGGTTTAGCCCGCAAGATCATCGCAGGCGGCTACCAGGGACTATTGGCACTTGAGTTTCCTGGTGGTGAGGACCCAATTTTCAGGGTAAAGCATAGCATACAATATTTAGCATAAGGTTGCTATTGACTAGTCACAGGAGCTCCTTTTATAATAGGAGAAGAACAACTGCATTTCAACCGGTACAGGACTGGCGGATCAGTGGATTAACCACGTGGACTGTATTCGGTAAAAGCCGACCGCCTGGGCAAAGCTAATTACTTTACCCAGGCGGTTTTCTATTTGTAAAAACACTATACATAATAATGATAATCAATATCGTTATTATGTATTTTACTTATAGTTTACTCCTGCGTAATATGAAAGGTAGAAGATCCAGCAGATAAGTACTACACATTTTGGAGGGATAATACGATGAATTTTAATACAGGCGACTGGGTAAATACTATAAATGTGCGGGATTTTATTCAACGCAATTACAGCAGCTATGCGGGAGATGCTTCGTTTTTAGTGAAAGCCACACCACGCACCAGTAATCTCTGGGGAAAATGCGCCATGCTGTTGGCTGCCGAGCGACAAGCAGGAGGAGTACTGGATATTGATACCACCAGGGTCTCAACAATTACTGCTCATGATGCGGGTTATATTGACAAACCGCTGGAGGTGATTGTTGGCCTGCAGACAGAGGCCCCGCTTAAACGCAGTGTTATTGTTAATGGTGGTATCCGCATGGCGGAACAAGCCTGCGAGGCCTACGGTTTTAAACTAGATTCAACTATCAGTGATATTTATTATAAGCACCGGACTACTCATAATGCTGCAGTGTTCAATGCTTATACAGAAGAGATGAAACAAGCACGGCGTGTAGGCATTATCACCGGACTGCCTGATGCTTATGGCAGAGGCAGAATTATTGGCGATTACCGCCGTGTTGCTTTATACGGCATAGACCGGCTAATTGCAGCTAAGATCGAGGATTTGCAGCAACTCAGTGGACAAGCGGCAACTGAAGAGGTTATACGTTTACGGGAAGAAGTAGCGCAGCAAATAGCAGCCTTACACGATATGGCTGCTATGGCCAAACAGTACGGCTATGATATAACCGTACCCGCTCAAAATGCAAAGGAAGCTGTTCAATGGGTTTACTTTGCCTATTTGGCAGGGTTAAAAGAACAAAATGGAGCGGCCATGTCATTGGGACGAGTTTCCACTTTCCTGGATATTTATCTGGAGCACGATTTGCAGCACGGCATTATTGATGAAGCGCAGGCACAGGAGCTGATTGATCAGCTGGTTATCAAGCTGCGGCTGGCTCGCCACCTGCGCACGCCTGACTATAACGAACTTTTTGCCGGCGATCCGTTATGGGTAACCGAAGCAATTGGCGGAATGGGAATAGATGGACGTACGCTGGTAACGCGAACTTCGTTTAGGATGCTAAATACTCTCTATAACCTGGGGCCGGCGCCGGAACCGAATATGACTATTCTCTGGTCTCCACAGCTGCCTGAAGGGTTTAAAAAGTTCTGCGCCCGTGTATCTATTGATACCAGCGCCATCCAATATGAAAATGACGAAGTGATGCGTCCCATATATGGCGATGATTATTCCATAGCCTGCTGCGTATCGGCTATGAAGACCGGTGAGCAGATGCAGTTCTTTGGTGCCCGGGCCAACCTGGCGAAGGCGCTTCTTTATGCAATTAACGGCGGCAGGGATGAAATAAGCGGTGAGCAAGTTGCGCCTGTGCTGCCGCTTCCCGCGGGAGAATATTTGACTTATGACGAAGTACGGCATAATTACAGCATTGTCATGAAGTGGCTGGCCGGATTGTATGTCAATACACTGAACCTAATTCACTTTATGCATGATAAATACGCTTATGAACGAGCTCAAATGGCACTGCACAATACCCAGGTTGGACGTTTAATGGCGTTGGGCATTGCTGGCTTATCAGTTGCAGCTGACTCGTTAAGTGCTATTAAGTCGGGCAATGTGAAAGTAATACGTGATCAACGCGGCATTGCTACCGGATTTTCAACAAATGAGGAATATCCTTGCTTCGGAAATGACGATGACCGGGTAGACTCGATTGCAGCAGCTATTTGCTCGGAGTTTTCCGCAAATATTAAACAGCATGAAACCTATCGTAATGCTGATACAACGTTATCGGTATTGACCATTACTTCGAATGTAATGTATGGGAAAAAAACCGGCGCTACACCGGATGGACGTTTGCGCGGCGAAGCTTTTGCTCCCGGCGCAAACCCTATGCATGGGCGGGATAAAAAAGGAGCATTAGCTGCTTTTAACTCCATTACTAAGCTGCCATATGACGATTGCCGGGACGGGATATCCTATACTTTTTCCATTGTGCCCCGTACTTTAGGTAAGAGTCAGGACACGCAGGCTGCTAATCTTGTAGCCTTACTAGATGGTCATGCTGTGCAAGGCGGTCATCAAGTCAATGTAAATGTAATGGATCAATCTATTCTGGAAGAAGCTATGAAACATCCGGAAAAGTATCCGCAATTAACGATACGCGTATCGGGATATGCCGTTAACTTTATTAAATTATCTCCTGAACATCAGCGTGAAGTTATCAGCCGTACTTTTTACGAGGCTATCTAAAGAAAGGTGGTGGACCCCGTATGCAGGCATATTACCACTCAACTGAAACGTTTGGGACGGTAGACGGCAGGGGTATCCGCTATGTACTGTTTTTAAGCGGCTGTGGGCTGGCCTGCAAGTTTTGTCACAACCGGGACAGCTGGCAAACTACGGAAGCGACGATTTCAATTGAACAGGTACTAACTCATTACAACCGCTACCGAGCTTATTATGAAGCGGCAAAGGGCGGAATTACTGTCAGTGGTGGTGAACCACTGCTCCAGGCAGAGTTTGTTACTGAACTGTTTCGCAGATGCCGCCTGGATGGTATTCATACCACACTGGACACAGCAGGACACGCTGCCGCAGAAAGTCTGGCAAAGGTTAGCAGTTATGCTGATGCAATATTATATGGACTGAAAGCAATTAATAATTCCGTGCACAGGCAGTTAACCGGAGCTTCAAACCGGGCGATACTGGACAATTTACGCTGGCTGGCGGATAAGACGGCTGTGACAGTGCGGTATATTATTATTCCGGATATCAATGACAGTAAACGGGATATTGGCAAATTGGCGCTGTACCTGCAGTCGCTGACTGTTACTCCGAAAGTTGAACTACTGCCCTATCATAACGCAGGGCAGTATAAATGGCAGCAAATGGGGCATGCCTATCCTCTAGAGGGAATTCGGGAGGCCGGTGTCGAAGATATCAATCATGCCCGGCTGGAATTAACGCAGAGGGGAATTGTTGTATTGTAGGAGGCATGTATGAGACTGCAATTTATTGTAGGTACAATGACGTTATTGACAGGAATTGTACTAATTCTTGTTGGAACGGATTATGGTAGAATTATAAATGTTACAGTCGGCGTAATTGCAGGAGCAGTATTTGTTTTGCTCGGAATAAGCAGACTAAAACAGGCATGGCTTAACCGGGATAAAGAAGAGTAAAAAAGCATCTGCTGTAAGCCACATGGCCAGCAGATGCTTTTCTACATCAGCGGGAGTACCAGAGTAATCGTAGTCCCTACATCTTTTTTTGATTGAACGGACATAGTGCCGTCATGTCCTTCTACAATATTCATGCATATAGGAAGTCCTAGGCCGTTACCTGTTTTTTTTGTGGTATAAAAAGGGGTAAACATCTTATTCTGTTCGCAGTCCGTTAAACCGGTACCGGAGTCAGATATACGAATAATGACGGAATGATTTTGATAATGCGTGGTTATGCCCAATATGCCGCCTTGTTCAGTGGCATCCATTGCGTTTTGGAGAAGATCAACGATAGCCTGTGATAACTCCTCAGGTGCAATGTGGCAAGACGGGATGGAATCATCAAGCATAAAATACAATAAAATTCCCCGTTCACAAGTCTGGGCGGAGAATTGCTCCCATAAACTGGTGATAATCCGGTTTATGCTGTCGGGACGCTTTATGATAGCTCGCTTCCTGTCTAATGCCAGCAGACGGGTAACCACCTGGTTGATTTGCTTAAGGCTTTCATTAATTTCATGATAATAAACGGTATTTGCCGGGGATAATCCCTTCTTCATCAGTTGAAGATACCCGGTTGCCACTGTTAATGGATTTCTTATTTCATGAGAAACAACAGAAGCAAAGCGTCCGAGCGCTTCCGTATGATCAGTGCCTTTTGGCCTATGATTAAAGTCGGCAGCAGCACCTAAGAGTGAGGCAGGTATAAAACTAAATTTTCCACGCTTAATAGTGAGGATTTTTGTTATTTTGTAGCGTTTTGGGGCTTTCCAAATCGGTGATACTAGACGGATAGCTCCTTGTGGCCGGTGGAAGCTTGTCCTAGCGGGTAACACGCAAATCAACCCCTTCTTAGTTATATAAGTAAAGCCTTCGACTAAATTCTGAAAATTCCTCTTGCCTTTTTTAGAAGATGTAAATTTGTAATACCATGTTTTGGCTGCAACTATCCAAATGCAGTGAAAACAGGTATAATGTCATTGCACTGTTAGAACGATTATACTTGAAAGGTGGAAAATAAATGAGCACAAATCTAGAAGTTGGAATAGTGGGGCTTCCTAATGTCGGCAAAAGTACTCTATTTAATGCGATAACCAAGGCTGGTGCTGAGGCGGCTAATTATCCCTTCTGTACAATTGAACCTAACGTAGGCGTTGTAGATGTACCTGATGAGCGTCTGTGGAAATTAACTGAGATGTATAAACCCAAAAGCAGAACTATCCCGGCAGCTATGCGCTTTGTGGATATTGCTGGCTTGGTAAAGGGCGCTTCTAAAGGAGAAGGGTTAGGAAATAAATTCTTATCCCATATTCGCCAGGTGGACGCCGTAGCGCAAGTTGTTCGGTGCTTTGAAGATGAAAATATTACGCACGTAGAGGGCGGCTTGGATCCCCTTAGAGACATTGAAATTATTAATACAGAATTATGTTTAGCCGACTTAGAAGCAGTGGACAAGCGTATTGAACGTGGACAAAAACTGCTCAAAAGCGGCGACAAAAAGATTCAGGCAGAATTGGCTGTACTGGCTCAGGTGCGGGCAGCTTTAGAAGAAGTTAATCCGGCCAGGCGTATTGGCTTGAGTGAAGATGAAATAGTATTAGTAAAAGATCTCAATTTGCTTACCATGAAGCCAATCTTATTTGTCGCCAATGTCAGTGAAGAAGAGGTTGCAAATCCTGACGATAATCTCCATGTACAGGCAGTGAGAGCATATGCTGCCAAAGAAAAAGCTGAAGTTATTGCTGTCTCTGCAAAATTAGAATCGGAAATTGCCGAGCTGGCAGATGATGAGGCCAAAGTATTTTTAGCCGATCTTGGACTTAATGAATCGGGACTGGATAAGCTTATTAAGGCTGGCTACACATTGTTAGGCTTACTTAACTTTTTCACAGCCGGAGAGCAGGAAGTTCGGGCCTGGACAATTACCCGTGGGACAAAAGCACCCCAGGCGGCCGGAAAAATACATACTGATATCGAGCGCGGCTTTATCCGGGCTGAGATTGTAGCTTATGAGGATCTAATGAATGCCGGCAGCTATAATGCGGCTCGCGAAAAAGGACTGGTACGCTTAGAGGGTAAAGAGTATGTGATGAAGGATGGGGACGTAACGTACTTCCGCTTCAACGTCTAGTCTGGGGCGGCCGCCGATAAGGCACCATCTGCGTTGTTGTCGGGGCAGACGCAATCCTCACCGTACGCCCCATGTACGCCTCCGGTTGCGTCTACCCCTCCGCCTAGCAGCTGGTACCTTCTCGACGGCCTGAGCTTTGCGGCAGTGGGGACGAGGAGACGGGGAACGGGCTTATTGCCGTTAGTGGTGGATGGCTCCCCTGCGGGGTGCACGAAGAAAAACGAGGAATGTGTCATGGGGACGGTTCCGGTGACACACTTTTAAGAACAAAAAAGGTCAGCTTCCATTGCTGGAGGCTGACCTTTTACTCTTTACAGGCTTAGTTTTGTTTTGATTCTTTCGATGGCTTGCTCGGTATTTTCGCGGCTGCCGAAGGCGGTTAGGCGGAAGTAGCCTGCGCCGGAGGGGCCGAAGCCTGTGCCGGGGGTACCGACGATATGTACTTCGGTGAGCAGTTTATCGAAGAAGTCCCACGAGTCCATATTGTTTGGCGTTTTCAGCCAGATGTAAGGAGCATTTACGCCGCCAAATACCTCAAGGCCAATGCTTTGCAGGCCTTCGCGGATAATCTTGGCATTAGCCATGTAGTATTGAATCGTTTCTTTAATTTGCTTTTGCCCTTCGGGGGTATAGACTGCTTGCGCACCGCGTTGAATGATATAAGGTACGCCGTTAAATTTTGTAGTTTGGCGGCGGTTCCACATTTTATTGAGTGAGTGGGCTTCGCCGGAGGCAGTGCGTCCCATGACTGTTTTGGGAACAACGGTATAAGCGCAGCGGGTTCCGGTAAACCCGGCAGTTTTGGAGAAAGAGCGGAATTCAATAGCCACTTCTTTAGCTCCGTCAATTTCATAAATGCTGTGCGGAATATCCGGTTCCTGGATATAGGATTCGTAGGCAGCATCAAAGAGAATAATGGCTTCGTTTGCTTTTGCAAACTGGACCCATTTAGTTAATTCTGCTTTAGAAAGAGTAGTGCCTGTGGGATTATTAGGGACGCAGAGATAAATCATGTCTACTTTTTCTGTTGGCAGCTCCGGTATGAACTGATTCTCTGCATTGCAGGGCATGTAGACAATTTTTTCAAAGCGGCCATTATCTAAGGCACCTGTACGACCAGCCATGACATTGCTGTCCAAATATACCGGGTATACAGGATCGGTAATTGCGACTATATTATCAAGGCCAAAGATCTCCTGAATATTACCGACGTCGCTCTTGGAGCCGTCGCTGACGAAGACCTCATCAATATCAAGGGTAACGCCGCGGGGAGTAAAGTCATGATCAATGATGGTTTGGATAAGAAAGTCATAGCCTTGCTCCGGACCGTACCCGCGAAAGGTCGTCGGTTGCGCCATTTCATCAATGGCAGTATGCAGGCCGTTAATAACTGCTGGTACCAGCGGCTGGGTAACATCACCAATACCTAAACGGATAATGTTTGCAGAAGGGTTTTCATTTTTATAAGCAGTTACTCTTCGTGCTATTTCTGCGAACAGATAGCTTCCTGGTAGTTTCAAATAGTTTTCATTAATGCTCGCCATTGTCAGACTCCTTTTCCCAAAATATGCTATAGTATATTATACAATAGTTTGCCCGCAAATGGCGAGTTTAGTTGCATAAAAAAACTTAGAGCATTTCTTGCATTTTCTAAAGGGGTAAGGTATAATTAATCAGTCTGGGACAGCCAGGCGGAAAGTTTATTTATAAACCTTCCCTGCCCCTTTTGCAAGGGGCCATAGTCCATAGGAGGAGGTGATTTCGTGAAAAAGTACGAAGTCATGTTTATTGTGAAGCCCGCTGAAGAAGAGGCTCTTAACAACGTAGTTGCTAAGTTCGAAAATCTTCTGCAAGCAAATGGCGGCACGGTGGAAAAAGTTGACCGTTGGGGTAAGAGACGTTTGGCCTATGAAGTAAAAGAACACGCAGAAGGCCACTACTATCTTATGTTCTTCAGCGCTGAGCCTAAGGTTATTGCCGAGCTCGACCGCGTTATGAAGATTACCGACGAGATCTTAAAACACATGATCATTAAAGAAGACGAATAGACCAGGGGGAAAGTGGCATGAACTCAGTTAAACTTATCGGTCGTCTAGCCCAAGACCCTGAAGTGCGATATACCAAAACCGGCAAAGCAGTAGCTTCGTTTACCGTGGCCGTGTCCCGTAGTTTTGGAGCGCCTGGACAAGAACAACGGGAATCAACGGACTTTATTCCTATTGTGGCATGGGGAAACTTAGCTGAGATGTGCGGCAATAACCTGGCGAAAGGACACCGGGTATTTGTGGAAGGTCGTCTGCAAGTTCGTTCGTATGAAACTACGGATGGACAAAAAAGACGGGTAACTGAGATAGTCGCCAATTTTGTCGCCCAAAGCATGGAATCGGATAAGGGAATGGGAAGCGGAACGGCCGTTTCAACTAACGCCAGTAAGCCAGTTGATTTTGGCCAATTCGGGCGTGATGTGATCGACGAGGAAATCCCGTTCTAAATGATGGATCCCTCAAATTCTGAAGGGAGGTATAGACGAGTGAAACGCGAAAGAGGCAGAAAACCAAAGAAAAAGGTTTGTAGTTTCTGCGTTGATAAAATAGTGGCAATTGACTACAAAGATGTCCCTAAATTGCGTCGTTACACCACCGAGCGCGGCAAAATTCTGCCCCGCCGGATTTCTGGAAACTGCGCAAAACATCAACGTCAATTAACTCTTGCTATCAAACGGGCTCGCAATATTGCATTGCTCCCGTTCACAGCAGAATAGAAGCGCAACCAAACGCCGGGTATATCCCGGCGTTTTTTATTTACCGAGAGGGTTTCTTGCTCTTGTATGAAGTTGGAAAATTTTTTTGTTTAAAAGTGTACTAAAAACATCGTATAGCTGGAAAAACTATAATTGTCACCAGAAAGGTGGCTTTTTCTTTTTATTTTGACAACGTGGCCTTGTTTAAGAGCACTGGTATAGGGTATACTAGTAGTACTATAGTTGAGCGGCTTATAAATCATTTTCGATGAGCGGATTGTGGACGAGATTATTTTTGGCTAGAGGGTCTCGAAATTTGGGGCGAGACCTTTCTTTAGCTGTACCTATAGTAAGTATTTTATAAGAGAGATTTTATGGAGGTATATTATTTTGGAGCAAAAAGATAAGTTATTAATTATTCCTTTAGGTGGTTTGGGAGAAGTCGGCAAAAATATGACGGTTTTTCAATATGGTGACGATATTGTCATACTGGATGCCGGACTCGCTTTTCCGGAAGACGATATGCTGGGAATTGACCTGGTCATCCCGGATATAACCTATTTGCAGGAGAATAAAGACAAAGTCCGGGCAGTTGTATTAACGCACGGACATGAAGACCATATTGGAGCATTATCCTATTTATTGAAGCAAATTAATGTGCCAGTCTATGGCACCCGTTTGGCGTTAGGATTAGTAGAGGGCCGCTTAAAAGAAAATCGCGTGCCCGAGTATTCTTTAAACCCTGTAAAACATGGTGATGAAATAACGGCCGGTGCTTTTACAATTGGCTTTATTCGGGTGAGTCATTCTATTCCTGATGCCTGCGGTTTGTATTTTAAGACGCCAGTGGGCACTGTTGTGCACACGGGTGATTTTAAGATTGATCAGACCCCGGTAGATGGAAAAGTAATGGATATTCACAAGTTTGCTGAACTGGGAGATCGCGGCGTTTTAGCGCTGATGTCGGATAGTACAAATGCGGAGCGTCCCGGTTATACCGAGTCGGAGCGTTCAGTGGGTATTGCCCTGGATACTGCTTTCCGGGCTGCTAACGGGCGGGTTATTTTAGCAACTTTCGCCTCAAATGTATCACGTATTCAACAGGCAGTTAATGCAGCTTGCAAATATGACCGCAAAGTGGCAGTGCTTGGCCGCAGTATGATCAATGTAGTGTCTATCGCCACTGAACTGGGCTATTTGCAGGTTCCTGAAGGCGTCATTATTGACACAGATGAAATCAACCGCTATCGTGACAATCAAATGCTGATTCTGACGACAGGCAGCCAGGGTGAACCAATGGCTGGTTTAAGCCGTATGGCAACAAGCAATCACCGCAGTATTTCCATCATCCCTGGTGATACGGTCATTATTTCTGCAACACCGATACCGGGTAATGAAAAATCAGTAGGTAAAACAATTGACAGCCTGATGCGGTTAGGCGCTCATGTTGTATATGAAAGGTCGGCAGGCATCCATGTATCTGGTCATGCCAGCCAGGAAGAATTAAAATTAATGCTGAACCTGGTTCGGCCTAAATATTTCATTCCGGTTCATGGTGAATACCGCATGCTTAGACAGCACGGTCAAATTGCTGAAAACATGGGTGTTGCCAAGGATAATATTCTGATTGGTGATAATGGACAGGTATTTGAGTTCACAAAAACCAGCGGACGTAAAGCCGGTCGAGTAACTGCCGGGAAAGTTTTCGTAGATGGTTTGGGAGTTGGCGATGTAGGTAATATTGTTATCCGTGATCGTCAGCAGTTGTCAAAAGAAGGCGTGCTGATTGTTGTCTTAACCCTGGATAAACAACGCTGCTCGGTGCTCTCCGGCCCTGACCTGGTATCACGTGGATTCGTGTATGTCAGAGATTCAGAAGCGTTGATGAATGAAGCCCAAAACCGTGTAAAAGCAGTGCTTGAACGGTGCGAGGCAGGCAGCATAACGGAGTGGTCAGTGATTAAATCCCAGGTACGGGAAGCTCTTGGTAAATTCTTGTACGAGAAGACGGGAAGGCGGCCGATGATACTCCCCATCATTATGGAGGTTTAGCAGAGGGACGGCTGGCGATAAAGGCTCATCTGCGTTGTCAGGCCTGTGGGAGCTCGCTTGCCGTACCGTCGCTGTACTGTCTTCGCTCGCTTCCTCGGCCTTCCTAGCAGCTGAACCTTTCTCACCAGCCTGAACTTAGTGGCACATGTTAGCAGCTAAGAGCGGCCTGAGCTTGTAGGCAAAGAGGGACGACGGGGAACGAGGGCTTGCTGCACAGCTGGTGGTAGATTGCTCCCCTGTGGGGTGCACAGCGAGATCGGATTACAGGCTCCACTGTCATTGCGAGGAGCGCAGCGACGTGGCAATCTCATGTTTTACTTCTGCAGCTTTATCAGCTTTTAGCGGGTAGATTGAACTAATTTACGCAGTAAACCAGGGTTCGTTTATACCCTGGTTTTTCTATATTTGTCAGGCAGGAAAGAACCCTGCCCCTTGGCGAATACTATACTGTAAGTAAGGAGGGGTTGGCTGTTGTTTTCCCATGAATCCGATATATTGCGCAAGCTTCGTTTAATAGAATGGCTGAAGGCAGAATTAGTCACGAATGTGGGCCAGGTGTATCAAGCCGTCGCCAAAAATAGTGAACAGGCGATCAGTGATGCTTTAGCAGCGGTAATCGTATCCTGCTATGTGCTGGGCAAACGAATGGGTATCGACTTTGCCGCTCTGGATCAGGCTGTTTCACATAAGGTTACCCACCATATCAAACAAGAACAGGAAGCGGAAAAATGGTTTGGCGACTATAGTGAGCTACAGCGTCATTTCCGCCGGAAAGGGTGAATTCATGCAGCGTCAGACTCAAATAAAACCAATGGTAGAAGCGGGAATTTTAGCTTCCATTGCGATTATGTTTGCTTTTATGAGCGCTTATCTGCCCGTAATAGGGGCGTTTATTCATTTAGTTTGGCCTGTGCCGATCATGCTGCTGGGAGTGAGGCATGGTGTCAAGTGGAGTACTCTGGCTACCGTGGTTGCCGGTATTTTGATTGCCGTACTGCTCCACCCTCTTCACGCCGTCTCGGTAGTAGTGGGCTTTGGACTTACCGGTATTGTGCTCGGACATGGACTCAGGGAAAAATTTAACCCCGCTAAAACATTACTATGGGGTTCTGCTGCATCCCTGATTTCATCAGCTGCAGTTGTTGCTATCAGTATGGTGGTAATGGGAGCTAACCCATTCACTATCCAGCAGGAAGCAATGACAAAAGCCCTGGAACAGGCGATAGACTTTTACCGGCAGATGGGTATGAAAGAAGAAGAACTGCAGCAAATGACCACGACTATGGGCGCTGTGATGGAGCTTCTGAAGATTATTTTGCCGGCAGGCTTTGCTTTGGCTGCGGTGGTAACCGCATACCTCAATTTTACAGTTGCTAAAATAGTGCTCAAGAAACTAGGCTACTATGTAGAGCCTTTTCCACCTTTCCGGGAATGGCAGATGCCTAAAATTGCCCTGTATACCTTTGTTGTAGCCGTGCTTTGCATGTATTGGGGACATTCCCGTGAAATTACCTGGCTCTATACAGTCGGCGTTAATGTGCAGATGATATCCATGATTTTCCTGATCGTACAAGGATTGGCGTTATTTTACTACCTTGCCGATAAATACAAATTGTCAAGGCTGATTCGGGGTATTATACTGTTCTTAGTATTTACTAATGGTATTATGCTGCAAGTCATTATCTTTGCCGGTGCGTTTGACATGGCAATGAACTATCGCCAAATGCGCAGTCGGGACATGTCCGATTAGGGGGTATCACTATGCCGCAAGGTCCTTCCTTCTGGTTTGATACGCGAATTTATCTTGCCGTTGTTGCAGCACTGCTGCTGATTGTAGCATTTTACAATCAGTATGTGGCTGTATTGGGAATCGTTTTGCTTTATGCTCTCTATTTATATGGCCGTGACCGCCATTGGGAACGGCGCAAGGCATTGACGCAATATATTGAGTCAATGGCGTACACCCTTGATCAGGCTTCAACATACGCTTTGCAAAATCTGCCCTTAGCAATTGCTATCGTAGATGAGGAGGGGCAGCTTTACTGGTCCAACAGCGTCTTAGCCGAATGGTTTGGCGACGTTCATACCGGGCAATCCCTGTTTGATGCACTGCCCACACTGGAAGCAGAGAAAATCTGGGGAAAATACGGTATTGTTACTGAAAGAAGCGGCCTCAAACACTACCAAATCATTCATAAGCCTCTTGAAGCCGAGGAAATGGGTGGCCGGCCGTTCTTGATCCTTTACATCAGCGATATAACACGCACGGAGACGATCAAAGCGGAATGCCAGGGTGCTATGCCTGCCTTTGCTTATATTCAGATTGATAATTACGATGACGTACTAAAGGGTCTTACCGATACGCAGCGAACCGCTATTCTTGCGGAAGTAAACCGTCAACTGGTGGATTTGTTTGCCGGACTAGCCGGATTCGTCAGGCAGTTTGGCGAAGATACGTATGTTGCTATTATCAGCAGGCAGGGCTTGATTAAGTTAATGGAAACCCGTTTTGAGATTCTGGATAAAATACGGGCTATTCATGGTGGTAATAAAATCCCGGTTACGCTTAGTCTGGGAGTGGCTGCTGACGAACCTACCATAGCAACTTTGACACAGCGTGCCCAAGCGGGATTGGATTTAGCCCTTGGCCGCGGTGGAGATCAGGCTGCCGTTCATGTAGACGGCAAAATGCAGTTTTATGGTGGGAAAGCAAAAGCGGTGGAAAAAAACACTCGTGTCAAAGCCAGGATTGTTTCGCAGGCTATCCGCGAGCTAGTAGAAGATACCGAGCTCGTGCTGGTTATGGGGCATGGAGGAGAAGATTTCGATAGTCTTGGAGCGGCGTTAGGCGTAGCAAAGATGGCTCGCCATGACGGACGTCGCATACATGTGGTGGTCAGTCAGCCAGGAGTAGCTGTTAATAAATTACAAGAACTATTGCCGGATTACGAAGGCTATGAACATGTTTTTATTACTCCTTCTCAGGCTGTCGCTCTTGCAGATGAACAAACACTACTCTTTATAGTGGACACACACCGTCCGGAGATGACTGCTTCGCCTGAGTTGTTAACATTAACGGAGCGCACTGTGGTTATCGATCATCACCGGCGTTCAGAGGTCTTCATCAATAATCCGCTGCTGGTTTATCTGGAGCCTTCCGCTTCATCGGCAAGCGAATTAGTGACTGAGCTGATTCAGTATTATGATGATAATATTGATCTTACGCGGCTTGAAGCTTCCGCTTTGTATGCCGGCATTGTAGTAGATACGAAAAACTTTGCAGTGCAGACCGGTGTCCGCACTTTTGAAGCAGCTTCTTATTTACGGCGGGCCGGTGCAGACCCCACCCTGGTGAGACATTTGTTCCGCGTTGACTTTGATACATTGCGCGCCAGGGCAGAAATTTTGACTAATACAGAGATGCTGCCTGGCGGTGTAGTCGTGGCTTCTTGTCCAGAAGAAGCCAAAAATGCTCAAATTGTAGCAGCCCAAGTCGCCGATATGCTGCTGACGATTGAAGGTGCCCGTGTCAGCTTCGTTCTTTTCCATCTGGAGGACAACGGGGTGGGAGTAAGCGCCCGCTCCCAGGGAGATGTCAATGTCCAGGTAATTATGGAGCAAATGGGCGGCGGCGGTCACCAGACGGTAGCTGGCGCACAACTTAAAAATATCAGTTTTACAGAAGCAAGAAATCAGATTGTAGAACTGATTAACAACTATATACAGGAGAGTGATATTCATGAAAGTAATTCTGCAGCAAGAAGTAAAAAAACTTGGTAAAAAAGGCGATGTTTTAGAAGTATCAGAAGGTTATGGCCGCAATTATCTGCTGCCACAAAAATTGGCTATTGAAGCTACTGCCGCTAATATTAATTCCATCAGCCAGCAAAAAGCAGCAGAAGCACATAAACAACAGCGGGCTAATGATGAAGCACATGTATTGGCCAGCCAGCTGTCAAAAGTTTCAGTGAAGATTCTTGTTAAAACTGGTGAAGGCGGTAAAGTTTTTGGTTCTGTCACTGCCAAGGACATCAGTGATGCATTGGAAAAACAATACGGTATCGATATAGATAAGCGTAAAATTGAATTAAAAGACGCGATTAAGTCAGTAGGCACTTATCCGGTTGTGATTCGCATCCATCCGGAAATCACTACAAAAATTGAAGTACAGGTTGCAGGAAATTAATAACCAGCTCAATCTATGGAGCTTTGAGCCATGCCTTCTATTTAATCGGCCTTATTAGAAAGGGTAATAAACATGAAAGATTTCTTCAATAAACTTGTCCGCCGCGAAACACGGGTAGTGCGCGCGGCCGATGACGAATTAAAACGCCAGGTTTCCGCACTTTATGGACTTTATGCGGGATTGATTGGTGCCGAGAAGGTAGTGCTCAAAGCAGGCAAACTGGATGCATTGGATCTTATGCGCTCGGAAGATGTGGGTGAGCGCGTTTTGGCGCTGCAGAAGCTTGTATTTGAAGACCCTACCGTTGATAAGGTTCCTACCGCGCAGGAAATTCCGGATCTCTTGGATGAAATTGAAGATGAATTGGCAGACCTCATGGCCCGCCGGACAGTAGAAGACAAGATTGAAAAGAAAATTGCTGAAAAGATGGAAGAACGCCATCAGGAGTATATTAAAGAAATTAAAATGCAGGTGTTGAAGGAAGACAATAATGTCGAAAACCCACAGACACTGAAGAAATATGCTATGCTGGAAATGCTTGATCAGAAGAAATTGACCAAATCGGCAATGGAATTGCTCCGGCCAGGCACATTAAGTGAAATTGTCGGCCAAGAGCGGGCTGTTGAAGCACTTCGGGCCAAGCTGGCCTCTCCGTATCCGCAGCATCTTATTCTCTACGGACCGCCAGGGATTGGTAAGACGACAGCGGCGCGGCTGGTGCTGGAAGAAGCTAAGAAATTGAAGTTCACACCTTTTGCTCAGGAAGCAGCTTTTGTAGAAGCAGATGGGACGACACTGCGCTGGGATTCGCGGGATATGACCAATCCGCTGCTTGGTTCTGTGCATGACCCGATTTACCAAGGGGCGCGAAAGGACCTGGCTGATACGGGTATTCCTGAGCCTAAGCCTGGCCTGGTAACGGATGCTCATGGCGGGATATTATTTATTGATGAGATCGGTGAAATGGACCCGATGCTGCAAAATAAACTGTTAAAAGTGCTGGAAGATAAGCGAGTGTTCTTTGATTCAGCCTACTATGACCCGTCTGACCCCAATGTACCGAAATATATTAAAAAATTATTCGAAGAAGGCGCGCCGGCTGATTTTATTTTAATTGGGGCCACCACGCGTGATTCATCCGATATTAATCCGGCAATCCGTTCGCGGTGTGCTGAAATTTATTTTGAACCGCTTACTCCCAAGCACATTGAAGAAATTATCTTTAATGCGGCAAGTAAGCTGGAAGTCAGCATCGATCCTGATGTACCCCGCCTAATCAGCGACTACACGATTGAAGGCCGGAAAGCGATTAATATTTTGGCTGACGCTTATGGCATTGCATTGTATCGTGTCGAGGAAGACGAAACGGTAACAATAACTTGTGACGATGTATACCGGGTCGTACAGGTAAGCCGCCTGACGCCATTTGTCAGTCATAAAGCGTCTGCCAAACCAGAAATCGGACGGGTGTTTGGCCTGGGGGTTTCCGGCTATCTAGGATCAGTAATTGAGATTGAAGCGGTAGCGTTTCCTTCCACTGATAAAGGTAAAGGTTCTATGCGGTTTAATGATACTGCCGGCTCAATGGCAAAAGACTCTGTATTTAATGCCGCAGCTGTTGTGAGAAAAATTACCGGCGAAGATCTGGCTAACTATGATATTCACGTTAATATTATTGGTGGTGGACGCATTGATGGTCCGTCAGCAGGTACCGCCATTCTAACAGCTATTATTTCGGCAATTACCGGAAAAACAATCCGGCAGGATGTGGCTGTTACCGGTGAGATTTCCATTCAAGGAAAAGTAAAGGCTGTTGGCGGTGTTTTCGAAAAGGCATATGGCGCCAAACAGGCAGGTATTAAAACAGTCATTATTCCCAAAGAGAATGAAAAAGATATACCTGCTGGTCACTTAGGCTTGGAAATTTGTCCGGTGGAACAAGTAGAGGATGCATTAACGATATTATTCGGTGAAGAGAGACAGGAAGCCAGCGCTTAAGAGCAGCAGGCCACAGTAATAAATTAGTAACGTTATGTTGAAGAACTTGGCAAAAAGGTTCAGCTGCAAAGCAGATGAACCTTTTGCCAGTTTGCTTGGGAGAGATAGTAGTGTTAGATCGTGTACCACCGCAGAGCGTAGAGGCGGAGCAATCTGTTCTAGGCGCCATGCTTATTGAAAAAGAAGCTATATCTAAAGTAGCGGAAATGCTTCAAGATGAGGACTTCTACCGTGAAGCCCATCGTTTGGTGTATCAGGCTATTCAAAGCCTATATAACCGCAATGAGGCAGTCGATATTATTACCGTTACAGAACAATTGCGTAAAGATGACAAACTGGAGGCTGCCGGTGGGATTGCTTATGTGACATCCTTGGCTAATGCCATGCCGACAGCAGCTAATGTTATGTACCATGCCCGGATTGTGGAAGAGAAGGCTCTCCTCAGAGGTCTTATAACCACTGCCACTCACATAGCTGGTATGGGGTATGATGCGAACGAAGAAGTAGAGCATATTCTTGATCAGGCCGAAAAGATGATGCTTGGCGTAGCCGGACGGAAGGTTGGACAAGCATTTTCTCCAATTAAAGACATTGTCAGCAAGGCGATGGAAAAGATTGAAATGCTGTACCAATCCAAAGGTGGCATTACCGGTGTAGCAACAGGCTTTAAAGATTTGGATCGCCTTACTTCAGGGCTGCAGCCGTCCGACCTCATCTTAGTCGCTGCTCGTCCTAGTATGGGTAAAACTGCGTTTACGCTCAATATTGCCTCTAATATTGCGCTAAGAGAAAAACAATCGGTAGCGTTTTTTTCGCTGGAAATGTCCAAAGAGCAATTGGTCCAGCGTATGATTTGTGCCGAGGCGGCGATAGATGCATCGCGTCTGCGGATTGGCGATTTGTCAGATGCTGATTGGCCGAAGCTGATTAACGCCTGCACCAGGCTCTATGAAGCGCCGATTTTTATTGATGATACTGCTGGTATCACTGTTGTTGAAATGCGCTCTAAAGCAAGACGTTTAAAAATCGAACATGACCTCAAGCTGATCATCATTGACTATTTGCAGCTTATGCAGGGCAGCGGCAGCAAAGGCGGTGAGAATCGCCAGCAGGAAATTTCGGAAATTTCCCGGTCTTTAAAAGCACTGGCAAGAGAATTGAATGTGCCGATCATTGCACTGTCTCAGCTTAGCCGCAGTGTTGAGTCCCGGCAAGTCAAGAAACCAATGCTCAGTGACTTGCGTGAATCAGGGTCTTTGGAGCAGGACGCCGACCTTGTTGCCTTTTTATATCGTGAGGACTATTATGATCCTGACACTGATAAGAAGAATATTACCGAGATTATCATCGCTAAGCATCGTAATGGTCCGGTTGATTCGGTGCAGCTGTTCTTCCATAAACAGTTTACTAAGTTCAGTGATTTATCCAAAATGCCTGGGTAAAACGACAAATCAGAGCTCCTATTAATTGAAGTAAACCCGAATAGGGCAGATAAAAGAAAAGGCCTCCTATAGTAGGATAAGAATATCTACTATAGGAGGTCTTACTATGTTTGTACGCCGCTATTCTTTAGTATTGGGAAAATGGACAACAATAAATTTCACAATCGAATCAGAGTTATTTCCCCAATTATGTTCGCGGGTAGACAAGTAATGAACAGCATCTCCTGGATATAGTTTATAAATAGTATCCTCTAAGTATAAAGTCAATGTTCCTTCAAGGACAAAGATAAATTCTTCACCTGGATGACCATAGGAAGCTGGAGCCTCTTTCGTTTCAGCAGGCAAGAGTTCAACGTATTTTGGCGCCATTTGTTTGTCCTGGAAATTTGAGCTCAGCCCGAAATAGAGGGCCTGATTTAGTGTACGTATTATTGGTCTCTCGTACCTGCGAACAACGACCGACTCAGCTTCTTCTTGTTTTTCACATAGAAAAAAATAGGAAATATCGACATCTAATATTGAGGCTATAGTATGTAAATGGTCTACATCTATGGTAGTTATACCTCTTTCAAATTGTGATATAAAGCCGGTGGACAGGCTAGTCATTTCCGCCATTTCCTTTATGGTTATCTTTTTTTCTTTTCGAAGATTTTTGACTTTAGCCCCTAGACTCATGATGATTTCATCTCCTGTTTAAAACTTAATACCAATTGTAAACTAATCTAATAATGCTTTCAACTGGGACAGAGTAATAAATCAAATCATCAAAGGCAACGAGTCTTTGTGATATTAGAATAACAATTTAAATTCATAAATGATGGCCTTTCAACAGTTAAATAAACTATAATCTCATCTATATGAAATAAACTATAAAAAATGTTGATTATTTTCAAATTGATGAATATAATGTGGAGTATAATGATTTTTGAAACAGAAGGAGGTATACTTCTTCATGCAAAGTCCGTATATTTTTAATATCCAAAAGTTTTCCACTCATGATGGACCGGGAATACGTACAACATTTTTCTTTAAAGGCTGCCCGCTTCAGTGTATGTGGTGCCATAATCCTGAGAGTCAAAAATACGAGCCCGAGTACATGAACGAAAAAGACGGAAGAAATCAATTGGTTGGTAAACAATATTCAATAAAAGAGCTGGTCAAACAAGCTCAGTCAGACCAGATATTCTTTGACCGCTCCGGTGGTGGTGTCACCTTTTCCGGCGGCGAGGTGATGACGCAAGATATAAGTTACCTGGAAGAATTGACAAAACAACTTAAGCGAACAGGTATTTCCGTGTTGATTGATACCTGCGGAGCAGCTCCGGAAAGCAGCTTTAAAAAGTTGCTCCCTTACGTTGATGGATTTCTTTACGACCTTAAATTTTTAGATACGCAGAAGCACTATAAGTTCACTGGCGTGCAAAACCAGTTAGTACTAAAAAATCTTCAACTGATTTCCGACAGCGGTGGCGTAATATATCTGCGCTTGATCCTCCTGAAAGGAATTAATGATGATGTCCCCACGATGCTAAATACGATTGCTTGGCTCAAAAACAATTGCATCAATATTAAGCGCGTTGATCTGATTCCTTATCACGATTTTGGAAGAGATAAATATACAAAACTAGGAAGAACGTGCACTCAGAAATTCGAAATACCAGAAAAAGACCGTCTGGAGGATTTAAAGAACTTGCTGGAAGCAGCAGGCTATTTCGTAAAAATAGGTGGCTAAGCCGTTAGGCTTTTAAATATAAAAAATATAAAAAAGTGAGAGTAATTGTAATGAATAAAATGCACAGAGGCTCAACGGAAAGAATCAGACACCTTAGGGAAATTAGTGATAAATTATCCATCCCATGTGTGTCAATGGAACGAGCAGTCTTGTTAACGGAGGCCTACAAAACATACGAAGGCAAGGTTTCACCACCTATCCTACGTGGACTATCCTTTAAACACATTATGGAAAATCGAGCATTATATATAGAAAAAGGTGCATTGATTGTTGGTGAGAAAGGTCATAAACCTTGGGCTGCACCTACATTTCCAGAGTTATGCTGCCATTCCTTAGAAGATTTCGACAATATGGACAATCGGGAAAAAGTATTTTTTAAAGTTACAGACACAGACAAAAAGATTCAAGAGGACGTGATCATTCCCTATTGGAAAGACCGTGCTTTGATGACAAGAATGAATGTTATTTTGCCGCAAGCATGGCATAATCTTTTTCAGGCTGGATTGTTTACCGAATTCTTGATGCAGCGAGGCCCGGGACATACTGTAGCAGACGGAAAGATATATCAAAAAGGCTACAGTGATTTTCTCAAAGACATTGAAGCTGCGCTTGAGAGCTTGGATTACAATAACGACTTGGATGCGCTAAACAAACGTGAAGAGCTGGAAGGCATGAAGCTTGTCTGCGAAGGCATGATTATTTTTGGAGAACGGTATGCCGCCAAAGCCCGCGCATTGGCAGAAACCGAAACAGATCCGGTATGGAAAAAAGAATTGCTGGAGCTTGCTGAAATTTGCGATGCCGTTCCCAAACATGCGCCCAAAACCTTTCGCCAAGCTGTTCAAATGTATTGGTTTACACATATTGGCGTAACCATTGAAATGAACAATTGGGATGCGTATTCTCCAGGCAAGCTTGATCAGCACCTGGAACCTTTCTACAATACAGATATTGAGGAAGGCCGGATTACCCGTGAAAACGCAAAAGAGATACTGGAAAATTTATGGATTCAATTTAACAATCAGCCTGCCCCTCCCAAAGTTGGCATTACGCTAAAAGAAAGTGCAACTTACACAGACTTTTGCAATATCAATACAGGAGCGCTGCGCCCTGATGGAACTTGTGGCGTTAGTGATGTCAGTTACTTGATCCTGGAAGTAATGGATGAAATGAAATTGTTACAGCCAAGCTCAAACGTGCAAATTTCTCAGAAAACGCCTGAATACTTCTTGCGTGAAGCATTAAAGATTTCCCGTAAAGGCTGGGGACAGCCTGCATTTTACAACTCAGAAGCCATCATTCAGGAGCTGCTCTATTTGGGGAAATCACTGGATGATGCGCGCGATAGCGGTATTGCCAGCGGCTGTGTTGAAACAGGCACTGCCGGAAAAGAAGCTTATGTTTTGACAGGCTATCTAAACATACCAAAGATTTTTGAACTTGTGCTGAACCGTGGTTTTGATTCGTACACTAAAACGCAGGTCGGGATAGATTTAGGTGACCCTAGAGACTTTACAACTTATGGAGAAGTTTATGATGCCTTCTATAAACAACTGAAGTATGTTGTTGACGTAAAAGTTGCTGGGAATAATGTAATTGAGCGCATGTATATGGACCATATGCCTGTACCTTTGCTTTCCGTCATAACCGACGACTGCATCAAGTCGGGTGTTGATTACAATGCTGGCGGTGCACGCTATAACACTAGCTATATTCAGTGTGTAGGAATCGCAACACTTACTGATTCATTAGCAGTTATTAAGAAAAATGTGTTTGAAGACTGTAAGCTGGAAATGGATCAGTTGCTGGCAGCTTGTAAGGCAAATTTTGCTGGCTATGACGAGATTTATCATACCGTTCATAACGAAACACCGAAATATGGAAATGATGATGATTATGCTGATAGTATCTTAAAAAGAGTGGCAGACTCGCTGCAAAATACCATTGCCGGAAGAAAAACGCCAAAAGGGTCAAAGACTGTTGTTGAATTTTTGCCAACAACTTGCCATGTTTACTTCGGTCAGGTAATGGAAGCTTCGCCAAATGGTCGCTATGCGGGTACACCATTGCCGGATGGAATATCACCTGAAAAAGGGGCTGACCGCAACGGACCGACAGCAGTTATCAAATCAGCGTCTAAACTTGATCAGTTAAAAACAGGCGGCGCTTTGTTAAATCAAAAATTTTCACCTGCTGTTGTGGCCGGTGAAGACGGTATTACACATATGGCAAACCTGATCCGTTCCTATTTCGCATTAGATGGCCACCATCTCCAGTTCAATGTCATTGAGCGTGAAACACTGATAAAGGCGCAGCAAAATCCCAAGGGGTATGAAAATCTGATTGTACGTGTAGCAGGCTATAGCGACTACTTTAATAACCTGGATCGCGCTTTACAAGATGAAATTATCAATCGGACAGAGCAAGTTTTCTCGTAATTTAAATCAAATGCTGCCGCAGGGGATAAGACCAAATGTGGCAGCATTTGTAATAGTAATAGAATTTTTTAACGGTATGCCCTGTATTAGGGCCGCCTATGGGTGGTTATGTAGGAAAGAAAAAAAAGCCCTAAAGCTAAGCGGGAACAGGCTTAGCTTTAGGGCTTTGTTAAATTTACTCGTCTAACATATAAGGATAACTGAGAATGATCGCATTGACTTGACAGTGAGAATTACTTCCATTACAATTAGTTTGATTATCAAACAATAAGTTAATAATATGGTTTGAATAATAAAATAAATGGAGGTCTTACTATGGATGATATTGATGAACTGACACATGAATTGTTTACATTCTTCAACTGCTTCTCTTCGTGGGAAAACTCGGTTATCCGGTCAAGTGATTTAACGGTAGCTGAAGCGCATGCAATTGAAATTCTGGGAACCTATGGCCAGATGAATATGCGGACCTTAGCTCAAAAGACCGGAGTAACTACGGGGACAACGACTGTTACAGTTGACCGATTAGAGAAGAAGGAATACGCCACAAGAGAACCTCATAAGGAAGATCGCCGCGTCTATTTAATTACGCTTACACCGAAAGGTCAAAAGGCTTTTGAAGAACATCATCAATACCATACAAAACTGACAGAGCAAGTGGTGGCAGCCTTGACTGAGGAAGAAAGCGAACAGTTAGTGAAGCTGCTGCGCAAAATTAATCATGAGGCGTTCTAGTCTGTTATCGTGTAGAAAGGAGGCGTAAGGTAATGAATGGGGCAACTGTGGCTGAGGGAAGAAGCAGCGTAGCTTTCAGTAATATGTGGGAAAGGCATGGTGAAGTCCTGACAACCATCCTGAGTGCAGTATTGGCATTAGCAGCCTGGCAGGCGGGAATAAACGGCTGGCAAGGAATAGAAATTCCGCTATACATAGCAGCCTATGTGGCCGGAGGATACCGGAAGGCCCGGGAAGGGATTAAAACCCTTATTTTTGAGCGCGATTTGGATGTTGATCTGCTCATGGTAATCGCGGCAATTGGCGCAGCTAGTATCGGCTATTGGCAGGATGGAGCAATCTTAATTTTTATTTTTGCACTAAGTGGTGCTCTTGAAGGCTATACGATGGAAAAAACCAACCGCGATATTCGCTCTATTATGAAACTGCGGCCGGAGCAAGCTCTCGTTCTGCGGGGGCAAACAGAAACGCAGGTAAAAGTGGAAGAGCTTAAGGCAGGTGATTTGGTATTAACTAAACCAGGTGAGCGCATTCCCGCTGACGGGAGAATTAGGGAAGGCTATTCTGCTGTTGATCAGGCTTCTATAACCGGCGAATCTATCCCGGTAGATAAAGGAATTGGAGA
This sequence comes from Anaerospora sp., assembly GCF_032013335.1. Classification (NCBI taxonomy): domain Bacteria; kingdom Bacillati; phylum Bacillota; class Negativicutes; order Selenomonadales; family Sporomusaceae; genus Anaerospora; species Anaerospora sp. The sequence goes on along the minus strand of NZ_DALZUO010000001.1, from coordinate 80,638 downwards.
TGAAGTGTTTGCCGGAACCATCAATGGACAAGGAGCTTTAGTGATTGAAGTGATGAAGCCGGCAGAAGCTACATTACTTGCTAAAATAATCCGGTTAGTTCAGGAAGCGCAAAGCGAAATGCCGCCTAGCCAGCTGTTCGTGGAACGCTTTGAAGGAATGTATGCTAAGGTTATTATTGCAGCTGCTGTTTTACTGCTGCTTGTACCACCCTATGTATTAGGGTGGACATGGGAAGCAACGATATACCGGGCTATGATTTTTCTGGTAGTGGCTTCACCCTGTGCATTAGTTTCTTCGATAATGCCAGCGATCTTGTCTGCAATTTCTAACGGTGCCCGGAAAGGAATTCTCTTTAAGGGAGGTATTCACTTAGAGAATAGTGGCGAAATTAAAGTTGTGGCTTTTGATAAGACGGGTACGCTTACTGAGGGAAAACCACTAGTCACGGATATCATTGCCTTTGCATCAAACGGAAAAGATGAATTGTTACGTCTTACGGCAGCACTGGAAACCTTGTCGGAACACCCTATCGCTAAAGCCATTGTGCAAGCTGCGAAGGACAGGGGATTAGTACTGCCTAAAGCATCCAAGCTGCAGGCTGTTCCCGGCGCAGGGATTCACGGCTTAGTTCAGGATAAAGAGTTCCGCATTGGCAATTTGGACTGTCTGAATAAACCCGTTTTATCCGAAGAACAAGAAATGATCATTAAACAGCTGGAGGGCCAGGGTAAAACAATTATTTACGTCCAATCCTCAGAAACACTGCAAGGGCTGCTGGCGATTCAGGACATTCTGCGGCCCCAGGCTAAAGCCGCTGTCAGGGCACTGCGGCAAATGCAGATAAAAGTGGTTATGCTTACCGGTGATAAGCTGGCCACAGCACGGGCACTTGGCATGGAGGCGGGTGTGGATGAAGTATATGCGGGCCTCTATCCTGAGGAAAAGGTTGAGATTATTAAGCGGCTTTCTTCCCAGTACGGGAAAGTTGCGATGGTTGGGGACGGCGTGAATGATGCCCCGGCTCTAGCTGCCGCTTCTGTCGGGATTGCTATGGGAGCCGCCGGCACGGATGTTGCTCTGGAGACGGCAAATGTTGTACTTATGGCAGACGATATTACAAAGGTATCTTATGCTATTGCTCTCGGGCGGCGTACCGGTAAAGTTGTAAAACAAAACCTGGTGTTCGCCATGACCGTAGTAGTGTCTCTGGTAATAGGAACATTTTTGGATGGTGTTACTTTGCCGCTGGGGGTGATTGGCCACGAAGGAAGTACTTTATTGGTAATTGCAAGCGGCTTGCGCTTGCTGCGGTAAGTGAATAGTTTCATTAAGCTGCTTAGATTCCGGCATTTTCTTATGCCGGGATTTTTTTGTCCTCAAAATTCATAATTTCTTCAAAATGTCTTCACAACTTATTCATACCTGGTCTGTATAGTTAGCTATTATCGAGGGAGTAAGAAGGAGGCATTATGGATACAGGAAAATGGATTAAAGGGAAGACAATGGTGCTGACAGGAATTATGACGCTGCTGTCAGCTGTTCCTGGCCTGGCAGCAGGGAATCAGGAGCAGCTGACATTAAAACAAGTGGTGGATGATGCTGTCAAGAATAATCCTGCTGTGATCGAGAGTCAAAAACGCTGGGAAGAGAAGCAAGCCCGTATTCCGCTGGCCAAAGCCTGGCCCAATCCGCAGCTTGCCATTATGAAAGATGACATTCCTGATAGCAGTTTAAACCCTTTTGACGCAATGATGACGGAATATACCTTTACTCAGGATATGATGAATCCGGCAAAGCTGAAAGCAATGGGGAAAATGGCTGATAGTGATGCCCAAATGGCCAGAGCCAGCTATCAGGATAAACAAATGGAGGTCTATACAGCAGCCAAAACAGCCTATTATGATCTGCTTTATAGTGATAAAGCGCTCGAAATCGGTAAGGAAAATCAAGTGCTTATGGGACAATTGGTTCAGATTGCGCAGGTTAATTATTCAACTGGTATGGTACCGCTGCAAGACACGCTAAAGGCGCAGACCGAGTATTCCAAAATGACAGCTGATCTTGTAAGTATGGCGTCAATGGCAGAAGTAGCGAAAGCAAAACTAAATACAGTCCTTGGCCGTCCAGCTGATATGCCGCTCGCGGTGAAAGAAGAATTCAGCGCACCGCCGCCTAACTTTGACGTAGTCAAGCTCCAGCAAGCAGCTCAAGCTGCTAAACCTGCCGTTGTAGGCATGGAAAAGCAAGTGGATATGGCCCAAAACAGTGTGGAGCTGGCTAAAAAGCAGCGATTGCCAGACTATCAGTTCAGTATTGGCTATAAGGATAGAAAGCAGACGATGATGGATACGCAGCCTGATACCTGGAAAATGGAAGTTATGGTCATGCTGCCGCTATGGCAGGGTAAAAACAAAGCAGAAATTAATGCAGCGGCGGCAAACCTCACGGCAGCTCAGGCATCATTGATCAATATGCAAAATATGACCAGCCTGGATTTGCAGATGGCAATGACTGATGCCCAGTCGGCCTGGCGGCAGATTAACCTGTATAAGAATACCGTCATTCCACAAGCGGAACAAACCTATCAGGCAGGTGTGGTAAGCTACACCAATGGAAAAGTGGATTTCATGGCTGTCCTGGATAGCCTTAATGCTCTCCGTAATGTCAGACTGGATTACTATAAAGCCCGCATTGATTATGAAAAAGCAGCAGCCAATCTGGAAAAGGCGGTAGGAAAACCCTTATTTACCAGTAGTGCGCTGCAATAATGGAAGAGGTGGAAAAGGAGAGGACAGCATGATCGAAAAGCTACAGGCCAAAAAGAAGCTTATCCTTGGTGTGACTGCCGGGGTTCTGGTGATTGGCGGTACCGGCTACTACTATACAGGGCAGCACAACCAACCGGCGGCAGTAAGTCATACGGGACATCAAATGTCCGGTCCGGTCATGGCAATGGGTGATACGGTTACGCTTGATGCCAAGGCCCGGCAATTGGCTGGAGTACAGACTGCCCAGGCAATCGTTAAGTCCCTCACAAAGGAAATAAAAACTACCGGTAAGATTGCCATGAATGAAAGCGGCCGGACTTACATCACGTCCCGGGTTGAAGGACGCGTTGATGAGCTGTATGTTACTGCCGATGGAGAAACTATTTATCCCGGACAGGCGATCGCCGCCGTGTACAGCCCAACCTATATTGCCGCTCAGGAAGAATATTTATTGACGCTGGAAAATGTGGAGAAGCTGAAAAATGCCGGCAAAGATGTAGTTCAGATCAACAATCGTCTAAGAGAGGCGGCGCGGCGTAAGCTGCAGCTCTTAAATGTGCCTGACAATGAAATTGCTCATTTGGAGCATACCAGGCAAGCTAAAGATCATATGACAATTTATGCCCAATTCGGTGGAACTGTGCTAGAGAAACAAGTATTGCCAGGAGCATTTATCATGCCTGGCGACAAGCTCTACAGCCTATCGGACTTATCTACGGTCTGGCTGTATGCCGATATTTACGAAAAGGACATTGCCGGTATTACTCCCGGTCAGCCGGTACTAGTGACCAGCGGCGCTTATCCGGGAGAAACTTTTAGCGGTCAGGTGACATTTATTAACCCTATCCTTGATGATGCCACTCGTACGGTTAAGGTGCGGGTCGAAATGGCTAATCCTACGGGTAAACTGAAGCCCAATATGTTTGTGAATGCCAGCGTGCAAATTCCACTGGGGGAAAGAGTGGTTATACCCGAATCGGGTTTACTGGACACAGGCAGCAGAAAGATCGTTTTTGTGTCCCAGAGTGACGACACTTTTGTCAAGCGAGACGTTGTTACAGGGCAACATGCCGAGGGCTATGTTCAAATCCTGTCCGGCATTGAAAGCGGTGATACAGTGGTAACAACTGCGACCTTTCTTATTGATTCGCAGACAAAATTAGGCAGCTTTGGCAGTCATGCCGGTCATGGCAGCTCAGGAGCAGCTGAGAGGACTGCCCCACCTGCTGCCAGCAGCGTGACTGCTCCGGTCAAAGTACCAGCTATTCCAGATGCACCTGCTGCCGGGGGCGAACACAGCGGCCATAGCGGACATTAAGGAGGATCACTATGCTCAATACATTATTAGAGTTTTCTTTGAAAAATCGTGTGATTATCCTGGTGTTGTTTGCACTGGTCATTGTCTGGGGAGTTTTTACTGTACGGGACACCCCCATTGACGCTTTCCCTGACCTGAGTGAAAACCAGGTGTTAGTCTCAGCTGACTGGATGGGCCGGGGACCTCAGGAAATTCAGGATCAGGTAACGTACCCACTGGAAACTGCGCTCAGAGGACTGCCCAATGTTAAAGAAGTGCGCTCGGCTTCGTCTTTCGGAATGTCGCTCATCACGGTTATTTTTGAAGATGGAATAGATCCCTACTTTGCCCGCCAAGTGGTAAATGAAAAAGTGCAACAAGCTATTCCCCGCCTGCCGAGTGGTGTTCAGCCAGCTTTAGGGCCGGTCAGCACGCCGATGGGACAGGTTTTTATGTATACGGTGGAAAGTGATCGCCACAACCTGGCGGAGCTGCGTACAGTTGAGGATTTTACTATTAAGCAGCAGCTAAGTGCTGTGCCCGGTGTAGCCGAAGTGGCCAGCATTGGTGGTTATGTGCTGCAGTATCAAATCAATCTTGACCCAAGCCTCCTGCAAAGCTACCGGGTAACGTTCAACCAGGTATTTGGGGCACTTAGCGCCAACAATGCCAACATTGGAGCGAAGGTTGTCGAGCAAAACGGCCAGGAATTTATCATTCGTGGGCTGGGGTTAATTCAGTCGATTGAAGATATAAAAAATATTGCAATTACCCAAAACAACAATGTGCCTCTTTATATCAAAGATGTGGCCGTTGTTACTGCAGGACCTGATTTTCGGCGGGGTGTGCTGACCAAATCGGGTTATGAGGCAGCCGGTGGTATTGTCATTCAGCGTATGGGCGAAAACACGCTGAATGTAATTGACCAGGTAAAAGAAAAGATTGCCGAGATTCAGCCATCCTTACCGGAAGGGATGCGGATTGTACCTTTTTACGACCAGACTGATCTGGTGAAAAAGGCGGTTAATACGCTGACTAGGGCATTGCTTGAAGAATTTATTTTAGTATCCATTATTGTCGTTGCTTTTTTAGGCAATATCCGGTCTAGTCTGATTGTCACCAGTGCCATCCCCATTGGTATTCTGATTGCACTGATTGCCATGAAACAAATTCACCTGTCGGCAAATTTAATGTCACTTGGAGGAATTGCTATTGGCATTGGCGTTATGACTGATGCGGCCATCGTTATGGTGGAAAATATCTTCCGTCATTTAGCCGAAGACCGCGGCCAGCGCAGCATTATCGACGTGACTCTGGAAGCAGCTAAAGAAGTGGCCGCCCCCATATTCTTTTCCATAACGATTATCATTGTTACCTTCCTGCCGGTATTTACCATGACCGGTACTGAAGGCAAGATGTATACGCCCATGGCCTGGGCGAAATCCTTTGCCATGAGTGGTTCATTACTGCTGGCATTCACACTGGTACCGGTGTTGTGCACCTTTTTGCTCAGAGGCAGGATCGAGGAAAAGGATACCTGGATAGTTGCCAAACTGCATAAATTGTATATGCCTACGCTAAGATCTGTATTACAGCACAGCAAGATAACCATTATTATCGCAGTCGTCGTAATGATTGCCGGGTTCTCCCTGCTGCCGTTTATCGGCACTACCTTTATGCCGGCTTTAGATGAGGGCACTTTTCTGGTAATGCCTACAATGCTGCCTAACGTATCACTGACGGAGGCACTGGAAGCAGCCAAGAAAATGGATAGACTGATTATGGAAATTCCAGAAGTAGAACTGTCTGTAGGAAAAGTAGGCCGGGCTGAGTCTGCTATGGACCCTGCGCCAGTCAGCATGATTGAAACAATTGTAACGTTAAAACCTAAGGACCAATGGCGGCAGGGAATAACCAAGGCGGCTATCGAACAAGAAATGATGGTCAAGCTGGCGACTCTTCCGGGACTTAATTTAGCTTTTACCCAGCCCATCGCCGGCCGGTTATCTATGCTGACCACCGGAGTCCGAACGGAATTGGGTATTAAGCTTTATGGCGAAGATCTGCAGGTGTTGCAGCAAAAAGCGTTTGAGATAGAAAAGGCATTATCAACAGTGACGGGAGTCAGCGATTTGCTAGCTGAACGGGTTTTCGGTGCATCTTATCTGGAAATACAGGTTGACCGGGACAAATCAGCCCGCTATGGCCTCAATATAGCAGATGTTGAAGATGCCATTGAACTGGCGGTAGGCGGAAAAACTGCCACAACTACTATCGAAGGACGCAAGCGCTTTGATGTTTTGGTCCGGTATAACCGGGAGAACCGGGAGACTATTGATGCCATGCAGAACATTCTCATTCCGGTAACGGCCGGTGGTGCCGGTGCTGCTGCAAATGCCGGGAGCGGTATGACCGGAATGGGAGGCGGTGCCGCTCCAACAGCCAAGCCGGCTACCGGTGCATATGTACCACTAGGGGAAGTTGCCCGGTTTCAGGTGGTAGACGGTCCATCGATGATCAGCAGTGAAAACGGCATCTACCGGATGATTGTACAGATGAATACGAGAGGGCGGGATGTGGTGAGCTTTGTTAATGAAGCTAATCAAGTCATCAAGGAGAAGGTTGATTTGCCAGTGGGCTATTCTTTAAAATGGACCGGCCAGTATGAAAATCAGCAGCGGGCGAAAGACCGTCTCTCGTTAGTGGTTCCGGCAGTTATTGTCCTGACGTTCTTCTTACTCTTTGTGACTTTTAACTCAGCCAGTGATGCTTTTCTTATCCTGATGAATATTCCTTTTTCCTTAGTGGGCGGTATTGTCGCTATGTATCTCACTGGTACCTATATGACGGTTGCAGCTGCTGTCGGCTTTATTGCGCTCTTTGGGATTGCCGTACAGAACGGTGTCATTATGGTAACCTATATTAAACATCTGCGCGACCACCGCACGCTGGAAGAAGCTATTATCGAAGGGGCTCATACCCGGCTGCGACCTGTCCTAATCACCGCAGTGGTCGCCAGCCTGGGCTTGCTTCCACTTATCTTTGCCACCGGTACGGGCGCTGAAGTACAGCGGCCGATGGCTACTGTCGTTGTAGGCGGGCTGGTCACTTCCACTATTTTGACACTCATCGTGCTGCCCTGCATTTATCTGGTTTGGAATAAGTGGCGCGATAGCAGTCTTAAGGAAACTTAGATCTAGGCATATAAAAACCCCCTTAGTAACAAGTTGTACGTTTTAATCATACTTCCTGTCTACTAAGGGGTGGCATACCAAGGCAGTACTTTTTATCTGGTCTACTTACAGGGGCCCTTTGGCAGAGGGGCCCTTTTTTACAGTTGGTAGCAAGCGTTAAATCAGGCTGAATGGGATCTTGGCGTCCGCGCGTTGACCTTAAGTAATCGAATAGAATTCAAGGATTCTAGTTTGTCTACGAAAGCAGGAATGGATGCATTGGAATTATTCTTTTTCCAAGTAACCATAATCTCCAGATGCTGTGCGAGGGGACCAGCTTCAATCATACGCAGGCCGCGTCCGGCGGCTTCACGGATAGAGCCGGGTAGAATGGCCACTCCTAACCCAGATTCTATCGTGAGTAAAATAGTCGCTAAGTCATGGCAGAGGATTGGGTTCTGCGGTATGAACCCATTTTCAGCACAAAGCTGGAGGGTGTGATCGTGTGAGAGATAGTCTGCCTGTGGATGGAATGTAACAAACTGTTCGTTTGCCAGGTCGGCGATATTGATGTAACTTTCTGAAGCCAAGCGGTGGCTGCGATGGATAACGATGCACATAGAATCGGTGAAGAGTGTTTTTGCAGCTAGTTCAGGAAAATGATCGAATCCATAGCTTGTGGAAAACCCAATATCGATATCTTCGCGCATTAAAGCTTTGTTGAGTTCTTCGCAATTATATTGGTGTAAGCTAAAGTGAACTTCGGGATTCACTGAGCGGAAGTCATAAATGGCCTGCGGTAAAAAAGTTTTCTCTATGCCGCCCCAATAGCCAATCCGCAGTTGTCCGGTAACTCCCTTTGCGGCTAAATGAACCTTCTTGAAGGCTTCATCTGATTTCGCTACTAGAAAGAAAGCCTCCTTTAGTAATACCTTACCGACATGAGTTAACTGACATTGACGGTTGCTGCGGATGAATAAGGGTGCTTCTATCAGTCGTTCAAGTTCGGCCATCTGTTGGCTAACCGCACTTTGTGAAATGCCTAGTTGCGCGGCTGCTTCCGTAAAGCTTGAACACTCTGCAAGTGCAATAAAGTATCTTAATTTCTGGATGTCTTCCAATCCGCCGGAAATTTTAAGTCGGTTTTTTGACTCAGTGCTCATATGTGTCATACCCTCCAATCATAATATTGTCCTCGGATCATAGGCTGATGAAAAATAAAATGCCAAGCCCATACTGTTGGAAGGGCCTGGCAATGACTTCAAACAGGTGCAAAATAATTGCACCCTTATTTGAAATATTGCTCCTTTCCAATGGGAGACATAGCCGTTTCCCGCTATGCCGATCGGCTTAAGCACCATATCTCTGTAAGGGTTAGGTGAGTCAGCTAAGGAGCGACGCTATTTAGTTGAGAAACTGACTTATAGTGAAACAAACATTAACCAACAAAAATGAACAATGGAACACTATTTATATTATATTGTTAGTTTTAGTATAAATGCAAGAGCTTAAATAGATTTTATAAGAAAATGTTATAGAGAAAGAAGGATAAGTTCTATTGTGGTTGAATTATTAGAATTGTAAAATTAATTTTGCTATATGCCGCCTTATTGGCAGGCATAAAATAAAGTAAGGAGGCTATAAAAATGAATGAAGAATTGATACAGGAAGAGAAAATTAGTTTAGATGCGCAACTAGAATTAATGAGTAGAGAAGAGTTGGTATTGGCAATTAAAGAACTGACGAAAAGGGCTGAGGAAATTTCATCAGGAGCAAGATTGCTGATGACACATTTAAAAGTTCTATGCCACAAAAATGGAGGCAAGCTTACGTATACAAAAGATGAATATGAGGCTACAATTAAAGCGGAACCTGATTTAGGCGAGACATATGGTATTGAAGATGGAAAAGAAGTATGCATTGTGCGTGTACAGACTTCAAACCAGGAGTGATACTTATAAATTTCCCCTAATACACCTCTAATGTTTATGATGGGAGGTGTATTTTTATTTGTATTATAGTTTTTGCTTCAGTGGTAATGTAGTCAGACTGGGCAGAATAGGCGGTATTGAGCTGCTAAAAATAAAAAATTCAAACTATTAAAAAAGTTCTTGTATCTTTGTTTTTTAAAGAATATAATAGAAGAAGATCTAATGTAAGTAGAAGATATTCTTATTTTATATTAAAGATAAACTGCTGACCGTATAAGCAACTTTAGTGTTTTTTTATCTTATAAACTCTGTTTATGAGATGGGAAAAATAAAACAGGAAAAGAGGGGAAAAAAGTGATTCATTTTAAAATGGCTAAGCTAACAACAACACTGCTCATCATTATGATGGTGGTTGTTGTTATGCTAGCCGGATGTGGAAAAAGTGACGTACCGGTAAAAGCGCAAAAGGATTACATCTTAATTGGGAGGGTGAATCCGGTTACCGGGCCATTAGCATCGTTTGGAACTGGAACACCGCAAATTGAGGAAAAGGCAATTGAGGCAATTAATAAGGAAGGTGGGATCTATATTGCAGAATATGGCAAGAAGTTACCCATTAAAATCATAGTTGCCGATTCTGAGAGTAACCCTACCAAAGCTGCCGAAGCAGCTAATAAATTAATTCTGCAGGATAAAGTAGATTTGCTAATGGCTGCTCATACCCCTGATACGGTTAATCCCGTTGCTGCAGCAGCTGAACGTCACAAAATTCCTTGTATAACTGTCGATGCATTATCAGATGCCTGGCTTTCAGGTGGTCCTTATACTTGGAATTACCATGCTTTTTGGAAAGTACACTCCTTAGTTGATGTTTATTTGGATATGTGGGATCAATTGTCTACGAATAAGAAGATTGGACTTATTGCCCCCAATGATCCTGATGGAATGGCTATTGCAGACATGTTAAAGAAAAAGGCTCCGGAAAGAGGGTATTCGCTGGTTGATCCAGGCAGATTCCCTCCAAATACGAAAGATTATACTGCGATGATTAACCAATTTAAGCAGGCTGATGTAGATATTGTTCTTGCAATGCAAATACCTCCTGATTTTGCGACGGCCTGGAAACAAATGAAGCAGCAAGGATTAGTTCCCAAAGTTATGAGTGCTGCAAAAGCTATTTTATTTCCCGCAGATATTGCTGCGTTAGGAGATGACTTAGGGGAAGGTCTGACCACTGAGGTTTGGTGGAGCCCGGTATCTGGCAACAAGTCGTCTTTAACAGGGCAGACATCATTAGAATTAGCTAAAATGTGGACTGATCTGTCAGGCAGGCAGCCGATGGCTACGCTGGGGTATAAACATGCCAGCATGGAAATAGTAGTTGACGCTTTAAAACGGGCTCAATCACTTGACAGAAATAAGCTCAGAGAAGCCATTAAGTCTACAAATATTGACACCGTGGTAGGGCATATTCAGTATAATGATCAAAATTTGGCCGAGACCTTACTTGTAGGTGGTCAATGGGTAAAAGGTAAAACCTGGCCATGGGAAATGAATATTATCAGCAATAAAAAAATGCCAATTGTACCTTTATCGGCAGAGGCTATGAAGGATATGCCAAGTTCGCGATAATAAGGTATTAGAGTCTTTTCTAATGCCATGATGGAAGTGAATGACGTAAGTAACTGCAAACTCTATAGGGCTTTGCAGTTACTTAGTCTTTAGTGCAAGAATTTTAGCAATGAACGGAGGTGAAGGCGGTGGATTCAGTGTTGAATGTTGAAGATATTGGGATATCTTTTGGCAATCATCATGTTCTTAAGTCACTTACATTTAGTGTAGAGAAGAATGAGGTCCTAGGGGTAATAGGACCAAATGGATCAGGAAAAACCGTGATGCTCAATATCTTAACCGGAATCTTACGGCCCACTAAGGGAAAGATCTTTTTTTGCGGGCAAGATATAACAACAAAAAATATAACTGAGCGATGTAGAATGGGACTTGGCCGTACCTTCCAGGTGCCTCGCCCGTTTGAAAAGATGACGGTATTTGAAAACATTGTTGTAGGAGGAGTTTATAGCAGCCAGATCAGCGAAAAAGAAGCGAAGACTAGAGCTATGAAAATAATGCAGATGACTGATTTGAGTAACAAGGGGGATTGGTATGCCGGAAAATTAGGGCTCTTAGACCGTAAGAGGCTCGAAATTGCCCGTGCTTTGGCTGGAAATCCCAAGATACTATTGCTTGATGAGGTTGCTGGAGGGCTGACTGATTCAGAGATCACGGACATTCTTACTATGGTTAAAGGTATTAAGGAAAAAGGTATCAGTATTATCTGGATAGAGCATGTGCTAAGAACAATGTCTCAAGGCACGGATAGAGTGTTGTGTGTATCAGAAGGAGAAAATGTGATCTGTGATTTGCCTGGGCTTGTCATGCAATCAAAAAAAGTACATGAAGTATATTTAGGGGCGATTGAAGAATGACCAGCAAAGATTTTTTATTAGAAATAAATAATTTAAATGTGCATTATGGGGAACTTCAAGCTTTGCATGAAATTTCATTAAAGATTAGAAGAAATTCTATTGTTTCTATTATTGGCTCTAATGGCGCTGGAAAGTCGACATTGCTTAATACAATATTAGGTATTAATAAGCCTACCAGCGGTTCAATTTTGTTTCTTGGAGATAAGATTGATGGAATGCAGACAAATAGAATTGTAGCAAAGGGTGTATCCCTGTCTCCGGAAGGCAGCAGTATTTTTCAAAAAATGACAGTGAAGGAAAATCTGCTAATGGGTGCTTATTTGCCGCATAACAGGGTAAATACTGCAGCTAAGTTGGAAAAAGTATATAGGCTCTTTCCAGTTCTTAAAGAGAAAGCTGGGCAGCAAGCCTCTTATTTAAGCGGTGGACAGCGTCAGATGCTGGCTATTGCCAGAGCAATCATGTCTGAACCTAAACTCCTGTTTTGTGATGAAATTTCCTTGGGCTTAGCCCCAATAATTATACAGGATATATATTCGACGATAAAAGAAATTAATGAAGAAGGGCTAACCATTGTTTTAGTAGAGCAGGATGTTAGGCGAAGCCTGAAATATTCCCATTATAGTTATGTAATGTTAAAAGGCAGGATTGTATTGGAAGGGAAGTCATCTGAACTTCTTGAGGGAGATGTTCAGGATGCTTATTTTGGTCTTAATAAGTACATAAATTGCTGATAAGCTAAAAAACCGGTTTAAGGAGAAATTGCATATGGAAATCATACAATCCGTGCTTAATGGACTCTTATTAGGTGGATTATATGCGGTAATTGGGATTGGAATGTCCCTGATATTCGGAGTTATGGGATTAACCAATTTGGCTCACGGTGATTTAATTATAGTTGGTGCATTTGTATGTATGACCTTGCTTGCTCAGCTTGTTGGCAGTGTATGGGCTGCCATAGTGATGACAGTTGTAATCATGGCGGCAATTGGTTTTTTTATCCAAGGATTTTTGATCAATAGGGTACTGGATAAAGGGGCCGAGCCAGCACTGCTCACAACATTTGGCGTTTCTATTTGTCTCTCAAATACGTTATTGTTGTTCTTTGGGGCTGACGCTCGCTCGATTTCTAGTTCGTTTGCAACAGCAAATGTTTTTTCTACTAATCTTTTCTCAGTATCTGCTGTATATCTGCTGAATTTCGTTATCGCGATCTGTGTTATTATTGTGCTGCATTGTATACTTCAATATACTTATTTTGGCAGATCGGTAAGGGCTGCTTCTGACAATATTCACGCTGCCGAACTTATGGGTGTAGATACGAAAAAAGTTTTTAGCTACGCTATGGCTCTGGCAATGGCATCAGCTGCAATTGCCGGGCTGTTGGTAGGAATGACCTTCATTTTTTACCCGTCTACCGGTACCCAGTATTTAATTATTGCTTTTGGCGTTGTAGTCATTGGCGGGATGGGGAGCCTGCTTGGCACTTTGTTAGGAGGAGTAATACTAGGGCTTGCTCAGCTGCTTGGCGCTTACTTTTTTGGTTCCGGTTATCAATTGCTAGCTGGGTATCTGGTTTTGTTGCTTATACTAACAGTTAAACCTGAAGGGCTTCTTTCAACAGCATCAAGAAAATAGAATGTTAGATCCTTAGGGAGGTTATGTGATTGTTTAGAGTTATAACAATGCAAATCCTGTCAACGGAACGCTTTAAGAGCAACGCTCGCTTATGTGTTCCTATAATACTACTAGCGGCACTTGGTATTTTGCCGTTAGGGGTCAATGAAAACATAGTGATGATTATGGTTCAAATTTTTTTATACATGGCTCTAGGTCAGATGTGGAATTTACTTGGTGGATATGCCGGCTTAGTTTCACTTGGACAACAAATGTTTATTGGTTTAGGAGGCTATGCCCTGGCAGTCATTACAGAAAATTATCATCTGCCGATGATAATAGGTCTGTTGGTAGGTGGGATTGTTTCCGTTATCTTTGCTTTGGTTATTTCCCAGCCAATATTTAAAATGCGTGGTGTTTATTTTTCAATAGGCACGTGGATTGCAGCCGAAGCATTGGCTGTGTATTTTAGTAACTGGACGTATGTTAGGTCTGGTCAAGGATTCAACATAACCGTTTCTTACGATTTGACAACAACTGATATGTATTATATTGCTGCAGTCGTAGGTTTGGGAGCTGTCGGTTTGGTACATGCTCTTTTACGCTCTAAACTGGGTCTTGCATTAATGGCTATGAGAGATAATGAATCGGCCGCTGAGACTATCGGTATTGAAATATATAATACAAAATTAAAGTGTTTTTTGATATCGGCTTTTGTTACCGGCATTACCGGTGGTGCATTATATTTGTCTATTGCGTATGTTCAGCCATATGCCGCGTTCGGGATCGACTGGACGGTCGCTATGGTTTTTATGGTTATTATTGGTGGAATCGGTACGGTAGAAGGGCCGATACTAGGCGCAGTATTTTATGTGTTATTGAAGCAATATCTTTACGATTATCCGGGAATTAGCATGATTATATTAGGGATTATTGCAATTATCATTATTCTGTTAGCGCCTAGGGGTATTATGGGAGCAGTTCATGACTATTGGGGATTTGAAATTTTTTCCACAAGAAGATGGGTAAAAAGATCAGATAAAACCATCTTCTAATCTCAGTTATCTGAATGTTGTGCTTATTGGCGAACAAAAAACGGGGCTACATTTGTAGTCCCGAATACGTATGACAAACAATCCTGTCATTTATATGTATTGGATTTTAATTTCTCGGTACGGGATAACTGGATAGATGGTTAGCGAAGACCGGGATAGACGCATTTAAGTTATTTTGATTCCAGACAACCATAACATTAAATTCGCTGTGTGGGTTAGTCAGCTCAATAAGGCGAAGATCTGGACTGGCTACTTCCCGTACAGGTCCGGGAACGACCATTATTCCTAAACCAGCTTCGACCATAAACAATAGAGCTGATAAATCACGGCTCTGATTTACTACATTTGGTGTAAATCCGTTTGCTGAACATATTTTATAAGTTAAATCGTTCAGTAGGTAGTCCGCTTTCCGGGTAAATGTAACAAATGATTCGTTAATTAAATCCGAAACATTAATCGTTTCTTGCGAAGCCAAAGGATGGCTGCAATGAATTGCTACACAAAGAAAGTCACTTCGTAGTTCTTTGCCGACCAAATTGGGGAATTTATCAAGATTGTGGGATAGGGTAAAGCCTATGTCTAATTCTTCTCTCATTAGCGCTTCATTAATTTCAGCCCAGTTATATTGATGCATACTTACATAGATATTGGGATAGTTTTGCCGGAATTCTCTGACTGCTTGCGGTAAAAAAACCTTTTCAATTCCTCCTAAAAAACCTATCTTTAAATATCCAGTCATTCCCGTGGAAGCTAGCTGTATTTTTTTTAATGCCTCATTAGAAGCAGCGATTAAGGTGTGTGATTCTTCTAAGAGTATCTTACCAGCCCAGGTTAACTGTAAGGGGCGTTTATTACGGACAATGAGCGGGGTATCTAATTGTCTTTCCAATTCAGAAATCTGTTGGCTTATCGCTGACTGCGATATGTTGTGTTGTACAGCCGCTTCGGTAAAACTTAGTGATTCTGCAACTGAGACAAAGTATTTTAATTTTTGAATATCCACTTTTTCCTCCAGAATATAGCATTTCCACTATAATTATACATTTTTACATGACAATCGGCAAATTTTGAATACTAGCTTATATAATGTTTAGATATTAAAGCAATGTAATATTAGAAAAAATAATTCTATAATAATATTTACTTATCGAAATAAAAGATGTAAAATTATGATAATTAAAAAATTTTAGTATTGTGTGCAGTGAGCTCGAAAATTTAACCATTAGTATGAATATTTTCATTAGAATAAGTAATGCTTAAATAATATTTACTTATTATGTGATTTTGTGCAAAACACTCATGTTATTATTTTAATTATTTAAAAATTCTATTTATTGAGGGGGGGTGAATGATTATGTTTGCTTAACGAGATTTTGATATTGCCTAAGAAACGATTGGTATAGTTAAACGCCTGAATATCAATGTGCCAAACTGTTGAATTATTTAATTGGAGGAGGAACAAAATGGGAGAGACAAAAAGATTCACAAACAGCAGTACTGGTGGGCCGGTATTTGTTGATGTAGATGTTGAATCCGGCAAAATTGTGCGCATGTATCCAATGGAATTGACTGATGAAGATGCTCCGTCTTGGGAAATTGAAGCTAGAGGCAGAACATTTACACCGCCGCGTAAAACTACGATTACTCCGGTTACTGCAGCTTGGAAATCTCAAATCTATTCACCTAAACGCCTGCTTTACCCAATGAAGAGGGTGGACTTCGATGTAAATGGTGAGAGAAATGAAGAAAATCGTGGTGTTTCGGGTTATGAAAGAATTAGTTGGGAAGAAGCCTTGGATATAGTTGCAGGCGAAATGATACGCATCAAACAAGATTACGGTCCTGCTGCCATTCTAAGTACATCCGGCTCTCATCACCTGTGGGGCAATATTGGTTATCGTTTCAGTGCTTATATGCGGTTCATGAATTTGGTTGGATTTACTTATGCTGATCATAATCCGGATAGCTGGGAAGGCTGGCACTGGGGCGGTATGCATAACTGGGGCTTCAGCTGGCGCCTTGGCAATCCTCCGCAGTATGATCTGCTGGAGGATGGATTGCAGAATACGGAAATGGTGGTCTTCTGGTCTTCAGATCCGGAAACGAACAACGGCATTTACTCGGCGTTCGAAAGCACTCCACGCCGTTTCTGGTTAAAGGAACTTGGCGTTAAAATGGTGTTTATTGATCCTTACCACAACCATAGCGCACGCATTTTCGGGGACAAATGGATGGCACCGCGCATTGGCACAGATGCTGCTCTGGCAGCAAGTATTGCCTATGTATGGATTACGGAAGGAACTTATGACAAAGAATATGTGGCTACCAGAACGCACGGTTTTGAAAAGTGGTCAGAATATATTCTGGGCATAGAAGACGGTATTCCTAAAGATCCGCAGTGGGGAGAGAACGAAACTGGAATTCCAGCTAGGGAAATAAAAGCATTGGCTCGCGAATGGGCTTCTAAGACGACTACACTTGCGGCAGGCGGTCTTGGTGGCTGGGGCGGTGCGTGTAGAGCGACTACCGGCAACGAATGGGCGCGGATGATGATTTGTCTTATTGGTATGCAAGGTATGGGAAAACCGGGCATCAACATCTGGTCAACTACACAAGGCGCTCCTTGCGACGAAAGCTTCTTCTTCCCTGGTTATGCTGAAGGCGGGATTGCCTGTGATACCGACAATTCTGCAGCAGGCTATGAGTTTGCTACCCGGATGTTTGCAAATGGCAGACCGGTCGGCAGTGTAATCAATCACCCTCAAGGTCAGCACATTCCGCGCCTCAGAATTCCAGAAGCGATTTTGGAAGGCAAGCTGGAATGGCGGGGGAAAGGCTTCTGCGGTTCAAGTGTAGAGGCTCAGTTCCAGAAATATGAGTATCCGGCCCCCGGTTATTCGCCGATCCAGATGTATTATAAATACGGCGGTTCTTTCATCGGTACAATGACGGAAACTAACCGTTATGTGAAGATGTATAGGACCAAGAAACTACCGTTTGTTGTCAATCAAGGCATTTGGCTTGAAGGTGAAGCTAAATTTGCTGATATCATACTACCGGCCTGCACGAACTTCGAGCGCTGGGACATCAGTGAATTTGCCAATTGCTCCGGCTACATACCTCATACTTACAGCCAATGTAACCACCGGGTTATTACCTTGCAGATGAAATGCATTGAGCCTCTTGGTGAGTCTAAGTCTGACTATCAGATTTTTGCGGAGCTAGCTAAGCGGCTGGGTATCTGGGATATCTTTACCGAGGGCGGCAAAACCGAGATGGACTGGATTAAGCAGTACTTCCATGCGACTGACCTGCCGAAGGGCATTACCTGGGAACGGTTCTTGGAAAAAGGCTATTATATTGTTCCTAATAAGCCAAAGAGTGTAAAACCGACTCCGGCACTGCGCTGGTTTGCCGAAGATCGTGAAATTGACACTCCTGACTGGGGGCCAAGGCCCAACCAACAGGTTGCACGTAAAGGGCTGCAGACACCAACAGGCAAACTGGAATTCGTCAGTAAGAGTTTAGAGAGATTTGATCCTAACGATATGGAGAGACACCCGGTAACCCGTTATATTGAATCCTGGGAAGGCCATCATTCGGCTCATGCAGGCAAATATCCATTGCAGGCTATCGCTCCCCATCCTCGTTTCAGCTTCCACACGATGGGTGACTGCAAAGAAAGCCATTTGAATGAGCTGAGAGACCATAGAGTGTTGAAAGAAGATGGGTACCGCTACTGGATCTGGCGTATCAATCCTAAGGATGCAGCTGCCAGGGGAATTAAACAACATGATTTGATTAAGGTCTACAACGATAGAGGAGCAGTCATTTGTGCCGCTCAGCTTACTGAGCGAGTTGCCCCCGGTACGTGCCATACTTATGAATCTTGCGCCGATTACGATTCCTTGGGCGAGCCCGGTAATTCACCAGATCGGTCCGGCTGCATTAACATCTTGAATTCGAAACGGTTCATGACTAAGAATTCTTGTGGTATGGCGGCAAACTCTTATCTCGTGGAAGTTGAAAAATGGGAGGCATAAAACAATGAAAAAAGTCAATATGATCGTAGATGTTGCAAGATGTCATGATTGCAACAATTGCTTTCTCAGCTGCAAAGACGAGCATTGGGATAATAATCATCTGCCCTTTGCCGAGGCCCAGCCGCGGCTTGGACAGAAATGGCGGGATGTTCTGTATGTAGAAAGAGGGCAATATCCCCTGCAGGATGTATGTTCCCTATCTTATGCCTGCATGCATTGTGACGAACCTACCTGCATGAAGGCCGCCCAAGACGGCGCTATTTATAAAAGAGAAGATGGTATTGTTATTATTGATCCAATTAAAGCTAAGGGTCAAAAGCAGATTGTTGATGCTTGTCCCTACAAAGTGATTTACTGGAACGAAGAGAGTCAATTGCCGCAAAAATGTACCATGTGTGCCCATTTGCTGGATAGCGGCGAATGGAAAGAACCTAGATGTTCCTTTGCTTGTCCCACTGGTTCACTGAGCTTTTTCTATGCTACGGATAAAGAGATGGTGGAAAAGGTGGATGCTGAGGGTCTTGAATATCTCCATCCGGAGTTCGGCACGAAGCCTCGTGTTTGGTACAAAAATTTGTTCCGCTTTACCAAGTGTCATGTTGCTGGCAGCGTAGAATTGCATGATAAAAAGGAATGTGCTGACAATGCAAGAGTGATCTTGACGAATGTAGCTTCTCAACAAACCTGGATAGTTACTACTAACAACTACAGTGACTTTAAAATCGATAAACTGGAACCTAACAGTGGGGATTATACAGTAACTGTCGAGTATCCTGGTTATGTTAGTCAAACTAAAGCGGTTAGATTGCAAGACAGCATAAACATAGGAGTATTTTATCTAAATCCTTGTTCTTAACCGACTATTCAATGTGATTAGATAAACGGCTTGCTGCTCAACATGGTCTGCTGAGGCAAATGATGCTAATGCTTTCAGTAGATCATGAGTCAGAAGCCGCAGTATATGAAATATTAATCTCTTTATCAATAGAACTGTTTTGTATTTTTGCAAAGATAGGTTTTATTGATAAGGTGGTTAGCACTTTATTTCCAGATTGTAATGATGGTCTTATTACAGTGCTATTTGTTCGTTGGGGAGGATGTCATGATAGATAATCATAACAGGGTTGTAAACTATCTGCGGATTTCAGTTACTGATCGTTGTAATTTTCGCTGCGTATACTGTATGCCTCCTAATGGGGTTCACTGGCTAGACCACAGTGAAGTTCTTACCTATGAAGAAATACTGCGGTTAATCGCTGTTTTTAGTCGGGAAGGAATCAGCAAGATTCGACTTACAGGCGGGGAACCGCTTGTAAGAAGCGGTCTTACAAACTTTATCCACGAGATTAAGGCCATGGGAGTTATTGATGATATATCGCTTACAACCAATGGCAGCCTGCTGCCACAGATGGCTTATAACTTGAAAAATGCTGGCTTAGACCGGGTAAATATTAGTTTAGATACAGTCAATCCTGCCAGATTTCTACGGATTACTACTTGTGGCCGCCTTGATGACACTTTGCGCGGGATTGAAAGTGCCTTAGATGCTGGTCTGACTCCGCTGAAGATCAATGTAGTATTGACGGAATCACTGCTTGAAGCTGACTTAGCATATTTTATTCAACAAGTTTACCGTCATCCTATTTCTGTACGGTTTATTGAATACATGCCGATAGGCGGTACTGGAGTTGGCAGCGGACCGGATATTGGGACTATAAAAAAAATGTTGAGTATGGCTGTTGGCCGCCAGGCATTGCGGCCAGTCATTAATGTTCAGGGGAATGGACCGGCAAAATACTACCAATTCCCTAAGGCTAGAGGTACATTTGGGTTTATTACGCCTATTTCCGATCATTTTTGTGGTGAATGCAATCGTCTGCGACTGACTGCGGATGGCAAACTTAGGCCCTGCTTACTATCAAATAAGGAGATTGATGTTAAAACTCCCTTACGCAACGGTGCAAGTGATAGCGAACTTGCCCGGTTATTTCATGAGGCTGTCAGCGAAAAACCGAATGGCCATTCCCTTTGCCGGTCAAGCGGCTATCCTGATTTTAAGCGGCGAATGTCTCAAATTGGCGGGTAGAAAAGTCCAGCTATCCTTTGAAGGAGGATTATTACTAGTGTTTACACATTTTAATGAAGCAGGCAGAGCGCATATGGTGGACGTTTCTTTGAAGGTTGATAGTCACAGAGAGGCAGTTGCAGAAGGCAGAATAAAGGTATTGCCCGAGACGATGTCATTAATCAAGCGCGGCTTAATCGGGAAAGGTGATGTCCTGGGGGTGGCGCAGGTTGCAGGCATTATGGGAGCAAAGAGTACCTGGCAAATCATTCCGATGTGTCATCCGTTGATGCTAACAGGTGTCAATCTTGAATTTGAATTGGATGAGGCCGTTAGCCGTGTGATCATTACTGCATCAGTAAAGACTGCAGGCAAGACTGGAGTGGAGATGGAGGCACTAACTGCGGTATCCGTAGCTGCATTAACAATCTATGATATGTGCAAAGCAGTAGAGAAAGGCATGATTATCGAATATGTTCGGCTCAATTCAAAAGCCGGTGGTAAGAGCGGCGATTATCAACGCGAAGCGTAACGTTAAAAAGGGGACATAAGATATGAAGAGCAAGATTGTAGCCGTATGTACAAGCCTGAATAAGGGTGAACGTAAAAAAAATATTTATAGTGGGAATTTGCTAGTTAATTTAGGGTTAGAGGGAGATGCTCATGCTGGGTTTGCTCACAGGCAGGTAAGTTTATTGGCGTTAGAGAGTATTGAAAAAATGAGACAAGCCGGCTTGGACGTAAATCCTGGTGATTTTGCAGAAAACATCACAACTATTAATATAAATTTACCCCAATTACCTGTGGGCACTCATCTAAGGATAGGAGAAGCACTTTTAGAAGTAAGCCAAATAGGTAAGGAATGTCATAATCGCTGTGCTATTTACTATCAGGCCGGCGATTGTGTTATGCCAAAAGAAGGGATTTTTGCTACTGTTTTGCAAGGCGGAATTATCAATGTGGGAGATGCTCTTGAAGTTATTTAGTCCAAATTGTCCTTCAAGATAAGCAATTCATTGAAAATAGCGCATCGAAAGGAGGATTGATGAAGGGTAGTAGTTAGTTTAGGAGGTGGTATGTGATATAAAAGCAGGTAAATATTTAGTTTTATGTGTGAAGAGGATCGCAAGAAGGGAATAGAGTTAATTAACAGAATTATGTAAATAATTGCAATTATATGGGTAAATGTGCAGCGATGCATAGGAAAATATTAGGCCAGTGAAATTATAATTGGGGGAATGAAAAGAATGCGTCCAATATTAGTTTCTGAAGTAATTGCTAATAGCAAGTTTAATAATTTCTTCATTTTTATATTTACTGTTTGTTGGCTAACTGTTATTAATGAAGGATTTAATATCAATGTTTTTGGATTGGTTATTCCTTCGCTGATTAAAGACTGGGGCTTAAACCCTGCCCAAATCGGTGCACTAGGCAGTTTTGGTATGGCTGGTATGATCTTTGGTTCTCTCGTATTTGGACCATTGTCTGACAAAATCGGCAAGGGTAAAGCGTTGATGCTTGCGACAGCGGTTTATTGTATCTTTACGATAGCCGTAGGTTTTTCAAGTGGTTTTAATGAATTTGCCATGTATCGGTTTATTGCCGGTATTGGTTTGGCAGGCGCTTTCCCCATTGTGGTTGCGTTCACGTCGGAATATTCTCCGAAGGCGATCCGGAGCCGTTTGGTGGTTTGGGTTACTTCCGGTATGGCTCTTGGTACTGTTATTGCTGTATTAGTAAGTTTGGTTGTTTTGAATGATTACGGCTGGAGAATGATGTTCTTTGTCACTGCAATTCCTTTACTGCTTTTGGTTGCACAGTATTTCCTGCCAGAATCGATGTCGTTCTTAATAGCCAAAGGACAAAAAGATAAAATTGCAAAAATATTAGAGTCAGCTGATCCTGGCTTTAAGGCGCAAGCTGACGATGAGTATCAATTGGCAGCCTCTGAAAAAGGAACTGTTAGTTTGGCTAGTTTGTTTGGACCTGGTATGGCCAGAAACACAATTATATTTTGGCTGGTTTTCTTTTTAAACTACATCTTCATTTATGGTGTACTTACCTGGTTAACACAACTAATGAAAATGCAAGGCTGGTCATTAGAGTGGAGTCTGGGGTTCACGATGATCTGGAATCTTGGCTTTATACTAGGGATACCTCTTTGTGGCTGGCTGCAAGATAAATATGGCGGCAAAATTACGTTAACTGTTGGGTTGCTTATTTTAGCAATACTTACCTTTATTGATAGCGCAGTAGGCAGCAGTAAGGATGCGTTAACGCTCGGTATTGCATTGTTCCTGACAGGTGCGGCGCAGCATGGTCTAAACGGTGTGGCCGGCTCCTATATGACACAAAATTATCCATTGGCATTTCGCGGCTTCGGCACAGGCTGGGGTTATGGAATTGGTCGTATTGGCGGGACGGTAGGTCCAATGCTTGGCGGCTTGTTGTTGACTTTTGGCATTTCCGGTCCAACCGCTTTAGCAATATTTGCTTGTATCCCGGTTATAACAGCAATTTTAATCTGCTTCACGACGGACCATACCAGAGCAATTCCGATTGCACAGCCGAGCAACAAAACACCGACATCTATTTAGTTTACAGCAAAAATTCCAGTTGTGAATGAATGGTGCCAGTTAAAATTGAGGAGGTTATAGATCATGTCTTCAGAAATAAAAATCACTGATTTGCGTTCGGCATTAGAGATGTTAAAAACGGTGCCAGGGCAGTTAATTGAAACAGATGAACAGGTAGATCCTCATGCCGAGATATCGGGTGTTTATCGCTATGTTGGTGCTGGTGGAACAGTACAGCGTCCGACTCAGATTGGGCCAGCTATGGTCTTTAATAATGTTAAAGGACATGACGATGCCAAAGTAGTAATCGGTCTTCTAGCCAGCCGTGAAAGAGTGGCTTTGATGCTGGGAACAAAACCGGAGCGGCTTGGTTTTCTGCTAAAAAATGCAGTGAAAAATGCGATTGCGCCGGTACTTGTCTCCCCGGAAAAGGCTCAATGCCGGGAAGTCGTTCACTATGCATCTGATGAAGGCTTTGATATCAGAAAGCTGGTGCCCGCTCCCACCAATACGGAGGAGGATGCTGGTCCTTATATTACGCTGGGGATGTGCTATGCCTCAGATCCGGAAACCGGCAAGTCAGACGTAACTATTCACCGGTTATGCCTGCAAAGTAAGGATGAAATGTCTATTTGGATAACCCCCGGAGCGCGTCACATTGGTGACTTCTATCAGAAGGCAGAAAAAGCAGGTAAACCGCTGCCTATTTCTATTAGTATCGGTGTAGATCCAGCCGTTGCTATTGGCTCTTGCTTTGAACCACCGACAACACCACTTGGCTTTGATGAATTAAGTATTGCAGGGGCAATTCGCAATCAAGCCGTTGAAATGGTGCAATGCTTAACAATTAACGAAAAAGCGATTGCTAATGCGGAATATGTTATTGAAGGCGAACTTTTGCCGGTAGTACGTGTCCGGGAGGACCAAAACACGAATACAGGAAAAGCTATGCCTGAATTCCCCGGTTACACCGGCCCAGCTGTTCCCTCTATGCCGATTATTAAAGTAAAGGCTGTCACTCATCGTCGCAATCCAATTATGCAAACCTGTATAGGAGCTAGTGAAGAGCATGTCAATATGGCCGGTATTCCTACAGAAGCTAGTATCCTGGAGATGGTGGAAAGAGCCATGCCGGGGCGGTTGTTGAATGTTTATGCTCATTCTTCAGGCGGCGGCAAGTATATGGCAATTATGCAGTTTAAAAAAGGTGTTCCCAGTGATGAGGGACGTCAAAGACAAGCTGCCTTACTTGCTTTTTCAGCATTCTCAGAGCTAAAGCATGTGATTCTGGTTGACGAAGATGTAGACCCTTTTGATAGTAATGATGTAATGTGGGCTCTTAATACCCGCTATCAGGGAGATATTGATACAATCTTCATACCGGGCGTACGCTGCCATCCACTAGATCCCTCAGAAAACCCTGAATTTAATCCAATGATTCGGGATCGCGGCATTTCTTGCAAGGTTATTTTTGATTGCACAGTACCATTTAAATTAAAAGATCATTTTCAAAGGGCAAAGTTCAAAGAAGTAGATCCTAGCCGTTTTGCGCCGGAGTTATTTAATAAAAGTAAATAAAGGATGCTGCTCTGCTAAGGCAGCTGCTTAAAGTGATGTAAAAATGAAAGGGAAGAGGCAACCGTCCGAAAACGAGATTGCATTTTTCCTGCGCTCATTCTTTTTTTCGGACGAGCTCTTTCATTTTAAACCCCTATTATTTCTGAACTCTTATTTAACCAAGTACTGCAGGAGGAGAGTCGCATGCGAATCATTGTAGGAATTACCGGAGCAAGTGGTGTTATTTTAGGAGTCAATTTACTAAAAGTGTTAGCAGAGCTGCCAGATTGTGAGACTCATCTGGTTATTACTGAAGGTGCAAAACGAACACTACAGTATGAAACCGATATACATGTGGAAGATGTTATTGCTTTAGCGGACTATTATCATGATAATAACGATCTTGCCGCACCGATTTCCAGCGGATCATTTAAAACAGACGGAATGATTATTATTCCTTGCAGTATGAAGACATTATCGGGAGTTGTCACTGGTTACACAGATAATCTTTTACTACGTGCGGCAGATGTTTGTTTAAAGGAAAGGCGTCAGGTAGTGCTTGTTCCTCGAGAACTCCCCTTAAGCTCCATTCATCTAAAGAACATGGCGAAGGCTGCCCGGCATGGCTGTGTAATTCTTCCGCCTATGTTGACGTTTTACAATAATCCGAATTCGATTCAAGATATGATTAACCATCTCATTGGTAAGATTTTAATGATGTTCAATCTATCTTTTAGTGAGTTTGTTCCCTGGAAAGGAGTAAAAGAAAATGGACGCAAGTAGAAGCCAAACGGAAAAACTCCAGGAAAGCTGGGGAGAGGGAGTACATAGAGTTGAAGCCTCGGCCCTTATATGCGGCAAAGATATAGTTGTCGTTATAGAAGGTGGGACCAGATATCATATAGGAGCGGTAGCTTTGGCTGTACCTCGTCCGAGTTTGGCTGATCCTGAACGGATTTCTGCAAGTGCTTCTGTTTTGTGCGTTACAGGTCATAAAGAGGATGACTTAGCCCGAATGATCTCGCTGCAAATTGCTTCTGCATTGAATTGTGCAGTAACGGTAATCGCAGGAATTCATATCGATGATGCCAAAGCAACAGACCTTAGTAAAATGACGGATAACTGCACAAAGGCAATAAGCAATTTAGTGGAACGGCTTAAAAGTAGATAATACGGGCTGTGTTACGGTTTGTGATGTAAATGGCGGCAGTCTTATTTGCATAGTGGTCTGCAGGGAGGAAATCAAATGTACAAATTCGGCATTCTTATTATGAGCGATAAAGGGGCAAGAGGAGAAAGAGAAGACAGGAGCGGCCAACAGATAAGGGAGTCTCTTGGATTAACATATAGTATCGAATATTACAATATGATACCCGATGAAAAAGAACAAATTAAGCAAGCAATCAGCCATGTATGCGATGAGTTATCGTTAGCGCTGCTGCTTACATCAGGCGGTACCGGTTTTTCTGAGCGTGATGTAACACCGGAGGCCACAATGGACATGATTGAAAAGCCTGCGCCGGGAATCGCGGAGGCTATGCGGTATTATGGACTGCAGAAGACCCCAAAAGCCATGCTTTCACGAGCGGCAGCTGGAATTAGAGGAAAGACGTTAATTGTTAATTTACCTGGCAGTGTCAAAGGTGTACAAGAGTCACTGGAAGCTATTTTACCAGTGTTAGATCACGCTCTTGGTATCATTAAAGGAACTGCAGTCGAATGCGGACAAGGATAGATTAGCGTATTACCAGTACATGGGCTTTACTATCAAACTAGGCAATAAACCTTAACGGTATTGCCTAGTTAAGTAGTTTACAATATAAAACAAGTTGTTCTAATGGTGAAAAAAGAAAAACTTATAAACTCTGCTTATAAACAAAAAGCAAAAGGAGTTGTCTTGTGTGCAGGTAATGAGAGTAGAAGATGCAGTAGGCTGTGTGCTGTGTCACGATATTACAAAGATTGTTCCTGGAGAATATAAGGGGCGGGCATTCAAGAAAGGGCATATCGTCACAAGGGAAGATATTCCTCATCTTTTAAAATTAGGAAAAGAGCATATCTATATTTGGGAAGTCAGGCCGGGCTTTGTTCATGAAAATGAGGCCGGCTTGCGTATCGGGCAGGCATTAAAGGGGCAGGGAATCGTACTTACGGAACCCAATGAAGGTAAGGTCGGCATGATTGCCGAGTATGATGGATTATGCTCGATAAAAGAAGAGATATTGCTTGCAATCAACTCAATTGAAGAAGTAGTAGTTGCAACCCGTAATAACAGCAGGCCGGTTAAAGAAGGCGATAAAATTGCAGGCGTTCGTGTTGTGCCGTTAGTCATTGATGAACAGAAACTGGACATGGTAGATAACCTCGCTCATGGCAGTGAGGTTGTATCCATAAAAAAATATACTTCCTACAACGTAGGGATTATAACAACAGGCAGTGAGGTTTTTCATGGACGTATTGAAGATAGGTTTGGACCAGTAGTTAGGGAAAAAGTCGAAGCCTATGGCAGCCACGTCATTCAACACATTATTGTTCCCGATGATGCAGAACTGATAGCTAACGCTGTCAAAACACTAATCAATAACGGCGCAGAGCTGATCCTGACTACCGGCGGAATGTCAGTTGATCCTGATGATGTGACTCCCAGTGGCATTAAAAAAGCAGGAGCTGAAATCGTTACTTATGGTGCTCCTGTATTGCCGGGAGCGATGCTGATGGTGGCGTATCTGGGGAGAATACCTATTCTGGGTCTTCCGGGCTGTGTTATGTACCATCGAACCACTATTTTCGATTTGGTTCTTCCACTCGTTTTGACAGAACAAGTGATTACCAGACCGCTTATTGTGAAATTAGGCATGGGAGGTTTATGTCTGGAGTGTGATGTGTGCCTGTATCCGGCTTGTTCATTTGGGACGGGAGCATAAATGCGAATGGGAGGGAAAAAAGATGAAGACGAATATTTTCCTGGAAGAAGCGCAAGCTTTGGTGCTGGATCGGGTCTACCCAGGCCAAGAGTGCTATATTTCGTTAGATGATGCAATGGGGCGTGTGTTAAGCCAGGACATACAGGCTGGTGAAAACTCTCCTCCGTTTGACAAATCACCATTGGATGGCTATGCCTTGCAGGCAAAAGATACAGAGACGGCTGGGCAGCCGGGTGGTGTAAAGCTTCACGTGATCGAAGAGGTTCGCGCGGGATACACGCCAACAAGAAAAGTAACTTCAGGTACTGTAATTAAAGTAATGACAGGTGCTCCTCTGCCCGAAGGCGCTGACGTGGTTGTTAAGTACGAGGTTGTTGACCGGACGGGAGATTACATCAGGATTGGCTACACCTTACAAGCCGGCAGTAATATGATTCAAGCGGGAGAAGATATTGTAAAGGGAGAAACCGTTGCAGTTAAAGGTACTTTGCTCACTCCCCCGCTCATTGGATTATTAGCCAGTATTGGGATAGCAAAGGTTCCGGTTTTTAAGGAAGTCAAGATCGCGATTCTTAGTACCGGCGATGAACTGGTAGATCCAGCTCAGGAATTACAGCCAGGTAAAATTTTTAATAGTAATCTGCATAGTTTACGAGCGTCCTGTCTGAAATTAGGCGCTCAGCCGGTTAGTTTTGGGATAGTACCTGACAACGAGGCAGCTACCGCAGAGCGAATAACCGAAGCTTTACAGAAGACAGATATGGTAATTACCACAGGGGGAGTTTCTGCTGGTGACTATGACGTGGTTTTAGATGCTCTTCATAAAATCGGTGCAAACATTATTTTCTGGAAGGTCGATATGAAGCCGGGGTCACCTATTGTCGCAGCTGAAAAAGATAACAAGCTGATCATTGCTCTGTCAGGAAATCCTGCAGCAGCGTTTATCACCTTCGATTTGATAGCTGTGCCGTCAATCAAGAAAATGATGGGGCTTGGCAGTCAATTGCCATTAAAGGTTTCGGCAACCTTTGTCGGTCACTTTGATAAAGAAAGTCCTCAGCGCAGATTTTTACGTGCGCAAATTTATAGGAAAAGTGATAAAAATTATATTAAGCTTACAGGTAAACAAAGTAATGGTATATTAAAGTCGCTGCTATCCTGCAATGCCTTAATTGATGTTCCTGCTGGAAGCGGCCGCCTAATTTCGGGGCAGAAGGTTTCAGCCGTATTAATTGGGAGCATTGATGAATATTCATAAGGACAAAAATACGGATGTGAGTGGCATCATTTTAGCCGGTGGCCGCAGTACACGGATGGGTAGGGATAAAACACTGTTAATGCTTAATCATGAAACGCTGATGGAGAGAACTGTTAATGAGCTGCGAGGCGTTGTAGATGAAATTATTATTGCCAGCAACCATACAGAGAAATATAACATACCTGGTACGGTAGAAGTTTTAGATACCTATGCTGATGTTGGGCCGTTGGGCGGCATACATGCAGGCCTTATTGCAGCAAAACATAAACATGCCTTTATTATTTCAGGAGATCTGCCTCTTTTCAAAGGACATTTGGCAACGGTTCTGCTCAAGAGCAGGGCTGATTATGATGCTGTTGTGCCAGTGATAAAGGGGAGACTGGAACCATTATGCGCAGTCTATT
This sequence comes from Anaerospora sp., assembly GCF_032013335.1. Taxonomy (NCBI): domain Bacteria; kingdom Bacillati; phylum Bacillota; class Negativicutes; order Selenomonadales; family Sporomusaceae; genus Anaerospora; species Anaerospora sp. Next base: position 51,483 of record NZ_DALZUO010000001.1, on the reverse strand, counting down.
CCCAGAACTGCATTGAACCGATAGCCAATTGCCTGGAAGCCAATATAAAGAAAGTAGTGCACGTTTATTCGCAGATAAGAGTATTGACAATTGATGAGGAAGAATTGGACATTGCTGGAGAAGCAGAAAAAATATTTTACAATTTAAATACACCGCAAGACCTGCAACGACTGCTTAGTACACACAAAGAAGTGCTTGACTGAGGAGAGGAATGCGATGAATCATCACTGTATCCCAGTAATATCGTTTGTAGCCGGAAAATCAGGATCGGGAAAAACGACGCTGCTGGAAAAGGTTATTAAACGGCTTAAAGAAGATGGGATCAGGGTTGCCAGTATCAAACATGACGCCCATGATTTTGATATGGATAAGCCGGGAAAAGACACATGGCGGCTTGCCCGGGCGGGTTCTGATATTGTTGCGATATCGTCTCCCCGTAAGGTTGCCATTATTGAGAAGGTTGATCACGAGAAAACATTAGATGAAATTTGTGCGATGATTTCCGGTGTTGATCTTATCGTAACAGAAGGGTTTAAACTTGGCAGTAAACTCAAAATAGAAGTTCATCGCTCGGCAGTTCATGGTGAGTTGGTATGTAAGACAAGTGAATTATTGGCGATAGCCAGCGATGTGGCATGGGATGTAGGCGTGCCCTGCTTTCCTATTAATGATATAGAAGGAATAGCAGGGCATATTAAATGGTATATGGATAAGTTTTCAACTGTTGCAGAAAAGATTAATTAACTTATACGTTGTACCAAATCGAAAAATGATGCATTTTCAAGTTCTACTTTTCTTGACTTAAATGCATGGCAAAGCAGACCGGCAGTGAAAGTTGTCGGTCTGCTTTGCTATGCATTTATCTGTTATTCTCTTTTTTCTCTTGACTTGAGTTAGCAGGTCTTTTACGTATTATTGAGTTAAAGCTCCCTCAACACGCCGTCAAACCGCCATCTACTGTCCAGATGGCACCTGTAACAAAGGCTGCTGCCGGTGAAGCCAGGAAGCAGATAACCTGGGCCACTTCTTCCGCAGTCCCAATCCGGCCTAACGGATACAATTGTTCCATTTCTTTCAGGCATTGATTCTGATCAGCAGCTGCTGCTAATTGTTTATCTAAGAGAGGTGTGGCCACATCACCAGGACATACACAATTGACGCGAATGCCGTACGGAGCCGCCTCAAGGGAAAGGGCTTTGGTAAAAGCTACGACTGCTCCTTTTGCTGCACAATAAGCAGTGCATAAAAGATTACCTCTCAGCCCGGCGTCAGAGGCAATATTTACGATTGCGCCGCCTCCTGCTTTACGCATTTCGGGTACAGCAAACTTAGAGATAAAGTATGTTCCTTTCATATTGATATCAAGAACAGACTGAAAGTCTGTTTCTGTTGTCTCGGCTAACAGCTTTTCCAGGTAAATGCCGGCTGAGTTAACCACCACATCAAGCCGTCCAAAGTGTTCTACCGTGTGCCGGACAATTTGCCGGCACTCGTCATGAACTGCCACATCACCTTGAATAAAGAAAAGCTCTTTATCTGCTTTCTGCCATGTCTCTATCAGTTGTTGTCCCTTAGCAGCATCACGACCATTAATTGCAACTTTCGCTCCCGCTTTCAAAAATAACTCGGCCGCTGCCAATCCAATACCGGAAGTTCCTCCAGTTATGAGAATAACTTTTCCGTTCCATTCTGCCACTATAAAACCCCCGGTTTTCGATTTTCATTTTAGGTACTACCCGTCTGTTGGCATGTTTTGCTAGCAATATTATAGCATGCGTTGCACCTTGGACAAAATGCAATAGCTCTTGTTTGACTATATGTTCATATGTATAATAACAATTAACGGCACATGGCTTTCAGGTCAGCCGCTTGCATCCAATCAAACCAGTAACAGGAGCGTGATCTATGCAAAAGCAAGGACAATTCTCGATCACTTTGGTTTGTGTCATTTTAGGAATTATGCTGGCCGTACAGTTTCGTACCACTCAGGATATCCAGTCTTCCGTACAATATCAACGGGCCGAAGACCTAACGCAGCGCTTAATGCAAGTTGAAAAAGAGCGTACCGCTCTCGAAAATCAGGTTCGTGACCTGCGCAAAATCTCCACTAGCGATGCAGCCACAAAAGATCTGGAAAACACTAAAATGGGATCAGGTGTAGTGCCCCTGCAGGGTGCGGGCGTTATTGTTACGGTAGATGATACCAAGCCCGTTGCACCATCTGGCAGTAAAAACCCCACTTTATATCTGATAAAAGATGAAGACATCTTGAAAATTCTCAACGAACTGCGGGCTGCAGGCGCCGAAGCCATTGCCATCAATAGCCAGCGCCTCATTGTCTCGACCGAAATTAGAACCGCAGGGTCGTTCCTATCGGTCAACAATACGAACTTATCCGCTCCCTTTGAAATTAAAGCGATTGGTAACCCGGTAACATTGGAAAATGCACTGAAGATGCGCGGTGGTGTAATAGAAACGCTTCAATTCTGGGGCATACAGGTTGTTGTAAAGCAGTCTGCCTCAGTGGAGCTTCCGGCCTTTAAGGGTACATTCCGCTTCCAATATGCTAAGCCGATTCAGGACGGAGGTAAATAACAATGGCTTTACCTATTCTCGGACTCCTAATTGGTCTTCTCATTGGTACTTTTTTGCCTGTTAGTATGCCAATCGAGTATGCCAAATATTTGTCGGTAGCCTTACTTGCTTCCCTGGACTCGGTGTTTGGCGGATTGCGGGCAGGATCAGAGCAAAAGTTTGATAACCTAGTATTTATGACTGGCTTCTTCACCAATGCGCTTTTGGCCGCCGGCCTCGTCTACATCGGGGAACGGATTGGTATTGATTTGTACTATGTAGCCCTTTTAACATTTGGTCTTAGAATTTTTCAGAATCTAGCCATCATTCGCCACTATTTCCTAAAACGGTAATCTCTACTACCATGACAAATACTACAACCTAATACTCGCTGGCGACAACCGCTTACCCTATGAACTGAAAAGAGCTTCCGCAAAGCAAGCACCATCTTCCAGACTCAAAAAACTACCCGGCCGTTGATTAAATTGCACCCCTTAAGTAGACAGGAAGTATGATTAAAAACGTACAACTTGTTACTAAAGGGGTTTTTATGTGCCTAGAGCTATTTACAAAGAGTTTAAAATTTGATTTCATTAAGCAGCATTCTCAGCAATTTAGTGTATTGCTGATGTGCAGAATACCACACGCTAGACGTGTGAACGGTTTTATTATTTCAACTGTCTAGTGCAAGGGGCGTATACTACTTCACTCTTTTTGAGTCTTGTTGTTTTAACAAGACCTGCTCAAGTAGTATACAGACCATAACACCGTCAACAAGCCCATTCAGTAACAGGTAGCGAAATGCTGCCGGAACATTATCAAAGACCTGTTGAGGTAAGAACATGACACCGATACCGATTAATAGAGAGATGCCCATAATAAATAAATCGCGGTTAGCTAACGGTGTTTTGGCGAATTCTTTGATGCCCAGGCCCAGAATCATGGTATAGACAACAAACATAACAGAATAGCCCACGCTAGGAGGTAAAGCGGCAAAAAAAGCACTCACTGGCGGAAATGCACCTAAAAGTGTTAATATTGCGGCACCTAAGTAGAAGGGTTTTCGTGCGGCAACTCCGGTCATAGCCGTATAACCGACTGCAGATGCATAAGGAATGAAGCCGATAATCGAGCCAATACCGGCTAGAACATCGGCAATTCCGGTGAAGGCAGCACCACGGTTAAAGAGCTTGGTGCTAGGTGGTTCACCGGTCAAATTGCAGAGGCCTAAAATACTGGCAACTAAATTGGAGAATATGATAATAGCAGCTAGTATACAGGTTAGTACCACTCCTGCATCAAAGGTGGGAACACCCCAGGGAAAAAGCCCAGGCAGTGCATTAGTATGATGATGAATAGCGGGAGAAAGACCAAGCAGCGCAGCGATTAACCAGCCAATACCTGCGCCCAGTAAAATCGCAATACTCTGCCAGAACCCTTTTTTTGTTAAGGATATCCAGATAATTAGCGCGGTAGTAGTAAAACTTGACAGTAAGGACCATACGTCAAGCATCTGATTGGCAGCATTGATTCCTAATGCGCCTTTTATCATGGTTGGGCTCAGTTGGAGTGACATAAGACAAAGAAAAACACCGTTGACAAGCGGCGAAAAAAGCCGGATGGTTTTTCCCACTAAACCTGTTATTCCTAAAATGATACAACAGAGACCGGCAATAATCAGACCAAGTTCAATATCCGTTCGCAAAATTGCAAGCGGTTTACCTAATGCTGGTGCCGTAGTGGCAAGGGTAATGAAAATCCCATACCACATTCCTGCCGGCCCTTCAAATATAGGAAAGCCATGACCCCATTTGCACTGCAAAAAAGACGCAATCCCGCATAGAATGAAGGTTCGCTGCACAAGTTCAGCTATGTCGCTCTGCTCCAAACCTAAATAGCTGCCGACAATGACAGGAAGAATAGCAGCATTTGCTAAGAAGAAAGTTAAATGCTGCAGGCTATAAGAAATTAATTCAGAAATGGTTGTCTGGTCATTCAGATTGTATCGCAAATATATCATCTCCTATATGAGAAGAACCCGCACGTGCGGGTTCTCTTAAAAACAGGATAAAATTAGATATAATATTCGGAAGCTTTTAGCTGGTGAATCAGCTTTCTCATAAAGTCGTTTTTTATAGCGCTTATTTTTTCAGGTGAATATTTATAAAAGCCTTCGCCTGATTTTATTCCCAGCTTACCTTGCTGCACTTTTTCCCGAAGCAGCTTATTGGCGCATTCGGAACTATCCATTTCTTTTAGCAAATTATCGCCTACAACACACCAGATATCCAGCCCACCGAAGTCTGCGACTTCTAGCTGTCCTGTTGTGGCATAACGAAAGGCCGGACCGAATTTTAGGGCTTTATCAATGTCGGCAGGAGCAGCGATTCCCATTTCAATAAGAGAAAATACTTCCCGGGCGACGCCTTGTTGAATCCGGTTAGCAACAAGGCCGGGAACATCTTTTAATACTTTAACGGTTTGCTTTTTTATCGCAAGATGCAGCGCCTCTACTTGGGTGTATAGATCTTCTGGCATATTGCCAAAATACGATAGTTCAATAATGGGAATAAGATGGGCCGGGTTATACCAGTGGGTTACTAAAATCCGCTCTTTTCTGCTGGGACTGACAAGTGCCATCATATCATTAAGCTTTAAACTGGATGTATTGCTTGCCAAAATAGTATGTGGCGGACATAGATTATCAAGCTGCTTGAAGAGATTTTGTTTAAGTTCTAAAATTTCGGGTGTGGCTTCTAGGACGTAATCTCTGTCAATGACAGTTTGCTTTAAGTCTGTAAAATAAGCAATTTTATCGAGAGTTGCCTGTATGGCAGGTTGTGGAATAAAATCCTCCGCTGCCAGTAAGGAGAGTTCTGCGCGGATTTCTTCTTTTGCTGCTTGTAGTCGATTGGAATCGGTGTCAAATAGATTGACCTCAAACCCATGCATGGCGAAGGCCTCCGCAATGGAATGCCCCATTGTCCCCGCGCCCAAAACGGCGATTTTTCTGATCATCTTTTTAGCCCCCCGTAATTGTTCTATTTTTTTAGATTAAGGATATCTCTTGCCTCGGCAGGGGATGCAACTTCTTTATTTGCTTCTTTTATGAGGCGGGCCGCTCTGGCAACAAACTCTGCATTAGATTTGGCCAATCTATTTTTAGCATAGTAAACATTATCCTCCATACCAACTCGGATATGACCGCCCAGAGCAATCGCAGCATACATGAGTGGAATGTGTCCTTTGCCGATGCCCAGTGCCGACCAGGTAGCGTCTTTAGGTATTAAGCCTTTAAGATAAACCAGGTTTTCTACGGTAGCTGCCGAACCGCCATCGGCACCCAGAACGAATTGATAGTGAGCTGGAGTACGGAGAATACCCTTTTTTACATAGTAGAAGGAATTATAAATCATTCCTGCATCGAAGATTTCGATTTCCGGTTTTACATTGTTATCAAGCATTGTTTTTCCGAGTTTTTCCAAAAATTGAGGAGTATTTAAAAATAAACTGTTGTGCATCCAATTCATGGAGCCACAATCATAAGAAGCCATTTCCGGCTGTAATTCAATCAGGTGAGCCATGCGGGTTTCATCTGTTGCATTTAGGTCTCCTGAGGTAGTGCAGTTAATGATGATATCGCATTTGCTGCGGATTAGTTGAACCGTTTCCCGGAATTTGTCTTTGCTCATGGTACCTTTTCCCTGATCGTCCCGCATATGCAAATGCGCTATGGCAGCCCCCTCTTTCCAGCACTCATAGACATCAGCTGCAATTTCTTGCGGCGTTAATGGAATGTTAGGATTGTGCTCCTTTTGGGGCCAGGCTCCGGTAGTTGCCACAGTAATGATAACTTTTTCCATATTATTCACCTCTTTACATAGTCGCAAATTAGGATTGCATTTTAGTAATTATGCAAATTACGTGCCAAGTACAAAAAAAGAGCACTTTGAGTAGGAGAAGCAGGAGGTAGTCTATCAAATGCCTAAATAGTACAATGATTAAGATAATTTGGTCATTTTTATGCCAATAATAGCTATTGAACATGCGGAAAGGGTAACTGTATGGATAAAGAATTCTCATCGCTGGCTTTTCTGGATGAGCTGCTCAGTACCAATTGGCAGCTTTCCAATCAGATTAAAGAGGGTATAAAGCAGGTAAAAAAAGAATTGGAAGATGCCAAGGAATTTGATTTTCGGCAGCTAGGCGACCATTTATATGATGGTATTTATTTATCCGACGGCAATGGGACGACCCTGTATGTTAATAAGTCTTATACCCGGATAACCGGTATCAAAGCAGAGGAAGTAATTGGAAGAAATGTTAAAGACCTATTAGCCGAAGGCGTGTACAAGAATGCAGTAACATTAGAGGTTATTAAGCAAAAGAAGCAAGTCAACTCCATGGGAGAGAGCACAAGGAACGGCAAAAAGATGCTTATAACCGGCAATCCTATTTTTGATGAAAATGGAGAGGTCAAACAGGTCGTTATCATAGATCGGGAAATAACGGATTTGCTTGCAATGAAAGCAGAAATCGAAAATTCACAGAAACAGATTATGGCCGTAGAAGAAGATAAAAATAAGAAAAAACGAGAACTCGAACATCTTCGCAAGCAACAGTTGAATCACAATTTTATTGGACAAAGCCTGGATATGCAAAAAATGAAAAAGTTAATTCAGCAAGTGTCTAACCTGGATGTTACGATTTTGATTACTGGTGAAACAGGCACTGGCAAAGAAGTTGTTGCTAATGAAATATATAGCAACAGTCTGCGAAAGAACGGACCTTTTATCAAAGTAAACTGTGCGGCAATTCCTGCCAATTTGCTGGAAGCTGAGCTTTTTGGCTATGAGAAAGGGGCCTTTACAGGCGCTACAAGCTCTGGAAAGATTGGGCTATTTGAGCTGGCAGATAAAGGGACAATATTATTAGACGAAATAGGCGATATGCCTATGGAACTGCAGTCTAAGCTGCTTCGCGTAATTCAGCATAAGGAAGTAACCCGCATTGGCGGCTCGAAACCATTACTTTTAGATGTCAGAATTATTGCCGCTACTAACTGTGACTTAAAAGAACTGGCTGATAAAGGCAAGTTCCGGGAAGATCTGTATTATAGGCTCAATGTAGTTCCCGTTCATCTGCCCCCGCTGCGTCAACGTGCCAGCGATATTGAACTTCTGGCCCGTCATTTTCTGGCCTCTTATAATACGAAATATGCAAAGCAAACTACTATTGAAGAGTCTGCCATTGAACTCTTAAAGCAGTATTCCTGGCCGGGAAATATAAGAGAGCTGCAAAACATTAGTGAAAGGCTTGTTATTATTTCTGAGCCGGGATCAACTATTAGTGAGCAGCAGATCGTCAGTATGATTAATGTTGGGGCTGTGTACGGCAACATCATTAATAAAGAAATGAGTTTAAAGGAAATAGTAGAAAATATTGAGAAAAAGACAATTGAGCAGGCTTTACTACACTATGGAAGTACCCGCAAAGCCGCGAAAATACTGAAGGTGGATCAATCGACTATTGTTAAGAAGGCAAAAAAATTAGGAATACGATTTACTGATGAAAAACAGCATCAAATTTGATGCCGTCTTTCATCAGTTGTTAATATTAGAAAATACAGGCTTTTTTGTGTTTTCAATTAAACGCCTGATGAATTAATTCATCAGGCGTTTTTGATTACTGGGGAAAAACATAAATTTGGATCTTGGCACGGTACTTGCATTATAGAACAAGTAAATAGGAGGGGTACTGTGAACAAGGTAATAAACCTTAATGAGGCTGCAGAACACATAAACGACGCAGCTGTTATCATGATTGGCGGATTTTTAAGTGTCGGTACGCCAGAAGCAATTATTGATACAATTCTTAAAAAGAATTGTAAAAATCTTACAATAATCGCTAATGACAGCGGATTCCCTGACCGTGGCATTGGTAAATTAGTCGTTAATCGCCAGGTGAAAAAACTGGTAGTATCCCATATCGGTACGAATCCCGAAACGGGACGGCAAATGAGAGAGAATGAACTGGAAGTAGAACTTGTGCCACAAGGAACCTTAGTTGAGCGAATTCGTTCTGGTGGCGCCGGTCTAGGCGGAGTGCTCACTCCTACCGGCTTGGGAACAATGGTAGCTGACGGAAAGCAGATCATAACGGTTGACGACGAGGAATTTTTGCTGGAAAAGCCGATTAGAGCAGAGATCGCTCTGATTAAAGCTGCCAGAGCGGATGCTGCCGGAAATCTTATTTTTAGAAAATCTGCCCGGAATTTTAATCCTGTAATCGCAACAGCAGCCAATATCGTTATTGCTGAGGTGCAGGACGTAGTGCCGGTAGGGCAGATAGAACCAGATGAGGTTATGCTGCCAGGTATTCTGGTTGATTATTTAGTAATGGTCAGGGAGGAGCATCATGGAAAGTAGGTGCTTAATTGCCAAGCGAGTGGCTCAGGAGTTCAAAGATGGTGATTTAGTTAACCTTGGTATTGGCATACCCACATTGGCCGCCAATTACATTCCGAAAAATATAAGTGTTACCTTGCATTCTGAAAATGGTTTTGTCGGCCTGGGACCGGTTGGGGCATTGGTGGACAGGGACTTAACAAATGCTGGAGGTCAACCGGCAAGTATTTCTCCGGGAGGTGCAACCTTTGACAGTGCCATGTCTTTTGCCATTATTCGCGGCGGTCATGTGACTGCAACTGTCTTGGGGGCCCTAGAGGTAGATCAGGAAGGCAATTTAGCCAATTGGATGGTTCCGGGAAAACTTGTGCCGGGCATGGGCGGAGCTATGGATCTGGTAGTCGGTGCAAAGCGGGTTATTGTAGCGATGGAACATGCTGGTAAGGACGGTGCACCTAAAATCGTAAAAAAATGTACACTGCCTTTAACGGCCAAACAAGAAGTGGATTTAATTATTACCGAGCTAGGTGTTTTTGAGGTAATCGAGACAGGTCTGATATTAACAGAAATTGCTCCACAAGTTGATTTACAAACAATAAAACAGTGCACTGGTGCTGAATTCGCGGTTTCACCTACTCTCAAAGTGATGCAGGTTTAAAATAGAATAGATAAGTTTCATTGAAAGGAGGTGAGTGAGTGTGAAAAAAGTTGAGTTAAAGGATGTAAAGCCTTATCAGGCACCTAAGCACTTCAACATGACAGCGTTAAGACTGCATGGAAAAGAGGAGACCGGCGCACAAAAATTCTGGATGGGCTTATCTCATTTCTTGCCTGGCGGCGGCGCAGAATATGATGCCTCACCTACAGAGAAGATTTATTTCGTTCTCGAAGGAGAAGTAACTGTTATTAATCAGGAAGAACGAATTACGCTGAAAGCGTGGGATTCCATTCACATTGGAGCGAATGAAGGCAGAGAAATTATTAACGAAAGCAATCGCCCTGCCAGTATGCTTGTTGTTATCAATTATCCTGAAGCCTAAATGCAGGTAATGAAAGGTGATGCAAATGGAATTTAATGCAGCTAAAATTAAAAATATGTTTAATTTGGAAGGCAAAGTTGCACTGATAACCGGGGGTGCCGGAGCGCTGGGTGAAAGTATTGCTGCCGGGCTGGCTGTTTATGGGGCCGATGTGGTTGTTACCGGTAGAACGCTGAGTACTCTTGAAAAAGCGGTTCAGGGTGTAGCGCAGCTTGGGAGAAAAGCGCTGGCAGTTACCTGTGACGTCAGTAAAGAAGATGATGTCATCAAGATGGTCGAAAAGGTGAAAGAAGCATTCGGCAAAATTGATATTCTAGTAACGGTTGCCGGCATTGCTAAGCGGTCACCGGCTGAGGATTTCCCTATTGATGACTGGCAGCAGGTTATGGATATTAATGTAAGAGGGACTTTTCTAAGCTGCAAGCATGTGGGAAAAGTTATGAAAGAGCAAGGCTATGGTAAAATTATCACTATTTCTTCTGTCCGCGGGTTTGCAGGTCATCCCGGAGGCTATGCCGCTTATGGTCCCAGTAAAGCGGCTATTGATGGATTAACTAAACAGTTGGCCGCTGAATGGGCAAAGTATAACATCAATGTAAATGCCATTGCACCAACCATATTTTGGACTCCTTTAACGCAGCAGGTGTTAGAGGATGAAAAACTTAAGCAGATATTTATGTCCCGAATTCCGCTGGGGCGCGCCGCTGTAACTGAGGATATGGTTGGGGCGTCGGTTTATCTGGCTTCAGCAGCAGCAGATTTTATTACCGGACAAATATTATATGTCGATGGCGGCTGCACTGCTGGCTGACCATACAATGCTTGAAATTTTTCTTACATTAGAACGGAGGAAAGATGATGGGGAAAAAAGTTTTAGTAGATTTAACTCATCCGTTTCATGCGGACATACCTGTATGGCCTTATTTTGCAAAACCTAAAATTGATACTATGCATAGCCTTGCGAAAAGTGGAGTACTAACTCAGAAGATTGACGTTGTTATGCACTGTGGTACTCATGCAGATGCACCACGTCATGTTATGGAATATGAGTTTGACGGTAAGCGTGCCCGGTATACACATGAGCTTCCGCTCGATGCTTACTATGGAGAAGCGGTTTGTTTAGATATACAAGTAGATAAATGGGGGCTTATCACGGCAAAACATCTTGACGATGCTTTGGCACGCGCAGGAGTAACGCATGAAGAAGTCAATGGGTTGGTACTTGTATTAAGAACTGGCATGCACCTGAAATTTGATGATACTAAGGAATACTATCATTATTCCTGCGGCTGCGGCAGAGAAGCAGGCCAATGGTTTGAAAAATACAAACCAAAGTGTGTAGCAATGGACATGCAGGCTCTTGACCATCCTCTTCATACCACAATGGGCAAAAACGGCCCGCCTAAAATGAACCTTATTGGTGATTCAGGCAAACCGATTACAGAAGAATTTATTGATAAATTTGGCATTGAAGCTTATGCAGAGTTTGAAAAAGATGTTTTTATTAAAACATTTGGCTTGGAAAAATATATGGAAGCCTACGGCAAGCTTGAGAAACATGGCCTGGAGGGAACATGGGAGCCTTGCCACAAATTCATGATGGGTAACGGAATAGTCGGTGTTGAAAACATTGGCGGCGATTTGGAAAAGGTAGTAGGCAAGCGGTTTAAATTCATGTCATTCCCGATTCGCTGGTGGCTGGGCGATGGTGCCATGGTTCGGTGTGTTGCAGAAATAGATGAAGATGACCTAAATCCAGTACCGGACAGAGTATACAGATATGGTGGATTTTAATCCAGTGACGGAGAGAATCTAGCAGAAAGTGAAAAGCGCATCGATTTGATGCGCTTTTCATCTTGGCGCAGCTGGTATACATGAGAGTTTAACGGAGTAAAGGAGGCTTGTATGGATACTGTAGTAACTTCACTTATTATCTCACTGCCTATTGTCCGGTCAGTTATACCTTTTGATGTAATGGTTGCCGTGGCTGACACGGAAAAGTTCCTTTATTATTTGCCGGGTGAAAAAATGCGTCATCAATCACCTGTTGGCAAATCTATCAGTCAAGGCGATGGCTTATGGGATGCAATTATAGAAAAAAAGACGATATCAAAGATTATTGCAAAGGAGGTGTGGGGATTTCCTTTTAAAAATACCAGTGCCCCCATTTTTAATGAAAAACAGGAAATTGTCGGGGCGGTCGGTCTAGCGTTTAGCCTGGAAACGCAGGAGATACTGCATGATGCTGCGCAGCTGATTGCCGCATCATCCCAGCAGGTAGTAGCATCAAGTCAGGAAATGGCTGCAAATTCAGCCAGTCTTCATGATAAATTAGGTAACCTTAAAAAATCCAGCCAAACAACTATGCATAGCTTGCAAAAAACAGATGAAATTCTTACTTTTATTAGAAATATTGCAGCCAATACAAACCTGCTGGGATTGAATGCCAGCATTGAAGCTGCACGGGCTGGAGAGAGTGGCCGCGGTTTTTCGGTTGTAGCGGAAGAGATCCGGAAACTATCCTATACCAGTTCAGCTTCGGTACAAGAAATTAAGAGCGTGCTTGATCAAATTAAAATAGAAATTGTAAGTATTGAACAAGGAATTGCTCATGCCGATGAAGTTAGTGCCAATCAAAAGTCTTCCAGCTATGAAATCAGCAAAGCAATTGAGGAACTTACCGTATTGGCAGAGAGAATCCGGGACGTAGCCTATCGGGTGTAAGCAGAAGATCATCAGCTGAGGAGAGATACTGTGTATAAGATACTTGTAAAACAAGAGCTGGCGCCAGATGTAAAATTATTTGAGGTAGAAGCTCCGCAAATTGCCAAAAAGGCACAGGCTGGTCAATTTGTTATTTTACGAATTGATGAACAGGGTGAGCGAATCCCTTTAACAATTGCCGACTACAGCAGAGAAAAAGGAACTATCACCATTATTTTTCAGGAAGTTGGTGCATCAACCCGTAAGCTGGGAATGTTGGAAGAGAGTGATTGCCTGTTGGATTTTGCAGGCCCATTAGGAAAACCAACTCATGTGGACAAAAAGGGAGTGGTTGTCTGCATTGGCGGGGGAATCGGCATAGCACCGGTTTATCCCATTGCCCGGGCGATGAAGGGAGCAGGCAATCAAGTAATCTCTATTATTGGAGCCCGCTCCAAAGGAATCCTCATCTATGAAAAAGAAATGGCTGTTGTCAGTGATAAGCTATATATTACTACAGATGACGGTTCGAAAGGCCAGCAGGGCTTTGTCACTGACCCGCTAAAAGCGTTGATTCAATCGGGCATAGAAATTAAAGAAGTTATTGCTATCGGCCCGGTAGTAATGATGCGCAGTGTGGCGGAAGTAACAAGGCCGTATGGTATATATACCGTTGTTAGCCTAAATCCCATAATGGTAGATGGGACAGGCATGTGCGGCGGCTGCCGGGTCTCGGTGGCGAACGAAAATAAATTTGCCTGCGTTGACGGCCCTGAATTTGATGCTCATCAAGTTGATTTTGCGGGGCTTATGGTCCGTCAACAGATGTATAAAGATAAAGAGCAAGGAGGCTGCCAATGTCATTCGCGTTAAAGAAGACCAAAATGCCTGAACAAAGTCCGGAGGTCAGAAATAAAAACTTCTGCGAAGTGGCCTTAGGGTATAGTGATGATGATGCTATCCTGGAAGCGCGCCGCTGCCTGCAGTGCAAAACAGCTCCTTGCCGCAAGGGGTGTCCCGTTGAAGTAGATATACCGGCATTTATCAATCAAATAAAACAAGGCGATATAGAAAGCTCCAATCTTATTATTAAAAGTACTAACGCTTTGCCCGCTGTTTGTGGCCGAGTTTGTCCACAGGAAGAACAATGCGAAAAATACTGCGTTTTGGCAAAGAAAGGAGAAGCGGTTGGCATTGGCAGACTGGAACGTTTTGTAGCTGATTATGCTCGCGTTCACGGTGAAGTACTAAATGCAGTAGAATTTGCTGCTAATGCTCAGCGAGTGGCTGTTATCGGTTCCGGACCGGCAAGTCTTACCGTTGCCGGCGAATTGGCGAAACGGAGTTATAAGGTTACCGTATTTGAAGCGCTGCACCTTCCGGGCGGCGTGCTGATGTATGGGATTCCCGAATTTCGCCTTCCTAAGGATATCGTTCAGGCAGAAATTGCTAATCTGGGCAAGCTAGGCGTTGAGATGGTGGTTAATTCTGTAATTGGACAGACTTTTACTGTTGATGAGCTGCTAGATGAGGAAGGCTTTCATGCAGTCTTCATTGGCACAGGTGCGGGCCTGCCTCATTTTATGGGCATGGAAGGTGAAAATCTAAACGGAGTTTATTCGGCTAATGAATTTTTGACACGCTGCAATCTGATGAAGGCGTATCAGTTTCCTGCATATAAAACACCAATACATGTAGGAAAAAATGTAGCAGTAATCGGAGGCGGTAATGTAGCATTGGATGCTGCTAGAACAGCGCTGCGCCTGGGTGCTCAAAAGGTATATATCGTCTACCGCCGATCAGAAGAAGAAATGCCGGCCAGGCGGGAAGAGGTTCATCACGCAGAAGAAGAAGGTGTTGATTTTCGGCTGTTAACCAGTCCGCTTAGTATAGCTAGTGATACTAAGGGCTGGGTAACTGGTCTCAAAACCCTGCGGATGGAATTAGGGGAACAAGATTCTTCCGGGCGGCGCCGGCCAGTCGAAGTAGTAGGTTCGGAAGCCGAATTGGCAGTGGATACAGTCATTATTGCTATCGGACAAGGGCCTAATCCATTAGTACAAGCAACAACAACAGGCCTTGCGGTAGATAAAAGAGGCAATATAGTTGCGGATGCAGAGACTGGTGAGACAAGTCGAATGGGAGTTTTTGCGGGGGGCGATATAGTTACCGGTGCAGCTACTGTAATTTTAGCAATGGGGGCCGGGAAGAAAGCTGCAACGGCTATTGATGCTTATTTGCAAAAGTTAAAGACAGCACAAGCCTGTTCTGTTTAAAGAAGAGAACCCGTACCGCTGAATAACGGTACGGGTTCGTATCAAATTAGACCTCATCAACTATTTGACCGGTTTTGGATAAATCGTATCCGCCGATTCCTTGCACTTCATTGATAAAGGCTTTAGAACGCAAGGCCGTAAGTAGTGCCTGAAATAAAGGCTTATCCGCATCATCTTTGCGGATGACAATGTCATAACGCTCCACCTGGAGGGGAATGAAATCAACACCTTGCACTTGCTGAGCAGCTTTTTCAATACCTATCCCTACATCGGCATCGCCTCTGGCTACTGTGCTGGCAACTGCTAAATGGCTCATCTCAATATGGGAGTAACCTTGCAAGTCTTTTGTACTGAGGGAGAGTTTTCTTAGCTGCTCATCAAGCAGCACTCTTGCACCTGAACCGCATTCGCGATTGATGATGCGTACGTCAGGCCGGGTTAGATCTTTCCAGGAGAAAATGCCTTTGGGATTTCCCTTGGCGACATAGAAGCCTGCATTGCGGTGAACAAGATTAATAAGCAAAGCCTTGTGTCCAGGCAAAATGCGTCGAATATAGGGGCTGTTATAGTTTCCTGTATCACTGTCCCATAAATGGGCAGTGGCAACGTTCGCGGTGCCGCGATACAGGGCAAGGAGGCCGTCCATGCTGCCAACATAATTGCGCAGAAACTTGATTTGAGGAAACTCTCTCTCCAGATGTCGCGTTAAGATATCAAGAACGACATCCTGACCGCAAATGATCAGGGAATCCTGGCTGGCCGGAGGAGAATCCACTTGCTTTGATACCGCCGTGGAGGAGGCTCCTTTGGATTTTTGTATATAATGGTCAAGATCTGAAGCTTGTACACGAACTTTGCGTCCAATGTGATAGGCGGCAAGGTCACCACGCTTGATCATTTCATAAACGGTATACTTGGAAATCTTTAAAATATTGGAGACTTCTTCCGGAGTATAGGAATTAGTATCACTCATAGTGGGCACCTCAAAAATAAAAATCTTCTTGCCAATATCATACAACAAGTATTATAATTAAGCCAACATAGTTTATGTTAGTTTATGTTTGTTTTTGTGACAACTGAATCAGCAATGGAGCTGCTAGACTTAGCTATTTGTAGGCGGAGTTTAGCTTTTTTTATATATTTTATACCAAAAACGGCAAATCCCCCCTTTTTTGTTCAGTTATGTTTGGTATGTTTATTTTGATAATATAAAGGAGGAAGATCAAAGTGAAAAGAACTCTTTCGTTATTTCTGTTGGTGTTAGTTACATTGGCCCTTGTTGCAGCCGGGTGTGGCAGCAGTACGCCACCTGCCCAAAATGCTCCTGCTTCCAAGCAAGCTGAACTCAATGTCTCTGCGGCTGTCAGTATGAAAGATGCATTAGCTGAAATCCAGAAAATCTATCAGGAAAAAAATCCAAATGTAAAGATAATTTATAACCTAGGTGCTTCAGGCGCGCTGCAAAAGCAGATTGAGCAGGGTGCTCCAGCAGATCTTTTTATATCGGCAGCTCCCAAACAGATGAATGATCTGGCAGAAAAGAATTTGGTGAATACAGCTACCCGCAAGAATCTGGTAGAAAATAAACTGGTCGTTGTTGTGCCAAAGGACTCGAAGCTCGAAATTGCAAAATATGAAGATTTAACCAAAGAGGGGATACAGAAACTTGCTTTGGGCGAAACGGCAACTGTGCCAGCCGGGCAATATGCTCAGGAAGTTCTAAAGAAGCTCTCCCTTTGGGACAAAGTACAAGATAAGGTTGTGTTTGCCAAAGATGTCCGTACCGTACTCGCTTATGTAGAAACAGGCAATGTTGAAGCAGGTATCGTATATAAGACAGATGCTGCTTCCAGCGATAAAATAAAAATAGCAGCTACTGCGCCTGAAGGTTCTCATCAGCCAATCGTTTATCCGGCAGCAGTGCTGTCCGGTGCGAAACAATCTAAAGATGCCGAGGCCTTTTTAACATACTTATTTAGCCCGGAAAGCAAAGCTATCTTCGAGAAATATGGCTTTGTAATGAGTAAATAATATTCTACGCAAATGGGAGCGGTACTATAAGCTAGGAAGGTTTAACTGATAACGGATTTAGTCCGGTCAGTGAGAAATAAACTATGGAAACAATGATAGAATGGCAGCCTGTAGTGCTGTCGTTAAAAGTCGCTTTTGCGTCAATTGCATTTGTATTTGTATTTGGGATGCTTGCAGCATATTTAATGAAGACGCTGCATTTTCCGGGAAAGGCGGCGGTTGAGGCTTTATTTATTCTGCCAATGGTATTACCACCAGTGGTGACAGGGTTTCTGCTGCTGCTGTTAATTGGCAAAAATGGTCCGGTAGGGAAATTCCTGGGTCAGCATTTTGCCACTCAGATTATTTTTACTCCTTATGCGGCCATCCTGGCGGGAGCGGTAGTGGCTTTTCCGCTTATGTACCAAAGTGCCAAGGCTGCTTTTCAGAGTGTAGACAGCAAGCTGGAGGATGCGGCCCGTACCTTGGGGGCGGACGAATGGCGGGTTTTCTGGACCGTTACCGTACCGCTGTCCTGGCCGGGCTTGGTTGCCGGACTTGTGTTATCATTTTCCCGGGCATTAGGTGAGTTTGGCGCTACTATAATGGTGGCAGGAAATATTCCGGGGAAAACACAAACCTTGCCGCTAGCCATTTATTTTGCCGCTGAATCAAATGACTTAACGCTGGCGGGCCTGTATGTACTGATCATCAGCGCTCTGACATTTTCAATGATTTACTGGCTGAATATCTGGTCAAAGACCAAAGACAGGAATGCTGCCGGAAGGGGGTTGTTTTAATGCTCCATATTGACATTACTAAACAATTGTCAGACTTTGAGCTGAAGGTTAATTTCTCAGTTGAAAATAGTATTTTAGTCCTGTTTGGTCCGTCGGGCTGTGGAAAGACAACTACTCTTAGGTGTATTGCCGGTCTGGAAAAGCCTGATTCAGGCGTAATTGCTAACCGGGAATTAAAACTTTATGCTTCAGGGACCAATGAGTTCATACCGCCTAATAAGCGTCGTGTCGGGTATATGTTCCAGGATTATGCATTATTTCCGCATATGAATGTGCACAAGAATATTTGGTACGGTGTATCTAAAAGTGATGCAAAGGCGCAGGATTTATATAAAAAGCTGCTCCGGCTGCTTAAAATTGAACAGCTTACTGAGCGCTTCACCGATAAGCTGTCAGGTGGTGAAAAGCAGCGCGTTGCTTTAGCCAGAGCCTTAATGGCAGAACCGGAAATTCTGCTCTTGGATGAGCCTCTTTCGGCACTGGATCATGATACCCGCCTGGAACTACAGGCTGAATTGAAAAATATGCAGCAGCTTTGGAATATACCTTTCATTTTAGTTACCCATGATCCTCAGGAAGCGAAGGCCATAGGACATGAAGTGCTTTTTCTGGAGCGCGGCAGGCAGGTTACGGCTCCAACTAACTGGGAATGTTCCTGCCCGGGGCGCTTGCAGGCTGTTAATTAAACAGGGAAATATATTGAAAAATAAAAGACTCCTTACTAAGCAGCTCGTACAAGAAGTACGCTGATAGCAAGGAGTCTTTATTATATTTCGCAGGGAAAGCTAAGTCCCCAGCTTGAACGGGCTTTGTCCATCAGTGCCAGGACATCAATTGTATTCTGATGAGTCATAATGGTACTTTCCCGCACTCCTGCCAGCAAGCAGCGTTCAGTTTCTTTTATTTGGTATTCAAAACCGTTAACTAAGAAAGGTGAGTCTACATTGTAGGGGGTCTCGTTGTCAATTGTCACTTGAAAGGACGTTAATGCTGTAAAATTTGGTAAGGATATATGTCCTTTTGTGCCGTAAATCACGGCAAGCGGGTCAATTATTGAACCGATAGTCGTAACTAAATGGGCAGTAGGACCATTTTCATAGGTGAGCATAATGCTATTAAAGGTATCTGTACCATATTCGCCAATCAGGGCACTCGTATACAGCTCTTTTGGCTTATAGCCCAACAACATAGCAGCGACGCCAATTGCATAAACTCCGATATCCAGTAAAGCACCACCTGCCAACAAGGGATCAAATTTCCTGATGTACCTGGCGCCTGTTGGGGCAAAGCCATATTCTGCTCTAAAATGTGTAATATTTCCAATTGTTTTTTCGGCAAGTGTTTTATACAGTAACTGATAAGCGGGGAGAAATTTTGTCCAGAAGGCTTCCATGATAAAGCGATTCTTCTCTCGGGCAAGTTCGAAAAGTTCGGCCGCCTGGACTGCATTGACTGTAAAGGATTTCTCGCATAAAACATGTTTGCCATTTTCTAAGCAAAGCTTTGCGTTTTCGTAATGTAAGGAATGGGGTGTGGCGATGTATACAACGTCGATATCAGGATCACGGGCTAAGTCTGAGTAAGAGCCATATGCTTTTGGGACGATATATTCACTTGCAAATTGATTTGCTCCATCCGTATTGCGTGATGCGACGGCGGCAAGCTCTCCACAATCGGATAACTGATTAAGCGTGGCTGCAAATTTTCTGGCAATCGTACCTGTTGAAAGAATTCCCCATTTAATTGGTGGTGTCATGCTCAAAAATCCTCCTGCTAGCATCGTTATAGTCATATAGTACCATGATAGGTATATTTTGTATCTAGGCAATGAAGCGCTCAGGTCGGAACAACAGCCATCTGTGTAGTTGGTGCTGTTCTTTGATTGTTTGTCGGCGCATATGATAAAGCGAATGTACAGCCGCTCAAAGGATAAAGCACTGTTGAATAGCTGTAAGCTGGCAACGAGAGAGGAAGGATTATGATGACATCAAAAATTATGACGGTCTGCGGTCCTATCGCACCGGAACAGCTTGGATTCACCTCCATGCATGAGCATATATTCTCCGACTGCTCCATGTTTCGAAACCGCATTCGAAAAATAGGAATTGTGAAGGACCGGGGACTTGTAAAGCCGGATGAAAAAATAACTTTAGAAAATCGCTCGTTTCTGCGCCATAATATTGCGTTATCTGCTGACAATATGAAATTGGATGATGAGCAGATGATGATTGCTGAAATTATTGATTTTAGGCTTAGTGGCGGCAATGCGATTCTTGAAGTCAGTGCACCCGGTATTAGGAGTACGGCTGACGATTTGTTTGTTCTCCGCCGGATCAGCGAGGCGGCAGGGGTTCATATTGTGGCCTCTACCGGGCTGTATGCTCAGTATACCTGGCCGGAGCTATATCACACGATGAATTACCACGAGTATGTTGCGTTTCTGCGCCGTGAAATTGCACAGGGCATTGGCAATACAGGGATTCTTCCAGGGCACATTAAAGCAGCTTATGAGGTGTATACAGAGCAGCTTGAGATATACTTGCGGGCAGCCGCGTTTGTCTCCGGCGAAACAGGACTGTCTCTGCAAATACATCTCGGTCTTGATGTTTCGCCCGAAGAAGTGCGGGACAATGTAGTGCGTCCGCTGCTCGAAGGTGGCTGCATACCGGAACGCACAATTCTTTGCCACATTCAGTTGTTATTGGGTTTTCTGTCTTTGGAAGAGCTGGTAAACAATCCGGGGCGGGTTCCTTTTAATCTTAGTCTGCACAGGGAACTGCTTAAACAAGGTTTTGTGCTTTCCTTCACGCCTTTTGGATTCGAGGCAGATGATGAACCGCTGGGAATGGTATTGTATCCCGACTGGTATGCATTATCTGGATTAGTTACTCTTATTAAGGAAGGGTATGCAGCGCAGCTGGTTATCGGCAATGACGTTTTCACCAAACTTGCCACTCGCCGCGGCGGAGGGGAAGGGTATCGCCGTCTTGCTGATTTCGTTGTACCGGCTTTGAAACAATGTGGAGTGAGCGATCAGGATATCTATCAGATAACAGTAGCAAACCCTGCCCGGCTGCTGGCTTTTTGAACAGCCAGGACTGAAAGAGGCGTAGAGCAGCTTCCCATCTTGTTAAGTGGAGGGGGGCTGCTTTCCCTATTTTCTTCAAGAACAGAAAAGCAATAGTTGTTCATTGTTAGAAAAATAGATGTGTTACAGTTAGTGCATGACATTAGACTACCAAAATCGAAGGGAGATTTATATTATGCAAAGACGTGTGGTCATCACCGGCATGGGAGCGGTAACTTCTCTGGGAGTGGGTGCCGAGAATTTTTGGAAAGCGATCAAAGCAGGTCAATCAGGAATAACACCAATTGAACGCATTGATGTAGCGGATCTCCCTACCCGGATAGGGGCAGAAATAAAGGACTTTAATGCAAGCCAATTTATTGAAAAAAAAGAAATGAAAAGAATGGACCGCTTTGCTCAATATGCAGTGGCGGCAACTGCTTTGGCGGTTGACCATGCGTATTTGGATGTAACGGCCATTAACCGTAAGAGAACGGGAGTCATTATTGGTACCGGTATCGGTGGGGTTGAAACAATCGAGAATCAGCATGCGGTACTGATGGAGAGAGGTGCAGACCGGATTAGCCCATTCTTTGTCCCGATGATGCTGCCTAACATGGCAGCAGGCCTTATTGCTATTAAATATAAATTAACCGGGTTTTCTGAATGTATTGTTGCCGCCTGCGCATCATCAAACAATGCTATCGGTGATGCCTATAAGGTTATACAGCGAAATGGAGCGGATGTTATGATTGCCGGTGGAGCTGAAGCAGCGAATACCCGGCTTGCTCTGGCAGGTTTTTGTGCAATGAAAGCCATGACAACTAATAATGATACGGCAACAGCCAGCCGCCCCTTTGACCAGAATCGAGATGGCTTTGTACTAGGAGAAGGTGCCGGCGTTTTGATTCTGGAAGAGCTTAATCACGCCGTAAACCGTGGTGCCACTATCATAGCAGAGGTTACCGGTTATGGCTGTACGAACGACGCCTATCATATTACCGCAGTTGCCGAAGGGGGAGAGGGAGCTGCCGAGTGTATGCGTCTGGCGATCGAGGATGCTTGCATAAAGCCTGCCGCTATTGGGTATATCAATGCTCACGGGACGTCAACACCGGTGAATGACCGCAATGAGACAGCAGCAATAAAGGCAGTATTTGGTGAATATGCCTATCGATTGCCTGTGAGCTCAACTAAATCAATGACTGGGCATTTGCTGGGAGCAGCAGGCGCAATTGAAGCTATTATCACTGCATATGCGCTAAAAGAAGGATATTTGCCGCCTACGATTAATTATCAAACACCAGATCCTGAATGTGACTTAGACTATATACCTAATGTAGGCAGAGAAGCAAACATTGAATACGCTCTGTCAAATTCATTTGGTTTTGGGGGACAAAATGCAACGCTGGTTTTAAAACGTTTTTAGTGGTTTGAACCGATTAGAGGAGGCGTGCTATGATCGATATCAAAGAAACGATCTCCACGTGTGTTGATTTCACGGAGGCCAATCTGGGTAACAAAATAAACCTCGATGATATTGCGCTGCACTGCAAGATTTCCAAATACCATTTGCACAGAATGTTTAAAGCTTTAACCGGTGAATCGTTAATGGATTATGTTCAATCCCGTAAGCTGTCTGCTAGTATTAATGATTTGGTTCATACGAACAGGCGGGTAATCGATATTGCTTTCGACTATGGCTTTGAGTATGAACAGTCGTACATTAGAGCTTTTCGTAAAAGGTTTGGTTACACTCCGCAGAAAGTCAGGTCGGAGCAAATGTCGCTGCATATTCAGGAAAAGCTCAATAGCAGCGACATATATTCTGTTGCTAATTCTGCGGTGTATAAGCCTGAGTTTGTCTTTAGACAACGATTTTTCCTCATCGGTATTCAGCACAAAATTATGAGCAAGTCCGGTGACAAAACTGCGAATGCCTATGGGAGGGACTTTTTTTATCATCATAAGCAGCAGGTTGCCCATCCCGTTAATCCTCATATTTATTACGGGTATACCGATTGGAGTGCGAGCGACCAAGGATACATTTACTATATGCCTTCTGTTCAGGCTGCAGAATTGACTGCAATTCCTCCTGGGATGCATGGAGTCGAGATACCTGCCCATAAATATGTGGTTTTCCGTTTTGTTGGTTTTTTTCGCCCTGATGACATTAATGGCCGGCAAGTAGGAAGACTGTTAGTCCATATGTACTCAAAATGGATATTCAATTCCGGTTTCAAATTTGCCGATACTTTCCGGTTTGAGTATATAGATAGCTCGCTATCAAAGGACAATTATTGCGAACTCGATATATATCAACCTATTACGGCAATTGAATGATCAGATAATAGAAAGAGGGTGTCGCAAAACGCTTTTGAAAGCAAATACGACATCCTCTTTTTCTTTGTATATACAGGCATAGAGATGAGCGGAAAAGCACGGCTTATACTTTTGTCATCGAAACAAAAGTATCAAAAATTCTAGGCCTGTCTTCCAAAATGCTTGGGTAATACTCATCTTACTAAAATTCGTAAACTCGCTGCGCTCAAACAGCACGAATTTCTTAACGTAAGCTAAGGATTACCCATCCTGCGGACCGCATTTTTCCAGAAGGGCCGGAAGGAAACGGGGCAACGAAACTTTTAGCGGGCTTTAGTTTTGGGCAGATGCAACACTTGCTGCCGAATTGCGAATGAGTTCTAATGCGTCAGTTACTTCGTTTCCGATCATAGCGGATAACGTATCCAGGGTAGACATGGCCGCTGTCCCATCAGGCCGGCATATCGTTTTATCCACGAGATAGCTGCTGGAGGAGGTTGAGTAGGCTTTGACATCCAGTGCGACATCCAGAGGACGTACGGAGAGCAGGAGTATGTAATTAACATGGCGGGCGTCGCTGTAGGCGGATAATGCTTGCGGTGTAGCATCGTTCGCTGTGTTGATCTGACAACGGCTTAGATCGCGTAATACCTCATTGCCTGACTGTACCTCGCTTCCCAAAAGCAGCGCATTTACTTTGAAGCGGATGACTTCATTCAGTGCTTTGTTCAGCAGGTCTATTCCCGGAACATAGTGGCCCGAAGTATCAATATATAAGGCGATAGCTGCAGTGGCATTGCTATCTACTGCAGCAGCTGAGCCGATTGAACAAGTCAATAGTAATAGGAGCAAAACACAAAGAACGCGGGTTGTTGATTTCACCTTGATACCCTCTTTCCAATGGATTTTGAGGCTTTTAGCCAACGAAATATATTATAGCACTATTTGCTGAGTCTGATGGCATTTTTTTCATCCGTTACTTTCCTATCGGAGGCAGCGTTATTATAAGTGACTGACCAGTCGAAGAGAAGGGGGAGCAATTATGAAGAAAAAATATACAAAAATCGCTGCTGCTATGGCTGGTGTTTCGCTAATGGCCGCTATGCTGCTGCCGCTTGCGGCAACAGAGGTAACTGCTGCTAAGTGGTTTGGCGGTAAAGAACAAAAAGAGTTGGCTGCTAAGCCTCAGAATGAATCGACTGAAGAAGCGGCGATACCTGCATATAAAGTGCTGGATGATGAAAAAAGTGAAGCTCAAGCTGTTGAAGAAGCCGTTGTCGTAAAAGCTAATGGCGAAATGGAGCAGGTTGCTGTAGTGGAGGCAGCCGATCAACCAGTTAATGTCGATATGGTGCCGGCTGAAGAATTGAAAAGCTTACAGAAGCAGGTTGAGGCCGATCAAAAGGTGTGGCTGCTTGATCCGGTACTTGTACTGAAAAATTCTGCTGACCGTTATGGTTTTAATGATAAAGAAGATACCTTTACCCTGCTGTCAGCTGACAGAACAGCAGGTATTGCCAAGGTATTGGTAGGGCACGGTGAGAAGTATTATCTTGTTCAACTGAAGCAGCCTGGTGGAGCTGGCAGTAGAAAAATATGGCAGGTTGTATCAATTCAGCAAGTTAAAACAGTAATTAAGAATCCTCCGTCACACGGCGATAAGGTTGATATTGGTCCCGGCGTAGCAGGGCTTGATTATAATAAGTTAATTAAATGGCAGCAAGACGTTGATGCTGGTCGTGACCGCTGGCGGCTGAATCCGCTGGAAGTGGCCCGCCAGGAAGGGAAAGCCTATGGGTTTTCTGACAAGGATGAATTTACGATTGTTCGCCAATACAGCGGTACAAGCCTGGCCCGGCATGGACAAATTGATATAGATGTGAAACATGACGGCAGGGTATATGCGATGATTCTCGTTAAGCCTTTTGGCGGCGGTGATGCTATCTGGACGATCTATAAAGTAACGGGACCTGTGAACCCGGTATCGCAGCCAGAGAAACCTGTTTCCGGTGAAAAGGTACTTTACTCTACTAATAAGTATACATCCTGGAAATGGTATGATGACCGCTATTTAAAGGATATGTCGTTTAAAGCTATTGTTGCCTCAGCGGACGTAAAAGAGAATGATGTGTTGGCTGAAAAATTAAAAGCGATTGATTATCAGAGTAAGCTTGTACTAGCTGCCTATCTGGGGACGGCTGGCGGCGGCTATGATATTGGCATTGAAAGAATACTGCTCAACGGCAATCAATTAACGGTACGGGTTCACACTAAGAGTCCTGGACCGGGTGAAATGACTACAAAAAATATTACCTTCCCGGCGGACTATGTCGTGCTTGACCGTCAGATTGCTGATGTCTGGGGTGGTTTGAATGTAAGCTTTGTTGATCAAAATGGTAAAGTCCTTCAAAAAATGAAAATTACGATTCGACATTAAACAAGAAGGCTTGACTGGTAAATAAAGGTAGAGTAGAATAAAGCTGTAATTTAATAGTTTACAACCAAGGGAGTCCATGTTATGGGCTGAGAGTGAGGCTGTGAGTCTCTGACCTTATGACCTGATCGAGATAATGCTCGCGGAGGGAGGTGTTTTGTGCATACTACGTGCCTATCCTTTGGGGAGGCACGTTTTTTTATTTTATTTCACTATGAAAGGAAGGGGATTTGATGAAGTTGACGCTCAATGGTAAAGAAGAGGAATTTGTAGACGGAGCAACGGTAGCAGCATTGATAAAAGCCAGAGGTCTAAATGGAGCCTGTATTGTTGTTGAATACAATCATGCGATCCTAAAGCAGGATGAGTGGGAGACGGTAGTCCTTAAGCCGCATGATATGCTGGAAATTGTTTCATTTGTGGGAGGGGGCTGATAATATGGGAGACCAGCTGATTATTGGCGGTCAGCCAGTGGCTAGCAGGCTGTTTTTGGGTACTGGCAAGTTTTCTTCGCATACAATTATACCTGAAGTGATCCGAGCTGCAGGAGCGCAGGTGATAACAGTGGCATTAAGGCGGATAGAGCCCAATAATGCCCAGGAAAATATTGTGAATTATATCCCTGAGGGGTCGATCCTGATGCCGAATACTTCGGGTGCAAGGACGGCAGAGGAGGCAATACGCATAGCGCGTTTAGCAAGGGCTGCCGGTTGTGGCAACTGGATTAAAATCGAGGTTATTTCTGATGCCAAATACTTGTTGCCTGATAATCTAGAGACAATTAAGGCAACGCAAGTGCTGGCGGCAGAAGGATTTATTGTTCTTCCTTATATGAGTCCCGATTTGATGGCTGCTAAAAAAATGGCAGAAGCAGGAGCGGCTGCAGTTATGCCGTTAGGATCGCCGATTGGCAGTAACCGCGGTTTAAAAACAAAAGAATTAATTCGCATATTAATTGAGGAAATTTCTGTACCAGTTATTGTTGATGCAGGGATTGGGCGGCCTTCGGAGGCTGCCGAAGCTATGGAAATGGGCGCCGCAGCGGTGCTGGTCAATACCGCAGTAGCAACAGCCGGTGACCCTGTTGCTATGGCGCGCTCTTTCGGGCTGGCAGTAGGTGCCGGACGCATGGCTTATTTGGCGGAACCGGAAAACAGAAAGGGTTATGCAAGCGCATCATCGCCATTAACCGGTTTTCTACATAGTTAATAGGATGGAAAGCAGGGATAATATGAGTGTTCAGAGTGTGATTGAGCAGTACCGGAATTTTAACATAGATACATTCTTTGAAAGTATTACAGACCGGCAGATTGCAGGCGTGATTGCCAAGGATGAAATGAATTTGCTGGATTACCTGACACTGCTCTCGCCGAAAGCTGAGGCTTATTTAGAAGAAATGGCATGCAAAGCCCACTGGTTGACGACAAAGCGTTTTGGCCGGACCATTCTGCTGTATACGCCGCTGTATTTGGCTAATTATTGCGTTAATCAATGTGTATATTGTGGTTTTCATGCGGGGAACAGTATTACCCGAAAAAAACTGACGCTGGAGGAAGTTGCTGACGAAGCGCAAGTAATAGCACAAACCGGGCTTAAGCATCTTATTATTTTAACAGGAGAGTCAAGACGACACTCGCCTGTCAGTTACATTAAAGACTGTGTAAATGTCCTGCGTAGTTTCTTCACCTCAATCAGTATTGAAATTTATCCGCTGGAGCAAGAAGAGTATGCCGATTTAGTAGCGTGCGGTGTCGACGGGGTGACTGTTTACCAGGAAGTATATGATCAGACAATCTATGAGCAGCTGCATCTTGCCGGTCCCAAACGCAACTATTCTTATCGGCTGGATGCGCCCGAGCGGGCTTGCCTGGCAGGAGTCCGAACTGTGAATGTTGGCGCTCTTCTAGGTCTCCATGACTGGCGCCGGGAAGCATTTATGACTGGTATTCATGCTAACTATTTGCAGCAAAAATTTCCGGAAGTAGAAGTCAGTATGTCGCCGCCTCGCATGCGGCCCCATGCTGGGGGATATTTGCCTAATGTCGAAGTCAGCGATAAGAATCTGGTGCAGTATTTATTAGCTTATCGCCTGTACATGCCATGCAGCGGAATTACACTGTCGACGAGGGAGCCGGCAAAGCTGCGCGATCATTTGTTAAAGCTTGGCGTCACAAAAATGTCAGCTGGATCCTGTACTGCGGTGGGCGGTCACATTGAACAAAATGCAACGAGTCAATTTGAAATTTCTGATGACCGCAATGTGGCAGAAGTAGCTGCCATGCTTTCGAGAGCGGGTTATCAACCTGTTTATAAGGATTGGCAATTATGGTAACGCAGGTTGGAAAGGAGGCAGTGGTATGAGTGTACTTGAACAAGGGTTGCTGCGCTATTTAAAGCCGGAAGTGATTGCAAAATTACATTCCGTGAAAATTGGTATAGCCGGAGCAGGCGGACTTGGATCAAACTGCGCACAAATGTTGGTTCGTACCGGTTTTATAAATTTTAAAATTGTAGACTTTGATTGCATCGAGAGCAGTAATCTGAACCGACAGTTTTTCTTTAGTCATCAGGTTGGATTGCCTAAGGTCGAAGCACTACGGGATAATCTTAGGCTGATTAATGAAGCGGTAGCGGTAGAGGCACTGCAGTTGAAGGTGGACCATGATAATGCAGCAGGATTGTTTGCAGACTGCAATGTGGTTGTCGAAGCTTTTGACCGGCCTGAATATAAGAAGTTGATTGTTGAAACCTATCTCCACTCAGCAGAGCTACTTGTCGCCGTATCTGGTCTTGCGGGCTGGGGGAAAAGTGAAGATATCCGGATACACCGACGAAAAGAAAATTTTTATGTCGTTGGCGACTGGGTATCCGCAATTAGTGACGACTGCCCACCGTTGGCGCCACAGGTGCATGTAGCTGCGGCCAAGCAGGCGGATATTATAGTGGCTCATTATTTAGGGAAATAATAATGTATAAAGGAGGGTGACGCAAATCGCTTTTTGATAAGCAAATGCGACACCCTCCTTTTCTTTGTATATCAGGCAAAAGAACCGAAGGTTAATTATTTAATTCATTTGCCAGAGAGTCAAGACGGTTGGTCATAGAGTTAGTCTGCTGAATGGCAGCTGTTACCTGGATGATGGAGTCTGTTATTTGTCCGATGGCATCGCCGATTAGCTGCATTTGGTTGGCAGTATAGTCGCTATCGTGTTGGATGCTTCTGATGATATCCTCGATCTGCTTGATCGAATCAGCGCTTGTGCCGGCTAATTTACGAATTTCCTGGGCAACCACGCCAAAGCCGCGGCCCTGGTCTCCGACGCGGGCAGCCTCTATTGCTGCATTAAGGCCTAACAAGTTTGTCTGAGAAGCAATCATCTTGATTAAACTTAGGACTTGATCAGATTCGCGCACGCGATCCTTTGACTGAAAAGTTGTTGTGGCAAGTTCGCGGCTAATAGCAGTAATCTCTTGCGATTGAGCAGAAATTTTTTCGGCGCTGGCAGCCAATACAGTGACGCTTTCGTTAAGGTGCTGAGACATTTCTTTCAGTGTTTCCTGTCTGGAGATGCTTTCTTGTACACTTGCGGCGCCAATAACTTTTCCGGAATCATCCAGCAGAGGAATGGCGACAGCGATATAAGGAATGCCAAATAATGATTTATCCGCTCTGATGGTTGCCCGCTTTTTTTCGTGTATTGCACGGTACACGGAGCTTCCAGGCTTTAACGGCATTCCAGGGGAAACCTTTAGGTCCAGGTCTTTGCCTGCTTTGTAGTACAGATAGTTCTCTCTGTCGGTAATACTGACGCCTACATCGCTTGTCAACAACTCGTTTAGGTAGGGCATAACAGTTAAAAAACTGGCAAGAATATCGGGTTTTCTTTCCATATGCGTAAACCTCGCTTCGTAAGATTGTTCTTGGAATAAAACATGCAATACTTATGCCAAGCATAAAAACAGGCAAAAAGCGGCTCGGAAATGATCGAATTGTCTAATAAATGACACATATTGTATGTCTTTGTAGACAAAATAACGCTTAACAAGAGATGGAGTTCCCAAAAGTTAATGGATGTATATTGGGATTATGCAATTTTAAAAAGGGATACAATCATGTCTGCATTGAGGTTTTTCCGAACATTATTCACATAAAACAAAATATCATTCGATAAAAGTGTTGACACGTCATTGTCCTTAATGCTATGATAATCAAGGGAAAAAACGCGTACATTCTCCAAACAACTCAAATGGCGGTCGTATAGGGCCGGTTTGAGTTATTTTTGTGGCCTTCGGACAGAATAAATATTCGAGGTGAATTACGTGAAACAATATGATGTAATTGTTATAGGTGCCGGTCCGGCTGGGATTTTTACAGGCTTGGAATTGGCTGATAAAGGACTGAATGTTCTTATACTAGAAAAGGGCAGGGATATTACTTCCCGCAGCTGCCCAAAAGAAACCCATAAAACGCCCTGTGTTAACTGTAAGCCCTGTGATATTGTCTGTGGCTGGGGTGGTGCAGGCGCTTTCAGTGACGGAAAACTTACCTTAACTACTGACTACGGCGGTATTTTAGATGAGTATATGGATAAAGTTGAGCTGCTGAGGCTCATCGAGTATATAGATACTGTGTACGGTAAGTTTGGCGGTAATGTGCGTAAGGTATATGGCGACGATCATAAAGACGAGATTCGCCGACTCCAACGTGTCTCAGCTTCGGCAGATTTAAATCTTATTCCCGCGAGAATTCGTCACTTAGGTACTGATGTAAACTTGCAGATATTAACCCGTATGCGGGAATATCTTGATGATAAAGTTGAAATTCGCTCCAACACGACTGTCGAAAAAATTGTTGTTGAAAATGGTCAATATGTGGGTGTTGAAGTCAAGGGCGAAATTATCAAAAGTAAATATTTAGTTGCTGCTCCTGGCAGAGAAGGGTCGGAATGGTTTGTTGACCAAGCGGCCAAA
Organism: Anaerospora sp.; assembly: GCF_032013335.1. Lineage (NCBI taxonomy): Bacteria > Bacillati > Bacillota > Negativicutes > Selenomonadales > Sporomusaceae > Anaerospora > Anaerospora sp. The sequence goes on along the minus strand of NZ_DALZUO010000001.1, from coordinate 20,879 downwards.
CTGGGAATGGGCATGATGACAAATCCGGTAGATATTGGCGTCCGTGTTGAACTGCCAGCAGCTGTGATGGAACATATTACAGATGTAGTATACGAATCTAAGCTGGTCTACTTTACAAAATCCTTTGATGACCGCGTGCGTACCTTCTGTATGAATCCGTATGGCTTTGTCGTTACAGAAAATAACGGTGGCTTAATTACCGTTAACGGACACAGCTATGCAGATAAGAAGAGCAACAATACTAACTTTGCATTGCTTGTTTCTAAGAGCTTTACTGAGCCTTTTAAAGAACCAATTGCCTATGGGAAGTCCATTGCCCGCCTGGCTAACATGCTCGGAGGCGGCGTAATTGTCCAACGGCTGGGTGATCTTTTGGACGGACGGCGGTCGACTCCGGAGCGTATCAAGCGGGGGCTGGTAGAGCCTACGATGAAAGATGCTACACCGGGCGATTTGAGTCTGGTCCTACCTTATCGTCACCTTGTGGCAATTAAAGAAATGTTTGAAGCGCTTGATAAAGTGGCACCTGGCGCAAATTCCCGTCATACCTTACTCTATGGTGTGGAAGTCAAGTTTTACTCATCTCGTCTCACGTTGACGAATAAGCTGGAAAGCGAGATTCCTAACTTTTTTGCGATTGGCGACGGTGCCGGAGTGACCCGCGGATTAGCGCAAGCTTCAGTAGCGGGTGTTGTTGTAGCAAAAGAAATACTGGCCCGCGAAGGCGGCAAATAAGGAGCGAGATTCATGATCAGAAGATACACCAAACCGGAAATGGGCCGAATCTGGACAGACGAAAATGAATTTCAGACCATGCTGGATATTGAAATATATGCATGCGAAATTATGGCCGAGTTAGGGCAAATTCCGGAAGAAGCAGTACCTGTTATTAAAGAAAAAGCTAAGTTTTCAGTTGATCGAATTCGTGAAATTGAGCGCGAAATTCATCATGACATTATTGCGTTTTTGACGGCTGTTGCTGAGCATGTTGGTGATGAGGCTAAATATATTCATATGGGCCTTACTTCCAGCGATGTAAAAGATACAGCATTAGGCTTCATGATGAAGCAGGCTGCTGATCTTATCATTCGTGATCTGGAGAAATTCCGCGACGTATTGAAACGGCGGGCAGCTGAGCACAAATATACGGCTATGATCGGGCGGACGCATGGGATACACGCTGAGCCAATTACACTGGGTTTAAAATTTGCCTTATGGCTTGATGAGACAGAGCGAAACATTGAACGTATGAAGCGCGCCCGCGAAACGGTAGCGGTTGGCAAATTATCCGGTGCAGTGGGTACGTATGCCAATATTGACCCTAAAGTGGAAGCTTATGTCTGTGAAAAAATGGGGCTGAAAGCGGCAAAGCTGGCTACGCAGGTCATTCAACGGGACCGTCACGCTGAATTTATGTCGACCTTGGCGATTATTGCAAGTTCATTAGATAAATTTGCTACGGAAATTCGCAATCTCCAGAGAACGGATATTCGCGAAGCCGAAGAATATTTTCATCCTAACCAAAAAGGTTCATCCGCAATGCCTCACAAGCGCAACCCAATTACTTGTGAGAGGGTAAGCGGTTTGGCCCGGGTAGTGAGAGGGAATGCTCTCGCAGCATTTGAGGATGTGGCGCTCTGGCACGAAAGGGATATCAGCCATTCTTCTGTAGAACGGGTTATCTTGCCTGATAGTACAATACTGGTAGATTATATGCTGCACATTTTTACGAATGTTGTAGATAAGCTGCTTGTCTATCCGGATGCCATGAATGCAAATATGAATAAGACTGGCGGGCTCATCTTCAGTCAGCGTGTACTTTTAGCGCTTGTCGATAAGGGTGCCGTCCGGGAAGACGCCTACCGGTGGGTGCAGCGCAATGCGATGGCCCGTTGGCTGGAAGGGCAGGATTTCAGAACGAATCTGAAAAATGATCCTGATATTCGTCAATATTTGACGGATGAAGAACTGGAAGTGTGTTTTGATCCTAGTTACATGTTACAACATGTGGATACCATTATGGCCCGTTTCGGATTATAACAGGTTTACGCTTTTGCTTTAAGCGAATCGTGAACGATATGGAAGGGAAGATGTGTATATGTCATCATCAGTAGTTGTTATTGGTACTCAATGGGGCGATGAAGGAAAAGGTAAGATTGTTGACTTCTTAGCGGAGAAGGCAGATGTGGTTGTTCGCTATCAGGGCGGAAATAATGCAGGTCATACAGTTGTTGTCGGTGGCGACGAATTTAAGCTTCAGCTGTTGCCTTCAGGGATATTATATAAAGGGAAAACGTGCGTTGTCGGTAATGGTGTCGTTGTAGACCCGGCTGTTATGTTGAAAGAAATTAAAGGCATGCATGCTAAGGGAATTGACGCATCGGGGCTGAAAGTGTCTAACCGGGCGCATGTTATTATGCCGTACCACCGGCTGCTTGATGAGCTGGAGGAAGTAGCCCGTGGAGATCATAAAATTGGAACTACCAAACGTGGTATCGGTCCTTGCTACGGCGATAAAATCGATCGCGTTGGTATCCGGATGGTAGATCTCTTAGATGAAGAAGAATTTAGTGAAAAATTAAAACGCAATTTGGAAGCCAAAAACCATCTCCTAAAGAACGTTTATGGGGCGGAAGGCTTTGATTATGAGCAAGTTAGAGCGGAATACCTGGGATATGCCGAAGAATTGAGACAATACGTAACAGATACGTCTACTGTACTGAATGAAGCTATAAAAGCCGGACAAAAGGTTCTGTTTGAGGGCGCTCAGGCAACTTTATTGGATCTGGATCATGGTACGTATCCCTATGTTACCTCATCTCATCCTATTGCTGGTGGCGCTTGCGTCGGTGCCGGTGTGGGGCCCAAACAGATTGGTAAGATAATCGGTGTGGTTAAAGCGTACAGTACCCGTGTGGGTGAAGGCCCCTTCCCGACGGAATTGCTTGACGAAACAGGCGATATGATCCGCGAACGGGGACGTGAATTTGGTACGGTTACCGGACGGCCTCGTCGTTGCGGCTGGCTTGATGCGGCTGTAGTACGGTATGCCGGTATTGTAAGCAGTATTGAATACATGGCGATTACCCGTCTGGATATTCTTGACGGTCTGAAAACCTTGAAAATCTGCACCGGTTATAAATATAAAGGTGAAATTATTAATGAATTCCCTGCTAGTCTTAAAGTACTGGGACAAGTGGAGCCAGTATATGAAGAATTGCCAGGCTGGGAAGAAACAATCAGCGGCATACGCACTTATGACGAATTACCTGCTAATTGCCGCCGGTATGTGGAACGCTTGAGCGAAGTAACTGGCATTGCGGTCGGGATTGTTTCGGTTGGTCCACGTCGTGATCAGACGATGATATTACACGATATGTTTTAGTTCTTAATTGATGAATAAGTAAGTAGGCTTGCAATAAAGACTGTTGCAGGCCTGCTTATATTTTTATTTGGATTAAGGGGTGAAAGGGGAGGGGGACTATGAATACCGTTATACGGCCTGAACTGGTATTGCTGGCAGTGGCCTTCTTATGGGGCATTAATCCTCCGATCATGAAGGTTGGCTTAATAAGTCTGCCGCCGCTGTCATATAATGCAGTCCGCATGATGATCGCGCTTGTTTGTGCTATAGTGGTTCTGCTGATATCTAAACAGTACCGCCCGGTTGAAAAACGGGATATTTTTAAAATTCTAAAGGTCAGTATATTTGGTTTTTTTGTATTTCAATTCTTTTTTACATTAGGGATTCAACGGACTTCAGCAGGAAATGCTTCCCTTATATTGGGAATGCTGCCGGTTTGGGTGGCAATTCTCAATCGGGTTTTCAAGCTGGAAGAGGTGCTGAGCAAGTCTGTGATCATCGGGATTGGAATGTCCTTTGCCGGAATTCTGCTCATTGTTTTGGGATCAGACAGAGAGATGAGCTTTTCCTCGGAACATATGATGGGAGTGCTGCTACTATCGGCAGCTCAAATTGGCTATGCTTACTATACCATCTTTTCTAAAGAATTAACGGCTCACTATTCGTATTATCAAACAACGACTTTGATAGTTCTTGTTAATATGATCCTGTTTGCGCTGATCGCAATGCCTGAACTGATAGAAGTTGACTGGCGCAAAACATCGGAGGGGGCATGGCTGAGTGCTGCCTATTCCGGCATCTTTGCCATGTGTATCGGTAATTTTTTATGGATTTGGGGAGTGAGTCTGCTCGGTAGTGCTACGGCATCACTGTATAATAATCTGTCGCCTGTCTTTGCAATTGTCGTGGGATATCTTTTGCTTGACGAACCTTTTGGCCTGTTGCAGCTTGTTGGAGCAGCTATTGTCTTTTGGGGGTTATGTTTAACCCGCAAGCCTAACAAGAATAGTAAAGAGATTCTATAAATTCCCTGCAGCTTGCCCTATTGACCATTGGGAGCAGTTCTGCTATACTAAATAAGTTCCCGAATGGTTGGACATGCGAGCAGGAGATTAGTAAAAAAGAAGTTGACAATAATGTCAGCATATTGTATACTAAAAACCTCATCAGACATGACCTACTAGCTCAGTTGGTAGAGCACCTGACTTTTAATCAGGGTGTCGATGGTTCGAGTCCATCGTGGGTCACCATTTTTTCTGGCCCGTTGGTCAAGCGGTTAAGACACCGCCCTTTCACGGCGGTATCAAGGGTTCGATTCCCTTACGGGTCACCAATCCCGGGCGATTAGCTCAGCCGGGAGAGCGCCTGCCTTACAAGCAGGATGTCGGCGGTTCGATCCCGTCATCGCCCACCAATGTTTCAAGCCAGCGACGGATTAGAAATGTCCAGATGCTAGGCATCCCGATCACGCGAGCGCAGACAGTACATGTTGGTACGGCCAGCGAAGCGTGCGTAGGGGTAACAACGCAGATGGGCGTTTATAATCTGGCGCATTCGCGGCCCTGTGGTGTAGCGGTCTAACATGCCGCCCTGTCACGGCGGAGATCGACGGTTCAAATCCGTTCAGGGTCGCCATTTTGCCTCGGTAGCTCAGTCGGTAGAGCAGAGGACTGAAAATCCTCGTGTCGGCAGTTCGATTCTGCCCTGAGGCACCATTTGTCCATAACCTTACAAGCTGTTGCTTGTAAGGTTTTTTATTTGCTTGACAAATGATAATTACAGAGTATAATGGTAATATTAAATCCCTAAAGGGGAGTAGCTTATTGATCACGTCAACATACTGCCGCAATTTTTTGCGTCTGGCGTGAACGTTGGATTAATTCGTCCAATTAGCGAGACCTTTAGTATGACTTTTTGGTCATACTAAAAGTGTCTCGCTTTTTATTATTTTTAAGGAGGATTCTAAAAGATGGAAGCATTTATTACGTCATTTGTTTTTGTTGTCTTAGCTGAGATGGGGGATAAAACGCAGCTGCTGGGAATGTGTTTTGCCACACGATACCGCTGGCAGACGGTGCTGGGGGGAGTGTTTGTTGCCACTATTCTTAATCATTACCTGGCCGTAGAGGTCGGCAGTTATTTAACCCGCTTTATTCCAATGAGTTACATACAAATTGCAGCAGCAGTGTCATTTATTGTATTCGGTTTATGGACAATCAGGGGAGACGAAATGGGAGACTGTGATGCGTCTAATAAGTATAGTCCTTTTTGGACTGTCGTTATTGCGTTCTTTATTGCTGAAATGGGAGATAAGACACAGCTGGCTACAGTTGCGCTAGCTGCCAAATACAACCAGCTTATACCTGTGTGGATGGGAACCACGGCAGGAATGATGGTAGCAAATGCGATTGGTATTATTATTGGTGTAACGCTGGGTAAGCAAATTCCCGAGAGACTGGTGAAATGGGTATCAGCAATCATATTTATCTTCTTTGGTTTTGCCGGGTTGTATCAAACCTTGCCTGCATACCTGCTTTCAGCTCCCAATATTATTGGGGCCGTTCTGCTTGTACTGGTTCTTATCTATGTCGTAAATCGAATGGGTAAAGATGGTCAGCCTGTGGAAGAATAAAAATAAAAGCCGCCGATAGGCGGTTTTTTATTTGGCAAGGATTGTGAGCAGAAAAAAGGGATGCTGCAGAGAGTCTTGAATAGCAGAAAATATAGAGCGATTGGAGGGTGGGTATATGAGTACGGACGAAGCCTTTTATTCGGAGTTATATTGTGCTGAGTATCTACGGCGCCTTAACCGGTTTGTTGTAGAGTGCCGGCTGGCAAATGAAGTAGTGGAGGCTCATCTGCCCAATCCCGGCCGGATGTGGGAATTGCTTTTCCCGGGGCGAAGGATGTACTTGGCCGCGAACGATGGTATTGGGAAAAAGACACGTTTTAAGGTAATTGGTATTGAGCGTGAGGGGATACCGGTTATGCTCGATACTCATTATAGCAACCGGGTTGCTGAAATGCTTATTCAGCAAAAGCGTATTCCGGGGTGGGAAGAATGGAGTATAGCAGGCCGGGAAGTAACTTTTGGCGATAGCCGGATTGATCTGTTGCTCAGCCGGGGAGAAGAACGATTTGTTGTGGAAGTTAAGTCGTGTACATTATTTGGTCATGCAATTGCGATGTTTCCTGATGCAGTTACCGAGCGGGGGCGCAAACACATAAGCAGGCTTGTGAAGCTTGCTGGTGAGGGATATAGGGCGGGAATATTATTTTTGGTTCAATGGCCCCGCTCTTCTTGGTTTTTACCGGATTATCATACCGACCTGGCTTTCGCGCAAACCTTATATGCCGCTAGAGACAAGCTGGATATTAAAGCGGTAACGCTGGAGTGGCAAGAGGATTTCCGATTAGGTGAACGTGTTGCGGAAGCGACGATTCCCTGGGAACTTATTGGCCGAGAAATGAATGACAGCGGCAACTATATTGTCGTGCTGCGACTTGATCAGGGGAAAAAACTATCCATCGGCAGTAAGGGTGAAATAAACTTTCCAGGTGGATATTATCTGTATGTAGGTTCAGCAAAGCAGCATCTTTCGAAGCGCCTTGAGCGGCATAGGCGGAAACGCAAACGATTTCACTGGCATATTGATTATCTGCGTCAAGCTGCAGAGTTCCATGCAGCTATCGCAATTCGAACGACTGCTTCCCTGGAACATGATATTGCCCGCGCAATAGGGCAAATTGCTGATTGGGAAATTGCTCAATTTGGCTCGTCCGATTGCAGCTGCTTGACCCATCTTTTTGGTATGGATACCGATCCACTGCATACGCCGGCTTTTATAGAGGTTTTGCAGCACTTTCGGATGGATATTCTGGAAGAAGAAATATAGACAAGTACGCGGTCTGGTACTATGATAAGTGGTATGGATTTATAGAGATTGTCACAGTAACTGTGTGACTATATAGAATGTTGATAAAAGAGGGCATAGAGATGATTACACTAACAACTGCCTATGTTTTTTGTGTGGTTTTATTTGCCAGCTTCTTGCAAACTCTTACCGGATTCGGTTATGCCCTTGCGGCGGCCCCTCTCCTTGCTCTAGCGATAAATCCCAAAGATGTAGTTATGCTGGTTTTGTTTACGGGGTTGCTTGTAAAAGCGGTTATGGCCTGGCATACTCGGCGCGAAGGATGCTTTTCCAATGTTTTTCTCATGTTTATGGCCAGTATCACCGGCGCTTTGCCGGGAGCTTTTGTTATGGCCTATATCAGTAATGATATGTTAAAAATATTTATTGGTATTGTGCTGGTGGCAGTAACGGTGATGATGTATCGTCAAGTAACCCTGAGAATTCAGAATCACCGTATTGCTCAAGCTGTTGTCGGCTTGAACAGCGGCTTTCTGGCTTCAACTACCAGCCTGAATGGACCTCCTATTGTCTTGTACTATATGAATGAGGAAGTTGAAAAAGAAACCATACGTGCCAACCTTGCCCGTTATTTTGTCTTGGGAAACACTGCTTCTTTGGTCCTGTCTTACTTGCTGGGTACATTGAATGTGTCTAATCTCGCATCCAATGTTGCTATTAGCATTCCGGCATTGTTAATCGGCTTTTGGGTGGGGGAAAAGGCGTTTTCGAAAGTAGATAGCCAAATGTTTCGTAAGCTGGCATTAGGAGTTATTTCGGTTAGCGGTATGATATCTCTGGGGTCTGGATTATGGAACTGGCTCCATTGAATTCGGGTAATGAATGTAGGCGCTTTCAAGCGGAGGTTCAAAGATGAAGTTAATTAAAACGACGCTGATTGGCTTTGGAGCAGGTATTGCCAGCGGCTTGCTCGGTATTGGCGGCGCAATTATTATGGTGCCGGGTATGGTATATACTCTCGGACTCAGTCAGCATATGGCAAATGCCACTTCTCTGGCAGTAGTGATTCCAAGTGCATTTGTGAGTGCTGCCGTATATCAATCTTTTGGTCAGCTTGATACCGGGCTGGCTGCTTTGTTCGCGATAGGCGGGATGGCTGGCGCTTATCTTGGCTCGACATTGCTGCCCAAAGTGCAGCCTGAGCACTTGCGGCGTATTTTTGGCATACTTACTTTTGCCTTAGCAGTAAGGATGTGGTTTTCGTAATGGTTGTACTTATTTCAATTTTAACTGGTGTCGTTACCGGGGTGTTAAGTGGATTGCTGGGGATTGGAGGAGGCGCAATTCTCGTAGTGTCGGCAGTATTCTTAATGGGGCTTAATCAGCATATGGCTCAGGCCGCTGCAATTGTGGCAATGATACCAACCGCATTGGTAGGAGTCTGGAGGCACCACAAAAACGGGTTAATACATTATCCTGTTGCCGCAGTGCTGGCATTAGGGGCGTTAGCGGGAAGCGTTTGTGGTGCGTATATTGCTAACTTATTGCCAGAGGCAATATTGCGGAAAGTATTTAGCATCTTTTTTGTTATAATGAGTATTCAATTGTTCTGGAGTTCGAGAAAGAGCCGGCAAAAAGGATAAAGGAAGAGGGCGTCGCAAAATGCTTTTTGAAAAGCATTTTGTGACACCCTCTTTTTCTTTGTCTATTAAGGCAAAGAGACGAGCGGAAAAAGCGGAAGGAAACGAAGATAACAGCGTCACACCTTTTTAGTGCAACAGTCTCGTTCTTTTTATTTTAATCTGAATAGGCCGATTAATATTAAAATAGCACCAGGTAAATAAGGAAAGCGACTTTTCAACTCTTCAGTGAAAAAACGGTTAGAGGCATATATGCCGCTGATAATTAAAACCATCTGGATGATTGCCATGATAAGCGGAGTATAAAGGGGGAGCAAGCCCATTAGGGCTGCTGCAAAAGTAGCAACCATATTGTCAACCCCGAGGGCTAAGCCGAGAAAAAAGGCTTCGACTTTGCTGATGCTTTGGGATTCGTCGAAGTCGGCCGACTCGGGACGAGCCATAATGCTGATGACTAGTTTTCCCACTGCGAAGGTAAGCTTGCGGGCGGTGACCTCGCCTTCGATATGATAATGTTTTACATCGCGAGTAAAATATTCTTGAAACAGACTAAAAGCTCCGATGGCGATAAGCAAGAGCGAGCCGCCAATAATGGCAAAATGGGTGTCTATCCAATTGCTGAGCATTGTGGCAGCAATCATGGATAAAGCAGTGCAAAAGCAGGTAACGGCACCGACAATACATAAAGAAGAAAAGGGTATTTTAATGTTCTTTATACCGTATGCCATGCCAGCGGCTAACGCATCTAAGCTTACTGCCAGCCCCAGCGACAGGGCATAAAAAAAGCTCGAGAACATAATAACCTCCTATAAAAGTAATTAGGCAAGCCGGATTAGGCCTAGAAAGATAAGCAGTGCTCCCGGCAGATAGGGAAAGCGCCGTTTTAAGTTTTCAGGAATAAATCGGCTGGCGGCATAGCAGCCATAACTAATGCAAATCATGTGCGTAATGCCAACCGCGGGTGGTGTGTAGATTGGTAATACGCCCATAAGAGCTGCTGCAAAAGTACCAACCATGGCATCTAAGCCGACCGCAAGACCTAAAAAAACTGCCTCTAATGAACTAATGCAGCCTAAACGATCCACATCGGCGGTCTCTGGTTTGGCTACAATGCTGATTACGAGCTGCCCGATGGAAATGCTGAGCTTACGGGCTGTCACTTCCCCGTCCAGCTCGTATGAAGGGACGTTCCTGGTTAGATATTGTTGAAAAAGACTCCAGGTGCCCAATAGAATTAATAGCAGCGCACCAATTACAATGGCGGTATTGGTGTTAATAAACTTCCCTAGTACATAAGCGCAGAACATCGCTATTGCCGTTAGGACAGTGGCAACTATGCCTACGATGACCAGCGAGGCAAAAGGCATGCGGATATTTTTCAATCCGTAAGCCACACCGGCTACAAAACCATCAATACTAACGGCTATGGCCAGCAGGATCACGTAGAAAAACCCGATATCCAAAATAGTCAGCTCCTTGGCATAAGTAATAATTAACTTTCCTCTTACTATATGGTGGAGGCTGCAAATTGGTTACAAGTAACATTCTTTGGGTATGCTTATAGTAAAAGCAGGAATTTCTGGTATCGATAGGGAAAATGTATATGTTTAAAGCGCCTATGTTTATATGGTTGAGGTGAGATAGTGGATTTTGGATTAGGTAAGGTATTGCCCATTCGGATAGAAGACGAAATGAAGAACTCCTATATTGATTACGCTATGAGTGTAATTGTCATGAGAGCGCTTCCAGACGTACGCGACGGATTGAAACCGGTTCATCGTCGTATTCTTTATGCTATGCATGAAGCGGGAATGACTCCTAATAAACCGTACAAAAAGTCGGCGCGTATTGTCGGTGAAGTATTAGGTAAATATCACCCTCATGGTGATAGCTCAGTCTATGATGCTAGTGTGCGTCTGGCTCAAGATTTTTCCACCCGTTATCTGCTGGTTGATGGTCATGGCAATTTTGGTTCCGTAGACGGTGACTCTGCTGCTGCGATGCGGTACACGGAAGTCCGTATGTCCCGTGTTGCTGCTGAAATGCTAGCTGATATTGAGAAAGATACCGTAGATTTTGTACCTAACTATGATGAATCATTAAAAGAACCGACCGTTTTGCCTGCAAAGATTCCTAATTTGCTAGTAAACGGCTCGTCAGGTATTGCAGTCGGCATGGCTACTAATATTCCGCCTCACAACCTGGGTGAAGTAGTAGATGGCCTGGTTATGATGATTGATGACCCTGAAGTATCCATTCAACAATTAATGATGGCAATCAAAGGGCCTGACTTCCCGACGGGAGGACTTATTCTTGGCCGCGAAGGCATCAAGTCGGCTTATCTTACCGGCAGGGGCAGTGTGAAAATGCGGGCGCAGGCACGCGTGGAACGCATGTCTAACGGCAAGAACCGGATCATTGTTACCGAGATTCCCTACCAGGTCAATAAAGCAAAACTCGTCGAAACCATTGCCAATTTGGTTCGCGATAAAATTATTGACGGTATCACCGATCTCAGAGATGAAAGTGATCGCACCGGTATGCGCGTAGTTATTGAGCTGCGTCGTGATGTTAATGCCGATGTCATTTTAAATCAGCTGTACAAGCACACTCAATTGCAGGATTCTTTTGGTGTGAATATGCTGGCATTGGTAGACGGGCGTCCTCGCGTACTGAATCTGCAGGAAGTGCTGCGTTTTTACCTGGCACATCAAAAAGAAGTTATCACTCGTCGGACTCAGTTTGAACTGGAAAAGGCCAGAGCAAGAGCGCATATTTTAGAAGGCTTAAAAATAGCTCTTGATAATTTGGATGCCGTTATTGCTGCTATCCGTCGGTCGCAAACCGTTGATATAGCAAGAACGGCCTTGATGGATGGCTTCCATTTAAGCGAAAAGCAGTCTCAGGCAATTTTGGACATGCGTTTACAACGTCTGACTGGTTTGGAACGGGCTAAAATTGAACAAGAGTATAAAGATATAATGGAAACTATCGAGCTGTTGGAGTCGATACTGGCAGACGAGCACAAGATTATGAATATCATTAAAGAAGAATTGCTTGATGTGAAGAAACGCTTTGGTGATGAGCGCCGTACGGTTATAACCAGTGATGTTTCCAAACTGGAAGTGGAAGATCTAATTGCTGTTGAAGATGTGGTTATTACCATTACTCATCAGGGGTATATCAAGCGGCTAAATATTGATACCTATCGCAGTCAAAAACGTGGTGGCCGGGGCGTTACCGGAATGGGTACGAAAGAAGAAGATTTTGTAGTGCATTTGTTTGTAGCTACTACTCATCATAACATTCTCTTCTTTACTAACCGGGGCCGCGTATACAGGCTGAAAGCATATGAAATTGCTGAAGCCAGCCGGACGGCTAAGGGGACGGCTGTTGTCAATCTGCTGCCGCTTGAGCAGAATGAAAAAATTACTGCCGTAATTCCGATAAAAGAATTCGCTGAGAGACGGTTCCTCTTCATGGCAACCCGCAAGGGGATAGTCAAGAAAACGGAACTGACCGAATTTGATACAGCCCGCAAAGGCGGCTTGATTGCGATCAATCTCGATGAAGACGATGATTTGATTGATGTTAAGCTCACCAATGGCGAGCAGCATATCATATTGGGCACTCGTGACGGCATGGCCATTCACTTCGCTGAAAAAGAAGTTCGTAATATGGGAAGAACTGCTCACGGCGTAAAAGGCATCAGTCTGGAAGAGGGTGATGTGGTCGTTGGCGTGGACGTAGTCAAACCGGACAATGAGGTGCTGACTGTCAGTGAGGAAGGCTATGGCAAGCGTACACTGGTTCGTGAATACCGTACTCAGTCCAGAGGCGGTAAAGGCGTCATTAATCTCAAAGTAACGGAGAAAACCGGCAAGGTAGTAGGCCTCAAGCTGGTACGTCCCGGACAAGAGTTAATGATGATTACCAGTGATGGTATTGTCATCCGGATTGAGATCGACGAAATATCGGTTATCAGCCGGAATACGCAAGGCGTTACGCTCATGAGAACGGGCGTAGAAGACAAAGTAGTAGCTTTGGCTACTGTTGAAAAGAAGACGGATAGTGATTAAAAACAATGAACCCGGGCCGCTTAAGCGGTCCGGGTTTTATTTTGTTTTAGAGTCATGAAAATTAGCTGCTTCTATAGGAAGGCGGCGGGCGTAAGTGGTTAAAAAATCAATAAAGGCCTGTGATGCTTTAGAGAGATACCGGTCCTTCTTCCAGGCGAGTCCGATTGTAATAAAAATCGGCTTAGACAAGGGAATGCTGATAATATTCGGGTGTTTGCGTACGACCATATTCATTAAGAAGGAGATCCCCACATTACTTGCCACAAGTGCTTTGATTGTTTCTATCTGGTTTGAGGAAAATACGATGTGCGGGTTGAAGTCATGTTTGGCGCATTCTTCAAGGATCAACTGCCGGTGAAGAAACTCTTCTTTCAGCATAATGAAGGACTCATTCTTTAAGCTTTTAAAATCTATGCTGGCTGCATCACTCATGGCGTGCTCGGGTGAAACGCACAGCATAATCTGTTCTCTGGTAATGGGAATGGTGTTTAAGGACTGGTTGTTTTCAGGTAAAATGATAATGCCCAAATCCAATTCTTCTTTTTCCAGCATTGTTCTTGCAGCTAGAGAGCCTGCTTCAAATACAGCGAGATCGAGAGTTGGATAGGTGTTTTTGAAATGAGTGAAGATATTAGGGAACAGGTAAGCCCCGATCATAGGCGGAGCAGCAAACTTAATTGTTCCTTTGTGCAAATTCTTAAAATCATTCATTTCTGACAGAGCCTGCTGTACCTCATACAGGATTTTTTCAGCTCGCAAATGAAAGGCCTGTCCTTCCGGAGTGAGAATGACTTTTTTTTGGCTCCGGTCAAAAAGCTGCAGACCCAGCTCATCTTCCAGCTTGTGAATCGCGTTGGTGATAGAGGGTTGGGCAATATGAAGCACCTCGGCTGCCCGGGTAAAATTTCGCAAGCTGCTTACTTTGTAAAAATACTCTAACTGCCTAAATTCCACCTAATTACCCTCCTTGTCAATAGCTTGCTGACGCCTGATAGCCACAAGCTATTATACCATAGCTTATGAATATTTTAAATATTGCGTCAGAAATGCTACAGTAATTATGAGTTATTACTTGTATTTCAATAGCTCATTAGAACTCAGTAGTTTAGTAAGCTAAATGAGGAGGAGTGTATGTCATGAACGGTAAGATTGTACGGGCATTGGCCACTGTCGCTCTCGGCGCAATTATTTGGTTTATTCCTGTTCCCCAGGGGGTAACTCCCCAAGCCTGGCACCTCATGGCCATTTTTGTGGCAACTATTTTCGGCTTTATTCTTCAACCAATGCCTATCGGTGCTGTGGCATTAACGAGCATAACCTTCACAGCCCTTGTAGGAGTACTTAAACCAGCTGAAGCACTTAGTGGATTCTCTAATACCACCATTTGGCTGATTGTGTCAGCCTTTCTATTCGCCAAAGGGTTCATTAAAACCGGTCTAGGTCGTCGGATTGCCTATGTGCTGATTCGTGCTATTGGAGACAGTACCTTAAAATTAGGCTATACACTGGTCCTAAGTGATTTAATCATCAGCCCTGCTACGCCTTCGAATACAGCCCGTGCCGGCGGCATTATATTTCCGATCGTGCGCAGTCTTTGTACGGCATTTGATTCGGAGCCTGGTGTTTCCTCCCGTAAGGTAGGGAGTTATCTTATGCAGACCGCCTATCAAGGCAATACAATTACCTCCGCTATGTTTCTTACCTCCATGGCTGGTAATCCTTTGATTGCATTATTAGCTGCTCAAGCATTACACATTCAAATTACCTGGGGCCAATGGGCTCTTGCAGCAGCCGTTCCCGGTCTTATTTCTATTCTGGTTGTTCCTTACTTTTTGTATAAGTTTTACCCGCCAGAAATCACCAAAACTCCTGAGGCTAAAGCGCTTGCAGCATCAGAACTGAAAAAAATGGGCGCTATGAGCCGGGGTGAAAAAATTGTTACCATGGTATTTGTGGGAGCTTTAGTATTATGGAGTACTTCACAATATACCAAATTGGATGCGACTGTCGTTGCTATGTTGGCTGTCGTTGTTATGCTGGCAACTGAAGTACTGGAATGGAAAGATGTGTTGGAGGAAAAAGGGGCCTGGGATACGTTGATCTGGATGGGCAGCTTGGTTGGTTTGGCAGATTTTCTGTCTAAGCTTGGTTTTATTCCGTGGTTTGCTAAAGCGGTTGCAGCTAGCATTGCTGGTATTCCCTGGGTCCCGGCCTTTGTTATCCTTACAGTTGTGTATTTATATGCCCATTATGCATTTGCCAGTTTGACGGCGCATATTACCGCCATGTATTCTGCATTTGTTGCTGTAGCGGTGGCAGCAGGTGCGCCGCCTTATTTAGCTGCTCTGGCAATAGGCTTTATGTCTAATTTGTGTATGTCTCTTACTCACTATGCCGCCGGCCCATCGCCTATTTACTTTGGAGCAGGTTTTGTTGATCAAAACACCTGGTGGCGGTTAGGATTTATCATATCTGTTATTAATCTAATCATTTGGGTAGGATTTGGATCAATTTGGTGGAAAGTGCTTGGGTTGTGGTAGGAATGGCGGCAAAAGGCGAGAATTAATTACTACACAAATGAAAGGAGTCTACGAAATGCGAACAATTACTGCGCAAGCAATTACGGATGCTGTAGCAAAGCTAGCCATTGATGCTAATTATTATTTATCTGAAGATGTTTATAATGCTCTGGTAGAAGGCCAGCAAAAAGAGGAATCGCCTCTTGGTAAGGATATTATTGGTCAGATTCTGCAAAATGCCTGTATTGCAAGAGACGAAGATAAACCTATGTGTCAAGATACAGGACTGGCGGTCGTCTTTGTAGAGTTAGGTCAGGATGCTCATATCGAAGGCGGCACACTGGAAGCGGCTATTAATGCCGGAGTGGCGAAGGGATATATTGAGGGGTATCTGCGTAAATCAGCGGTAGCTGAACCGCTTTTTAACCGGAAAAATACAGGCGACAATACACCGGCCATTATTCATCTCGAAAGTGTGCCGGGAGATCAGATCAAAATATTGCTTGCGCCCAAAGGTGCAGGCAGTGAAAACAAAAGTGGCCTGAAAATGCTTGTACCTGCAGACGGTATTGCAGGAGTGAAAAAATTTGTATTAGATACGATTATTAGTGCTGGTTCCAGTACCTGTCCTCCGATTGTTGTTGGTGTCGGTATTGGCGGTACTATGGATAAAGCTGCTTATCTTGCCAAGAAAGCGCTTATTCGCCCACTGACAGAGCGCAATGCGCATCCCGAGTACGCTAAACTGGAGGCTGAATTATTAGACCTCATCAATAAAACGGGAATAGGACCTCAAGGGCTTGGCGGCTGTACTACGGCATTAGCTGTTAATATTGAGTGGTTTCCCACACACATCGCCTCATTGCCAGTAGCCGTTAATATTAACTGCCATGCAACAAGACATGCCGAGATAACGCTGTAAGGAGGAAGAGAAGATGGCTGAACAAAAAAAGATTACTGCACCGCTTACTAATGAAACTATAAAAAGTTTAAATGCCGGCGACAGCGTTCTTATTTCCGGCGTCATTTATGCTGCACGTGATGCCGCGCACCAACGGATGATTGAAGCTTTAGATAGGGGGGAAGACTTGCCGGTTGATCTTACCGGTCAGGTTGTTTATTATGTGGGACCATCACCGGCCAAACCAGGTGAGCCGATTGGCTCTGCCGGACCAACTACCGCCGGACGCTGTGACGCTTATACTCCCCAACTGCTTGATAAAGGGCTCAAAGGCATGATCGGGAAGGGGTACAGGTCCGATGCTGTTGTTGACAGCATGAAAAAGAATGGCGCAGTTTATTTTGTTTGTGTTGGCGGTGCTGCTGCATTGATTTCGCGAACAATCAAAGCCTACGATGTTGTCGCCTATGGTGACTTAGGTCCGGAAGCGCTGGCAAGGATGGAAGTTGTTGACTTCCCGGCAATAGTCGCTATTGACTGTGAGGGTCGCAACTATTATGAGGAAGGGCAAAAACCCTACAAAAAGTTGTAAAGATCTATAATCATTGCATCAAGGAGATTGACCGGCTGGCCAATCTCCTTGATTATAAAAAACGATTGAGGTGAACTCATGCTTACGTTTGATGTACTTGTTATCGGCAGCGGCGGCTCCGGTATGAGGGCAGCTTTGGAGGCTGGCAGTCAAGAAGGGCTTAGTGTCGGTCTGATGACAAAAATGTTTCCTACCCGCTCGGCTACCGGTATGGCTCAGGGGGGAATAAACGGTGCTGTAAAAAATGCCGATCCTAATGATACGCTGGAGAAGCATTTCTTTGATACTGTAAAAGGCAGTGATTATTTGGGGGATCAGGATGCCATTGAGTATTTTGTTTCTCAAGCGCCTGAAACAATTTTAGAAATAGATTATTTGGGTGTTCCGTTTTCCCGTGATGGGCAAGGGCGTATCTCGCAGCGAAACTTCGGTGGTCAATCCTCTCCGCGCACCTGTTATTCGGCGGATAAAACCGGACATGCGTTGCTGCATACCATGTATGAACAATGCCTGAAAGCTGGTGTGAAGATTCTCAGTGAATGTCAGCTTCTGGATATTGTAACAGAAAATGATCAACTGCAGGGAGTTGTTGCTCTCTCGGTGAAAGACGGCGAAATCATTCCAATTAAAACCAAAGCGATTGTTATTGCTACTGGTGGTGCAGGCCGGATGTATTGGCTGCGCACTACTAATCCGTTTACTTCTACCGGTGACGGAATGGCAGCAGCCTTCCGGGCAGGTATACCATTGAAAGATCCGGAAATGATTCAGTTTCATCCTACTGGTCTGGCAAGCACAGGGATTTTGATGTCGGAAGCGGTACGCGGTGAAGGCGGGTACCTCTTGAATAAAGATGGCGAACGGTTTATGAAACGCTATGCGCCAGAAAAAATGGAGCTTGCCACGCGTGATGTTGTAGCGAAGGCGATTGAGGACGAGATAAAGGCAGGACGAGGCTTTGGCGAAGGAATGAATGCCTATGTCGTAGTGGACATCACACATTTGGATAAAAGTGTAATTCTCGAAAAGCTTCATGGGATTCGGGATTTAGCAATCGCATTTGAACGGGTTGATCCGCTTAAAGAACCTATTCCTATCCGTCCAACTTGTCACTATACCATGGGAGGCATCGATGTTATCGATCATCGTACCTGTGCGACGGCTGTGCAAGGTGTTTTTGCAGCAGGGGAAGCCTCGTGTTTATCTATCCATGGCGCTAACCGGCTGGGAGGCAATTCCCTTGCGGATATTATGGTCTTTGGCAAAATTGCCGGGCAGGGAGCAAGTCAATGCGCACGGGAACGGGGCTTTGGAGGCGAAGAGAGTTTAACTAAGGCAGCAAACTCGTGGCGCGATAAATTTGAAAAAACCGTGGCCCGTAAAAATGGACCTACCGTGCCTGCCATACGAGACCGTATGGCAGAGACCATGTGGTACGATGTTGGCATATTCCGCAACGCAGCTGATTTGGCGAAAGCAAGCCTGGAGATTGACAAACTGATTGCTGAATACCAGCAATGTGTTGTAGGCGATAGCAGTAAGCTATTCAATACAGCTTTTGTCAACTACATTGAGCTGGGAAATATGCTGACAATGGCGAAGGCTGTAGTAATGGGGGCTATATATCGCGAGGAAAGCAGAGGCTGCCATTTGCGGGACGATTATCCTCAGCGTGATGATGAGAATTTCTTAAAGCATACGATTGTTGCACTTGAAGGACAGCAGTACAAATTGACCAGTCGGCCAGTTGTAGTAACAAAATATCAACCGGCAGAAAGGAGATATTAATGAACCATATCACGTATAAGGTTAGACGGTTTGATGGGAAAAAATCGTATATGCAGGAATACTCCTTTGAACATCAACCCGGAAAGACGATATTATGGGGTTTAATTAAGATCAAAGAAGAGCTTGATCCGACTCTGACTTTCACAGCAGCATGCCGTTCAGCTGTTTGCGGTGCCTGCTCAGTCCGCGTTAACGGCCAAGCGATGCTGGCCTGTGAGACTCCGCTGGATGATGTAATTCGGCGGTTTGGTTTTGAGCTAACAATTGAACCATTGGGTAATTTCACTGTTGTTCGCGATTTAGTTATAGATTGGGAGCCCAAAACAGAGCGGATGACTGCTGCTAAAACCTGGCTTATTCCCAAAGATGAATTTACGGCAGCAACAGGCTGTCGGCAGCAAGCTGCCGATTTCAAAAAAATTGATGTGCAGGCAGGCTGCATCCTTTGCGGCTCCTGTGCTTCTGAATGCAATAAGCTGAGCGCAAATAATCAGGATTTTCTTGAACCTTTCACCTATGCAAAAGTATGGAAGTTCGTCGCCGACACAAGAGATAAAGCAGATGAAGAACGCATTAAGGCAATCCTTGATAAAGGTTTATGGAAATGCCTGCACTGCGTTGAATGTACAACTCAGTGCCCCAAAGGGCTTTCTCCTGGAGAGGATATAGCTAGGCTCCGGCAGGCCTCGATCAAGATGGGGTACAGGAATAATCCAGGTGCCCGCCATGCTTTTGCCTTTCTAAAAGATATTGAAGATACCGGTCGCCTGAATGAAATGAAACTGTCTTTGCGCAGTGATGGTATCATCGGCTCTTTGCAAAAGTTCCCTCTGGCACTTCGGCTTTTACGGCGGGGTAAATTAAATCCCTTCCATTTCCCCGGAAAAGTCAAAGGGCATGATCAAATCAGAACCATCCTTAAAGCAGTAAGGGAGAGTGAAAAATAATGAAATATGCTTTTTTCCCCGGCTGCGTTTTGGAAGGGGCCTCAAAGGAAAACTATATTGCTACTACTGCCGTAGCTAAAATTCTGGGAATTGAACTTGTAGAAATTCCGGGCTGGACATGCTGCGGGGCCTCGCATCTGCAAGATATTGATGATTTGACCAGTACGGCAGTTAACGCCCGCAATATTGCTCTTGCCGAGAAAATGGAATTGCCGCTTCTCACCGTTTGTAACACCTGTACGCTTATGCTGCGCAAAGCAAAGGCAAAACTCGATGATGGGCAGAAAGATAAAGTAAATGCAATCCTGTCAAAAGCCGGAATTGCATATCGGGGATCGAGTGAGATTACTCATCTTTTATGGGCAATTATTCGCGATTACGGGCTGGAAAGACTAAAAGAAAAAGTAAAGAAACCACTCACAGGACTAAAGGTTGCTGCATATTATGGCTGTCACATCTTAAGACCGCCTGCAATTATGAACTTCGAAGATCATGCAAATCCGGAGTCATTGGAAAATGTTATTCGTGCAGTAGGGGCAGAACCTGTTGATTTTGACTTTAAGTTAAAATGCTGTGGCTTTCATTCCACTTATACAGCAAATGAAGATATGCTCAAAATTACTGGAGAGACCTGTCAAAGTGCAGTTAAAGCAGGGGCAGACTGTATTGTTACACCTTGTCCGTTATGCCAAATGTCGCTTGATATGAACCAGCCTGAAGGCCAGGCTGCTGTTGGATACCGTCAAGAAATGCCGGTGCTGCACTTAGCTCAGCTCATAGGCCTGGCACTAGGATTAAAGCCGGAGGATCTGGCGCTGAATATGCATATCGCCGGAATTAACCAGTTGAAAATCAAAGTATCCTAATATAGAGTCTGGCCGGTATGGACACCGGCCAGACTCTTGACATTTACATGCTGCTATAGTAGTATAAGCAAGCCGCAGATAACGGCAGAAAGTTTTTTGTAAATAGTGTTGACATAGTGTATGAGGCTGTGTTACTATAAGTAAGCCGTCAACAAGCGGCCTAGCCCTAACGGGTAAGAAAAACAAAAAAAGATGTTGACAAAACAAATTGGTTGTGTTAACATAAATAAGCTGTCACCGCGACAAGCGATAACAGCAAACACAAAACGTGTTCCTTGAAAACTAAACAATGTAAGAAGTAATAACGC